>NZ_JBYSZA010000004.1:0-216412 GCF_058786735.1 Pseudomonas sp. FW305-7
CCAACGCCCAACCCACCCGGAACCGCCCCCACCTCCCCCTACGAATCCCTCGATTCGAAAAAGCTCAACGAAGCCGCCGACCGCGCCCTCGATCACTACCTCTGCCCGCCCGGGTCAACGCCACCTCCCCGCAGAACCCGCAGGATGTACGCCGTTACCGCCGACTTCAAAAACGAGGAGATGCTGGCAGATGCCTTCGAGACCCTTGCTTCAGCAAGAACCATTGCCAGTGACTTCGCCCACCTCTTGCCAGCGTCGCAGCGCAGGACGCTGCTGGGGATTGCGCAACTGATCATGCTTGGGGAGCTGGCGGTGAATCGGGTGCTGGATAATTTGCAGTTGCCGGACTAAGCCCCAGCACAGAACACCTGTGGCGAGGGAGCTTGTCGAATCGTCGCACGGTCCCTCTCGGCTGCGCAGCAGTCGTAAACCCTGAGTACGCGGTATTTTTGAAGGAATGAATTCTCAGGTTTTGGGGCTGCTTCGCAGCCCAGCGGGAGCAAGCTCCCTCGCCACAGGTACACTGTATTTCTGCAGGATTGAGTTCGTGGGTTTTGAGGCGGTGCGACGTTTCGCTAAATACCCTCAGCACAATGACATCTGTGGAGCAGCCTTCGGCAGCACCTACAGGGATGTAGCCTGACGATACTGCCGAGGTGTAAACCCGGTCGAGGCCTTGAACTGGCGGGTGAAGGCGCTGTGGTCGGTGTAGCCGCATTGCAGCGCAACGTCGGTGATCGGCAGGTCTGTGTGCAGTAGCCGATGGGCATGTTCCAGGCGGACTTTCTGGATCATTTGCCGGGGCGTCAGGTGGAACACACGTTTGCAGTAACGCTCCAGTTGCGCGACGGAAATACCGGCGATGCGCGTCAGTTCGCCCAGCGTGACGCGGCGGTTGAAATGGTTGCGAATGTGTTCGTCGACCGCCGCCAGTCGCTGGAAGGCCGGATGGGTTTCGCTGGCTGACTGCACATCCACGGAGATACCAGCCAAACCGATGATCTGCCCGTCGCGGTTGTACAGCGGTTGTTTGTGGGTCAGGCACCAACCGGGTTCGCGACTGCCATAAAGATGCAGTTCGAGCTGATCCTCCAGCACAAACCCCTCCTCCAGCACTTTGCGATCCTGCTCGGTGTAGCCCGGCCCCAGTTGCGCCGGGAACACCTGCGCGCTGGTTTTGCCGAGCAGCGGGCGCAAGTCTTTCAAGCCGCAACGCTGCACCAGTGTGCGGTTGGCCAGGACATACCGGGCCTGCACATCCTTGATGAAAATCACCGCGTTGGGGATCACATCGAGCATCGGCAACAGCAGCGCAGCGCTGGCCACCAGCTCTTCGAGGGTCTGCGGACGGTTGCCGTCGCCACCCTGGCAAAGAATCGAAAACGCGTTCTGCATCAAGGATTCTCTCCCCTGTTCGTGGATAGCCCATGCGCCGTTCGCGTGCAGATTGCAGCAACACCACGGCCCTGTCGAGCGCCGCGACCCGTCGGCGCAATTGTGCTGAATTCGTCATTGATCCCACCGCAAAACATCAATCGCCACGCTGCCGATGAGTTCAAAGTCTGGCCGTCCGAGTGACACAACTGCCTATCCAATAACTCACAAGAAGGCGATGCCATGTCAGGCCAAGGCAAGTTCAAAAAACAGCTTTCACTGATCGATCTCACGTTTATCGGGCTCGGGGCGATCTTCGGCTCCGGCTGGTTGTTCGCGGCCAGTCACGTGTCCGCCATCGCCGGGCCGGCGGGGATATTTTCCTGGTTGCTGGGCGGTTTCGCCGTGTTGCTACTGGGCATCGTCTACTGCGAACTGGGCGCCGCGCTGCCACGTGCCGGCGGCGTGGTGCGCTATCCGGTTTACTCCCACGGGCCGTTGCTCGGTTACCTGATGGGCTTCATCACCCTGATCGCGTTTTCCAGTCTGGTGGCGATCGAAGTGGTTGCCTCGCGCCAATACGCCGCGGCGTGGTTTCCCGGGCTGACCAAGACCGGCACCGGTGATCCGACACTGCTCGGCTGGCTGGTGCAGTTCGGCCTGCTCTGCCTGTTCTTCGTGCTCAACTACCGCAGCGTGAAGACCTTCGCCAAAGCCAATAATCTGGTGAGCATTTTCAAGTTCATCGTGCCGTTGCTGGTGATCGGTGTGCTGTTCACGTTCTTCAAACCGGAAAACTTCCACGTCCAGGGCTTCGCGCCGTTCGGCTTGTCGGGTGTGGAGATGGCGGTCTCGGCGGGCGGGATCATCTTCGCGTATCTGGGCCTGACGCCGATCATCTCGGTGGCCAGCGAAGTGAAGAATCCGCAGCGCACGATTCCCATCGCGCTGATCCTCTCGGTGCTGCTCTCGACCCTGATTTATGTGCTGCTGCAAATGGCTTTTCTCGGTGGCATCCCGACCGAAATGCTCGCCAACGGCTGGGCCGGTGTGAGCAAGGAATTTGCCCTGCCGTATCGCGACATCGCACTGGCGCTCGGTGTGGGTTGGTTGGCGTATCTGGTGGTCGCCGACGCGGTGATCTCACCGAGCGGCTGCGGCAACATCTACATGAACGCCACGCCTCGGGTGATCTATGGCTGGGCGCAGACCGGCACATTCTTCAAGGTGTTCACCCACATCGATGAGAAGTCCGGCATCCCGCGTCCGGCGCTGTGGCTGACGTTTGCGCTGTCGGTGTTCTGGACCCTGCCCTTCCCGTCGTGGGAAGCGTTGATCAACGTGGTTTCCGCCGCACTGGTGTTGAGCTACGCCGTGGCGCCAGTGTCGGTGGCTGCGTTGCGCCGTAATGCGCCGGACATGCCGCGGCCGTTCCGGGTCAAGTGCATGGGCGTGCTCGGACCGGTGTCGTTCATCATCGCTGCACTGATCGTCTACTGGTCGGGCTGGAGCACCGTGTCGTGGCTGCTCGGCCTGCAAATCCTGATGTTTGTCGTCTACCTGCTGTGCGGTCGTTTTGTGCCGACTGCGCACCTGAATCTGGCTCGCCAAGTGCGCTCCTCGGCCTGGCTGATCGCCTTCTACGCGGTGACGATCGTGCTGTCGAAACTCGGCACCTTCGGCGGCCTCGGCATCCTCGCCCACCCGTTCGACACCCTCGTCGTCGCTGCTTGTGCGACGGGCATCTATTACTGGGGCGCCGCGACCGGCGTACCGGCACATCTGCTGCGCCTTGAGGATGACGATGAAGAAAGCGAAGTCGCCGCCCCCGCCTCCACCGTGAACGCGCGCCCTGCCGGCGCTTACTGAAATCTTCAAACGAGAGACGTCCATGAAACGAGTACACGTCATCGATTCCCATACCGGCGGCGAACCCACGCGTCTGGTGATGAAGGGTTTTCCCGATCTGCCCGGCAGCACCATGGCTGAAAAGCGCGATGCCCTGCGCGATCAGCATGATGCATGGCGTCGCGCCTGCCTGCTGGAACCACGCGGCAACGACGTGCTGGTCGGCGCGCTGTACTGCGAGCCGGTGTCGGCTGACGCCACGTGCGGGGTGATTTTCTTCAACAACGCCGGTTACCTCGGCATGTGCGGCCACGGCACCATCGGCCTGATCAATTCGTTACAGCACTTGGGCCAGATCGCCCCAGGCGTGCACAAGATCGACACACCGGTCGGCCCGGTCAGCGCGACGCTGCATGAAGACAGCACCGTGACGCTGGGCAACGTGGCGTCTTATCGCTACCGCAAACAGGTACCGGTGGATGTGCCGGGATTCGGCCGGGTGTTCGGCGATATCGCTTATGGCGGCAACTGGTTTTTCCTTGTGTCCGAGCATGGCCAGACCCTGACGATGGACAACGTCGAGCACCTCACGGCGTACACCTGGGCGATGCTCAAGGCCCTCGAAGATCAAGGCATATACGGTGAGGACGGTGCGGTCGTCGACCACATCGAACTGTTCGCTGACGACACCAACGCCGACAGCCGCAACTTCGTCATGTGCCCCGGCAAAGCCTACGACCGCTCGCCATGTGGCACCGGCACCAGCGCCAAACTCGCCTGCCTTGCGGCCGACGACAAGCTGCAGCCCGGCGCGCGCTGGGTACAGGCAAGCATCACCGGCAGCCAGTTCGAAGGCCGCTTCGAATGGGAAGGTGAACGCATCCGCCCCTACATCACTGGCCGCGCCTTCATGACCGCCGACAGCACATTGCTGATCGATGAAACAGATCCGTTCGCGTGGGGCATCTGAGCTGCCGCGCCGACTTTCCACCCTTATTTAAACGATGTGCCAAGGAGTTAAAACAATGAGCGACAACATCTTCACCGGCTGCATGCCAGCCCTGATGACCCCGTGCACCGCCCAGCGCAAACCGGACTTCGACGCGTTGGTGGCCAAGGGTCGCGAGCTGATCGATATCGGCATGAGCGCCGTGGTGTATTGCGGGTCCATGGGCGACTGGCCGTTGCTCACCGAAGCCGAGCGTCAGGAAGGCGTGGCGCGGCTGGTGGCGGCGGGGATTGCGACGATTGTCGGGACCGGTGCGGTGAACACCCGCGAAGCGGTTTCCCATGCGGCCCACGCGGCGAAAGTCGGCGCGCAGGGTTTGATGGTTATTCCCCGCGTGCTGTCCCGTGGTGCTTCGGCCGCCGCGCAAAAAGCCCACTTCGCCGCGATCCTCCAGGCCGCGCCCGAGTTGCCGGCGGTGATCTACAACAGCCCTTACTACGGCTTCGCCACCCGCGCCGATCTGTTCTTCGAGCTGCGCCGCGAGTACCCGAACATGATCGGCTTCAAGGAGTTTGGTGGCGGTGCCGACCTGCGTTACGCCGCCGAAAACATCACCTCCAAGGATGACGACGTGACCCTGATGGTCGGCGTCGACACGCAAGTGGTGCACGGTTTCGTCAACTGCAACGCCACCGGTGCGATCACCGGGATCGGTAACGCCCTGCCTCGCGAAGTGTTGCAACTGGTGGCCCTGAGCAAGCAAGCGGCCAAGGGCGATGCCAAGGCACGGCGTCAGGCGCGGGAACTGGAATCGGCGCTGGCGGTGCTGTCGTCGTTCGACGAAGGCTGCGACCTGGTGCTGTATTACAAGCACCTGATGGTGCTCAACGGGGACAAGGAATACACCCTGCATTTCAATGAAACCGATGCGTTGAGCGACTCACAACGCCGCTATGCAGAGAACCAGTACGCGCTGTTCCGTCACTGGTACGAGAACTGGTCGGCGGAGCAGAACTTCGCCTGATCCCTCGCTGCGTTTTCGTGCCCGCCGACTGTAGCGGCGGGCAATCTTTTCTCATCAGGAATAAACCATGACTCTGACGGGCCACATGCTGATCGGACAGCACACTGTTGCGGGCAATCGCGAAGCCGTTCGGGGGATCAACCCGGCCACGGGGATGACGCTGGAGCCGGCCTATGCCGGCGGTTCGGCCGAACATGTCGAGCGGGCCTGCGCGCTGGCCTGGGCAGCGCTGGACCGCTATCGCGAAACGACGCTGGATGCCCGATCTGAATTTCTGCAACGCATTGCCGTGGAAATCGAAGCCCTTGGCGATGAGCTGATTGACCGTGCCATGGCCGAAACCGGCCTGCCGAGCGCCCGTTTGCTCGGCGAACGAGGCCGCACGTGTCAGCAACTGCGACTGTTCGCTCGCACAATACGGGCTGGTGAATGGCTGGATGTGCGCGTTGATACAGCGCAACCGCAGCGGCAGCCGATGCCGCGCTCGGACCTGCGTCAACGCCAAGTGCCGTTGGGGCCGGTGGCGGTGTTTGGCGCGAGCAATTTCCCCTTGGCGTTCTCGGTGGCGGGTGGCGACACGGCGTCGGCGCTGGCGGCCGGGTGCCCGGTGATCGTCAAGGCCCATGGCGCGCATCCCGGCACCAGTGAACTGGTCGGCCGCGCAGTGGCGCGAGCGGTGCAAGCCTGCGGTCTGCCGGAGGGGGTGTTTTCGTTGTTGTACGGTTCCGGTCACGAATTGGGTATCGCGCTGGTCACCGATCCACGCATCAAAGCCGTGGGTTTTACCGGTTCTCGCAGCGGCGGGCTGGCGCTGTGCCAAGCGGCACAGGCAAGGCCCGAGCCGATTCCGGTGTATGCGGAAATGAGTTCGATCAATCCGGTGTTGCTGTTTCCCGCGGCATTACGCAATCGCGTGCAAGCATTGGCGCAGGGCTTCGTCACTTCACTGACTGTGGGTGCCGGGCAGTTCTGTACCAATCCTGGTCTGGTGATTGCGCATAAGGGGCCCGCGCTGGACAAATTTGTCGCCGCCACTGCCGAACGGCTCCAACAAAGCCCCGCGCAGACGATGCTGACGCCGGGCATCTTCAATGCCTATGAGGCTGGCGTGAATGCCTTGGCCGAGAACCCCCATGCGCAAATTTCGGGTGTGGGTCAGATGAGCACGCAACCCAATCAGTGCCAGGCCCACCTGTTCGTCACCCAAGCCAGCGATTTTCTCGCCGATCAGAACCTCCAGGCCGAAGTGTTTGGCGCGGCGTCGTTGATTGTGCAATGCAGCGATGACGATGAGATTCGTCAAGTGATCGAACATCTGGAAGGCCAACTGACTGCCACATTGCACCTGGACGACGAAGACCTCGAGCAGGCCCGCGCGCTGCTGCCAGCGCTGGAACGCAAGGCCGGTCGGTTGCTGGTCAACGGTTGGCCCACCGGTGTCGAAGTGTCTGATGCGATGGTACATGGCGGGCCGTTCCCGGCCACATCCGACGCGCGGTCGACATCTGTTGGCACAGCAGCGATCCACCGATTCTTGCGTCCGGTCTGCTATCAGGATTTCCCCGACAGCTTGTTGCCCTCGGCACTGAAACAGGCCAATCCCCTGCAATTGCGTCGCCTGCTCGATGGGCAAAGGGAAGCGCATGAACAGCCCGAATAACGTCTCGCACGACATCGCCGTGGTCGGCGCCGGCATCATCGGCGTCGCCTGCGCACTGCGTCTTGCCCGTCAGGGCCAGCGTGTGGTGGTCATCGATCAGCAGGAACCGGGGCACGGCGCATCGTTCGGCAATGCCGGGCATCTGGCGACCGAGCAGGTGTTTCCGATTGCTGACCTGTCGATTCTCAAGCGCTTGCCGGCAATGCTGATGGACCCGATGGGCCCGCTGCGCCTGGACTGGAGATACATGCCCCGCGCCCTGCCCTGGTTTACGCGGCTGTTGCTGAACCTGCGGGCGGAGCCCTTTCAGAAAACCGTGGCGGGTTTGCGGGCGCTGAATGAAAGCAGTCTGGATGCCTGGCATCGTTTGCTGGGGGATATTCAACGTCCTGACCTGCTCAAGGTCGATGGATCGTTGCTGGTCTTCGAGCGCCCGGAATCGCGGCAGGCCATCGATGCGCTCCAGGTTCGCTTGCGCCAGCAGCAAGTGCCGGTCGATTTCTGGCCGGCTGGCGCGGTACGGGAATCCGCAGCGCAATTTAGCGATCAGATTCAGGGCGGTTTGTTCTTTCCGCGCACCGGCCATTTTCTCGATCCATATCGCGTGGTCTGCGAGTTGGTCGAAGCAGCCAAGGCCAGCGGCGTGAGTTTTGTGAGGCAACAGGTTCAGGGCGGCTATGTGCGGGAGCACGGTGTTTCGCTGATCACCGGAACCGGTGGTTTGACCGCGAGCCGCGTCTTGATCGCCTGCGGAGCGCACTCGGCAAAACTCACCACCGCACTCACCGGCAAGAAAGTCCCGTTGGACACCGAGCGCGGTTATCACTTGATGTTGCCGCAGGAACATAACCGCCTGCCCTTCCCGGTCACCTCGCTGGAGCGCAAGTTCATCATGACGCCGATGTCTGAAGGCTTGCGCCTGGCGGGCACGGTCGAGTTCGCCGGGCTGGAGCGGCCACCGAGCATGGAACGCGCGTGGCAGTTGCATCGGTTGACTCAGGGGTTGTTCCGCAAGGATCTGAGCGCTGAGGCGGCGACGCCATGGATGGGGTTTCGGCCATCGCTACCGGATTCGTTGCCGGTGATTGATCAAGCGTGCGGGGGCAAGGTGTTGCTTGCGTTTGGGCATCAGCATCTGGGGCTGACGCAGGCGGCGGTGACGGCGGAGATGGTTGCGCGGATGGTGTTGCCGGAGGTAGAAAAACGAATGGGGGATTTGCCGGCAATCGACCCTTACGCGCTTGACCGTTTCTAAGCAAAATCGTGGGAGCGAGCCTGCTCGCGAAATCGTCTGGCCAGACAAATCGTTGTTGAATGACACTCCGCCATCGCTGGCAAGCCAGCTCCCACAGGTTCTCGCGGTGAACTTGGGCGAAGGGTAAAGCCACAATCACTGTGGGAGCGGGCTTGCCCGCGAAAGCGTCTGGCCAGACAACATCGTTGTTGAATGACCCTCCGCCATCGCTGGCAAGCCAGCTCCCACAGGTTCTCGCGGTGAACTTGGGCGAAGGGTACAGCCACAATCACTGTGGGAGCGGGCTTGCCCGCGAAAGCGTCGGGCCAGCCAACATCGTTGTTGAATGACCCACCGCCATCGCTGCAAGCCAGCTCCCACAGGTTTTTGCTGAACTTTGGCTAAGGGGACAACCACAATGAGACGGCGTCAGATCTCAAATGGCGTCGTAAAACGCCTCGACCAACACCCGACTCCCGACAAAGAAACTGTCCGCCACCAACCGCAACGGCTGCAGATCCAGATCACTGGCCTTGTCGCCAATCAACTGCTGAAAATGCCGATACACCGCCGCGTACTCGCCCTCTTCCGAAACCGTCTGGCGCGCTCCATCGATACTCAACAGCGCCCCACCGTTATCCAGTCGCAACACACCTTCGGCGCAGCGAATTTCGATGCTCCAGAGTTCGTCATGACCATGGTCGAAGTCGAATTCGGCGCGCACCTCGAGGTGGCGTGCGTCAGACATTTTGATCGAAGCGGCAATCGGTGACTGGCAGTTGTCGGGTACGCGCAGTTCAGCGGACTCGACAAACAACGGCAGTGCCAGCAGGTGCGTGACGATCGACAAGGCGTTGATGCCCGGATCGAAAACGCCCAGACCGCCCGGTTGCCAGATCCAGGTCTGGCCGGGATGCCACTTGCGCACGTCTTCCTTCCAGTCGATGTGCACGCTTTGCAGGGTACGGGTGGCGAGCCAGTCGCGGGCGGCGGCAATGCCGGGCGCATAGCGCGAGTGCCAGGCGAATAACGCACTGACGCCGTGCTGCTCGGCCAGACTGACCAATGCCATTGCCTCACCCAACGTTGCGCAGGGCGGCTTTTCCACCAGCACATGTTTGCCGGCGGCCAGCGCTTCCTGCACCAACGCAAATCGTCCTTGCGGCGGCGTGCAGAAGGCGATCGCGTCGACCTGCGGGCCGTTTGCGAGCAATTCGCTCAGCGACTGGAAATTCTCGACACCGGCGCAGGGCTTGCCTTGCGTGGCGACAGACAGCAACTGGAATGCGGGATTGGCGAGAATCGCCGGGACATGTTGATCCTGGGCAATCTTGCCGTAGCCCACCAGACCGAGACGGATCGGTTGCATCAATGGCTCCTGTTTTTGTTTTAGTCAGCGAACCGGCAGATTACCTGCAAACACTGCGATCGTCTGTCTGCGCAACGTCACAACGCCTCGCAGGATCAGGCAAGCATTGCACAGGAATGCACTACTTCAATGTCGGGCAAAAGGGCAAAAATGTGCGTTCGATAACCCCATTGAGGACGCTCCCATGCTCGTACAAGCCTACGGTGCCCACGCTGGCGACAAACCCCTTGAGCCGATGCAGATCAACCGCCGCGCGCCGACCGCCCATGACGTGCAGATCGATATCGCTTTCTGTGGCATCTGCCATTCAGACTTGCATCAGGTGCGTGCGGAATGGGCCGGCACACAATTCCCCTGCGTGCCGGGCCATGAAATTGTCGGGCGCGTCTCAGCCGTTGGCGCGCATGTCGCGGATTTCAAAGTCGGTGATCTGGTCGGCGTCGGCTGCATCGTCGACAGCTGCAAACACTGCGATGACTGCGAAACCGGGCTGGAAAACTACTGCGACGGCATGATCGGCACCTACAACTTCCCGACGCCAGACGCCCCCGGCTGGACACTCGGCGGCTACTCGCAAAACATCGTCGTGCATGAACGTTACGTGCTGCGCATCCGCCATCCCGAGGCGCAACTGGCGGCCGTCGCGCCACTGCTCTGCGCCGGGATCACCACCTACTCGCCGCTGCGTCAGTGGCATGCCGGGCCGGGCAAGAAAGTCGGCGTGGTCGGCATCGGTGGCCTCGGTCACATGGGGATCAAACTGGCCCATGCCATGGGCGCGCATGTCGTGGCGTTCACCACGTCCGAATCGAAACGCGAAGCGGCAAAACAACTGGGCGCCGATGAGGTTGTCGTGTCACGCAATGCCGAAGAGATGGCGGCGCATGCCAAGAGCTTTGATTTCATCCTCAACACCGTCGCGGCTCCGCACGATCTCGATGCGTTTCTCGTGCTGCTCAAGCGCGATGGTGCGTTGACATTGGTCGGTGCACCCGCCTCGCCGCATCCCTCGCCGAACGTATTCAACCTGATCATGAAACGCCGCACCATTGCCGGCTCGATGATCGGCGGGATCCCGGAAACCCAGGAGATGCTGGATTTCTGTGCCGAACACGGCATCGTCTCCGACATCGAACTGATCCGTGCTGATCAGATCAACGAATCCTACGAGCGCATGCTCAAGGGCGACGTGAAATATCGCTTCGTGATCGATAACGCGACACTGGTCGACTGAAGGTTCGCGCCGTGATCCCTGTCGCCGGAATTTGACAGGCACCGCGTTGCTCGACAAAGTCGCCCCCCTTTTGCGGTCATTGCTGCCGCAAACTTGTAATGAACAGGGGTTGCCGTTGAACGAACAGACTTTGTCCATGCGCCTGGAGCGCGTGGCAGCGCATGTGCCGACCGGCGCAAGGCTGGCCGATATCGGCTCGGATCACGGCTATCTGCCGGTGGCGCTGATGCGTCGCGGGGTGATTGCAGCGGCCGTGGCCGGTGAGGTGGCGTTGACGCCCTTTCATTCGGCCCAACGCACGGTGCGCGACAACGATCTGCAGCAACGCATCACCGTGCGTCTGGCCAATGGTCTGGCGGCGATCGAGCCTGGCGACAGGATCACCGCCGTCAGTATCTGCGGCATGGGCGGCGAGACGATCCGCGACATTCTCGACGGCGGCAAATCGCGTTTGAGCGGCGAGGAGCGCCTGATCCTGCAACCCAATGGCGGTGAGCAGCCACTGCGCCAATGGCTGGTGGACAATGGCTACCGCATCCTCCACGAGGAACTGTTGCAGGAAAACCGTTTCGACTACGAAATCATCGTCGCTGAACGTGCAGAGTCAGTGGTC
This sequence comes from Pseudomonas sp. FW305-7, assembly GCF_058786735.1. Lineage (NCBI taxonomy): Bacteria > Pseudomonadati > Pseudomonadota > Gammaproteobacteria > Pseudomonadales > Pseudomonadaceae > Pseudomonas > Pseudomonas sp. FW305-7. Next base: position 11,306 of record NZ_JBYSZA010000004.1, read on the forward strand.
TACACCGATCAAGAGCTGTACTTCGGCCCGCTGCAAATGCAGGTCCGCAGTCCGCAATTCCTGATCAAGTGGCAACGCCGGCTGCATGAAAAGCAGAAGACACTGGCCCAGTTCGCTCGAGCGCAACAGGCTTTGCCCGAGGCAAAGGTGCAAGACGTTGCCCGGCAAGTTCAATGGATCGCCGAAATGTTGGCTTGTGCCGGATAGAGGCAGGCACTGCTCAGTGCGTTCGCGCCAAGGTCGATATCAAGCGATTGAATGCACTCGGGCTCTTCCCTGTTTCTGAGCACCCTTCATGGCTTGCAGACTGAAATATTCAAAAGTATGCGTGACCATTTTTGCCGCCAGCGTGGCGAAGCGGTCACTATTCTGAAAGTCGCATTCAATGGTGGAAATAAAAACGTCATCGACGCGCATACCTTACTCACTGCAACGTCTGGACCTAGGCGCTTTTTATGAGATCGCCGTTAAGGACAATCACGTCTACGTGGTCTTCATGACTGAAGTTCTCTACGAGGTCTTGAAGATGTACATGCTCCACGCCCTCAACTGCCATCTCATCGGCGGCGCGGATTAGAAAAGCGCCAAGCGCCCTGATGGTTTCGGGGTCAGCAAGGATCGAAATTTCATCAAGGCGGATGCTGTTCTCACTGCCAACGGCGGTTCCGTGTACGGTGAACGTGTTGAATTTCTTCATCGTTGATAAGGCTCAAAAGGAGTTTTTATTGGCGAAGCATTCCAGACTCATAATCCAGCCATCCCTTTGCTTCTTTCTCGGCCAATACACTCAGCACATCGTCAAGGGAAACGTCGGCAGGAACGTTGATGGAGAAGAACTTTTTGCTCATACCTTCCCATGCGCAGCCTCTAGCAACCAGATCTTCCAAAACACTAGAAATCCATGGCTCACCCGCCTCGAAAAAAATGATACGAAGGGTACTGTTGCCGGTATTTTTTATGACTTTCTCAAATTGGTACTCAGCGTTCACCACGGGGCTTACCGAAATCTCGTCATCAAGACAAACTTCCCGTGTGTAAAACGGAATGTTCTTCACGATAAATGAGCCCGAGTCCAATCTCTCAGCCCACAGGCTCTCGCTTGAAACCGGTGGATAGTCATCTTCGACCAATAACTTGAAAAATACCTTCTCCATTTACATCCTTATGTTCAATGTAACAGGCAGGGTATGGAAGCCAACGACGAGCACTCCAGTACGCGAGATGGCTCTATCGGGTAGTGCTGCAGACACGCGTCTTCATAGGCGATATTTTCGCCATCAGCAATCGACGACAGATAACTGTCGATCATGGAAAAATCACAGCTTGCGGGAATATCCACAGCAAACAACGATAGACCGCGAGTTGATAAACAGAACGCACCATATTCTTGCAACCGGGTGATTATCTTTGCTTTCTCGCCCGGATCACTCGCGAAAACCCTGATTGTCGAGTGCCCGCCTTGACTCACCACACGGGCAGCTATCCGCTCCTCGCCATCCAGTTGTACTTGCACACGATCACCTTTACTGACGCCATGAACGTAATAAGGTGTGTTGTCTATTTCGTAAACGTCCTTCCCTCGGTAGATGCCCCATACCGATTCAACCGAAAAGGGAGGGTAATCATCTTCGTCAGGCGTTAACTTGAAAATAATCTTGTGAAAAATATCAGTCATATCCGTGCTCAAAGGAAAGCTTTCACTGGCGTCAAGACGCTCGACATTTCAGTCCGAAGAGGATTCCACTCCCACCATCCAAACGTCTTCGTAACCTTCTCTGTCGATAATGAACCTGGAACCTGCGGGCAGAAAAAGATACTTCAGCACTTGCGGTAATTCATCAACCAAATGGCTGGTGTGCAGCGTTTGATAGAAGCCGCTGGCTGGCGAGTGTTCACCGCAGTGAATGAACCAACTGACCGTGCCCCCCTCAGGCAATTGGACTCTCGATCCGTAAATCGGCGACTTGTGGAGAGTATTCAATGCAATGGCAACCACCTCCTCGGGAGGGTGTGGCGTCAGCCCATACCTGGCACACACCTGCTGTTGCGATGCGTCAGGAATTGCACAATCAGCTTTTTGCATCATTAGGTCCCTATTTCAAATTGGCTTGACAGCCGACCAGAGCACGCCTTCCAACGGTATGAACTCAACGCCTTTAAGCCCCGCCGCCCGTGCTTTGAAAGCGCTGGAACAAATCAACGTATTACTACCGGAAATCATTCCTTTGAACTTGAACAAGTCATGCTTGAATACCTCAGGCAACACTAACTTTTTGAATCTGAAAATCAATCCATCTTCTTCAACAAATGTCGAGCCCAACCCTGTATCAGAGCGGGCATCAAGCTCTTCAAAAAGGACCGCATTGTAGCTTTTGACGGATACAGGCTCTCCCTTGGTTGATACCACATCGATTACCACGCGATCCGCGATTGCGACATCAAGCTCCGCGCACACTGACAAAAAATCGTCACTGACTATATAAAAACGCGAAACACTGCGGATATCGAAATCATAGAACCGATCCTTCGATATCAGCACCATTCCTTCCGGATACGGGGTATGAAATGTGTAGTTTATTTTCTCCGCATACCAAGGAAAGAAGCCAAATTGCACGCCTTCCGCATCGGGATAGAACTTATCGTATAAATTCGCGTTCAATAAGCCACGCGGACAGCCAGACTCTTCCTTTTGAGAGAGCACGTAGTATTCCATATCGCCCCGTATCCATCCTGACCTGACTATTAAAAAGATATCACCAGAAACCTTCTTAAATTCGCCTTATCCCAGACCATAGAACCTCGTCCAATGGGGTAAACCCAATGCCTTTAAAGCTTTCTGCCAACTCCTTGAACGCCTGGGAACAGACCAGACTATCGCTACCGGAAATCAGTCTGCGGTACTTGAACAGATCCAGCCCCCACTCAGGTGGAAGTACCAGCTTTTTGAACCTGACCGGCCGGCCGTTTTCTTCGACAAATGTTGATGCCGGATCGCAGTTCGTTCGAACGTCCAGCTCATCAAACAACACGGCATTATAATTTTTTTCTGAAATACGCTTCCCAGCCTCTGACAGCACTTCAATCCTGACGCTGTCGATAATATTGACGTTCGTCTTGCGACAGACCGCCAGAAACGCATCACTGACCACGTAGAAAAAACGCGAAATACTTCTGATATCAAAATCGTAGTATTCATCCCTGGAAATAAGAACCATCCCCTGCGGAAAAGGCGTGCGCGGGCCGGCCTTTGCCTTTTCTGCATACCATGGAAAAAAACCGAATTTCACATCTTTTGTGTCTGGATAAAATTTGTCAAAAAGGTCGCCATGCAAAATCCCGACGGGACAGCCAACGTCCTCCAATTGCGAAAGCACGTAATAACTCATTAAAGCCCCCAATCAACCTGGTCAGAATACGTCCAGGACATCATGACCTCGAAATTCTGGTTGATTGCCCTGCAAACACCGCTCCAAGCAAATCGGCGAGATCACCTGTAATTTCAGCTTGAGACGACAGTCGCACTTCAAGTGTTTTTATAGACTTACACCAGGCAACAGCATCTGAAAAAACAAAGGTCAAACGATCATTCGCGATAAAAACTTCGTCAACACCACCATAGCCTGCCAATCCAGGATTGCCGATTTCAACATGGTAAGTGTCTTGACCCAGTTCCACATCTTGCTCATCAACCTCCGTCGCTCGCTGAAGAATCAGAAAGTCCTCAGGTTCATGGGCGTTGTCAGACAGCGCGACAGTCAAAACTTCATCTTCTGAGGAGGCATCGAAGTATATTGCGGAGAATTTAATATCCATGTTTTTCCGTTTTGGGAGCGGACTACGTCTAAGAGTGTACGGAGAAAATAATGATGGTTTGGATCAAGACCCGATGTATTTGTAATACACCACTAACTCCCCCTCTCGTTGTGAAATCTCAAGATGGAGAATCGCCTCGCTGGGAGCGCCATTAGCCCAAAGGATGCATTCCATGCCTAACGTCTTGCTATTGGTTTCATAAGCATCGATGAAAGGTCGGTCTCGCCCGTTTGTATCGAAGGCTGTCTCTTCAGGGGCTATGGATATTGTTGTGCCGGGACCAAAATACTCATCGATTGACGCGTAGATTTCATCCGCCACAGCGTCCGATATTGCGAAATCCCGCTTGAGCGCTGCAGTATCACGCCGATCAATAGCGTCAACAAACGACTTAGCCTTCACATGAGCTTGTGCAGGGGTCGGCAACAGCCACCAGTACAACAGCGTCTCGTCACTATCGTCGTCGAGGTTTTTATAGATGTTGGCGTAATACCACTGAATCCCGGTTTGCTCACGGAACCTGTCAAAAAACCCGTTGATTCTTTCCATGCCATTTTTCGCAGGAACAGCCAGCGACAAACTTCCCTCGCAGACGCCGTCCAGTGTTCCATCCAACTCGCGGACAACATCATCTGCAAGCGCAGTGATCGCGTCCGGGGAAATGTAATCGGCGTAGATTTGAATACAGAAATTACCGCCTCGCTTCAGCACCTCGGCAGGTGCATTTCTATCCTTGATCGAGACGATATCCCCCCTCGCCAGGTTTTGCGCCAGGCCAGGTGAAGAGAGTAATTCGTAGGTGTGCTGATCAATCTGACGCGCGAGCAGTTCCTCACGGACAGCGCCACCATCGTCGGCCATGTAGACCTGGATCAGCACAGGTGATTGCTTGTCGTCCATAAGGGGTGACACCGCTCCTTGTTCCATAAATGACATCCCTCTCTATCCCGGCGCCAAGGTTACACGATGCGACCTCTGCATCCACCTTGACGTTTGCAAGGCTCCTTGGTCGCCGTAAATTCTGGGGTGAACAAGAACATCATCGAGCTTGCAGATTGTCTTCAACCCACTGGGCAAGAACGGGCCGGTCAATGCTTCGCGCGGCATCCGCCAGATAGACGGCCTCGTCCGCACCCACGGTCAATCCATGGGCTAGAAGTATCTGCAGACCTCCAATGGCCTGCGGCTCTTCGCCCATATGGAAAACGGCTTGTCGCGCAGGGGTCAGACCGTTGTCTGCCACTGAATCAACACTTGCGCCAGAGTCAATCAATCTACCTGCACGCTCTATCGGACCGAGTTTCAAAAGCGCCGACAACGGCGTAACGCCGGCGTCATCAGTGACGTCGATCAAGTTGTGGGTTTTGTACCAGTCGAGTACCCATGCGAAGACAGAATCATCACTTTCCAGCGCCGAGCGATGCAGCAGGCTGCCACCGCTCAGACTGTTTTTCTGAAAAAAATCCACGCCATTTTCCGCAAGAAAATCGAGTGTTTCCACGTTTTCAGCGACGTAGAACAACACCGGGATGTCGCTGTACGACTCGCGGTTTTTTATGTGCGGAAGCAAACGTTGCATTGCACTGCTATCTCCGCCAGCCAGCGCGTCGCCGGCTTCATAAAGATCCACTAGCTGTTCTTCATCGATCATCGATTGCTCCGTAAGACCGCGATGTTATGGCAGCGTCCCTCGTCTAGGCAGACTTAACTTAACCCGTCCCCGTCGTTTTATCGCCGAAGAGGGTCCGAAGGCCGACCCTGTGCGGGCACTTGATACACCACATCACAAATGATGTACCTGAAACCCCATTTATCAACCTCCTGCAACTTCCTAAAGTTCTCTCCAACAGCAGCCCATCAATCCGACAGGCTGACCACTGGAGATACTCAAATGCCTTTCATCAGCGTACGCATCACCCGTGACGGCGTCACTCGGGAGCAGAAAGCCCAGGTGATCAAGGAGATCACGGAAACGATGGAACGGGTGCTCCACAAGGATCCCAAACTGACGCACATCGTCATCGAGGAAGTCGACACGGATAACTGGGGTTACGCCGGCATGACGACCACGGAGTACCGCAAACAGTTGTCGGACGCCTCATCATGAGTCGCGTGGTGAAAATCGATGTTGTCTCGGATGTCGTCTGCCCATGGTGCGCGCTCGGCGTTACCGCACTTGAGCAAGCGATCGAAAGTCTGGCGGGTGAAGTCGAGGTTGAACTGACCTACAAGCCGTTCGAACTTAATCCGGAGATGCCGGCGGCTGGCGAACACGCTATCGAGCACATGATGCGCAAGTACGGTCGCAGCGCTGAGCAAGTGGCGCAGCGCAACGCGATGATCATTCAACGCGGCGAGGAGATTGGCTTTCACTTCGACCTGGAAAAGCGCAGTCATTTTTACAACACGTTCGATGCCCATCGCTTGCTGTTTTGGGCCTCGACACAAGGGCGCCAGCGCGCACTGAAAAAGCTCTTGTTGCGGGCTTACTTCACCGATGGAAAAAACCCGGATGACCGCAAAACGCTGGTGAATCTGGCCAAGGACGCGGGGCTCGACAGTGAGCGTGCAGAAGCCGTACTGGCCTCTGCAGAGTTCAGTCGTGAAGTCCGCGAACTCGAAGCGTTCTATCAGCAGCGCGGCATCCAGTCGGTACCGGCGATGGTTATCAATGACCGACACATCCTGTCCGGATCGCAATCGGTCGCTGATTACCGGCAAGCATTACGTCAGGCGGCGCAGGTTGGCGCTCACGTCTGACCGTTGAAAATCCGTTCACTCAATTCATTTCGATTACATGAGGATTCATCATGAGCACGTCCAACAAAGTGGTAGTGGTTACCGGCGCCTCTCAAGGTATTGGCGCAGGTCTGGTCAAAGGCTTTCGTGAGCGCGGCTATCAAGTGGTCGCGACCTCCCGTTCAATCCAGCCTTCTACCGACCCGGACATTCTGACCGTGGCTGGCGACATCGCTGATCCTGCCACTGCCGAGCGCGTCATCCGCGAAGCCGTCGCTCGCTTCGGGCGGATCGACACGCTGGTCAACAACGCGGGGATCTTTGTCGCGAAGCCATTCACCGAGTACAGCCAGGCAGATTACGCCCAGGTTGTGGCCACCAACATGAGCGGCTTCTTCCACATCTCGCAACTGGCGATTACCGAGATGGAGAAGCACAGCAGCGGCCACATCGTCAGCGTGACCACCAGCCTGGTGGATCATGCCATCGACGGCGTACCTTCGGTGCTGGCCTCGCTGACCAAGGGCGGCATCAACGCGGCAACCAAATCGCTGGCTATCGAGTACGCCAAGCGCGGCATTCGGGTCAACGCCGTGTCGCCGGGCATCATCAAGACGCCGATGCATGGTGTGGAGACTCACGCAGCGCTCGGCAGCCTGCACCCGGTTGGCCATATGGGTGAGATTGACGACATCGTGCAGGCGATCCTCTATCTGGACAGCGCGAATTTCGTCACCGGTGAGATTCTGCACGTCGATGGCGGTCAGAGCGCGGGGCATTGATTCCCTGTTGTCCCTGCAACAAGAAAACGGCGCCGTCGGTGTATACCGGCGGCGCCGTTTCATGTAGTAAACACCGGGATGAAATGTCTGTTGAGACTCGGTGCCCTCCCTTATGAAACGCCACTTTGATGACTTGCAATTGGGCAGTATCGAACTGTTTTGCCTCGCCGCCGAGGCCGGTAGCTTCACCGCCGCCGCACAGCTGGCCGGGGTGACACCAGCAGCGGTGAGCCGATCGATTCTGCGGCTGGAGCAACGCCTGGGTTCCCGGCTGTTCGCCAGAACCACACGCAGCATTCGGTTGACCGAGGCTGGCCGAAATTTTTTCGTCCAGTGCAGCCAGGCGCTGACCCAACTGGTCGAGGCGCAACAAGAAGTCATGGGCGCGCAGACGACCGCGTCAGGACGCTTGCGCATCAGCCTGCCGACCACTTACGGGCATCACCGCATTCTGCCGCTGCTGCCAGCCTTTCGAGCGCTCTACCCGCAAGTCACGGTGGATATTCACTTGGGCAATCGCAATATCGACTTCGTCGCGGAGGGCTACGATCTGGCGATCCGCGTCCGCGCTCAACCGGACTCGACCCTGATTGCCCGCCTGCTGGAAGACGCGAAACTGGTGGTGGTGGCGTCGCCCGACTATCTGCACAAAGCGGGCGTGCCGCAGACCCTGGAAGATCTGGCTCAGCACGAGTGCATCCAGTTCGAACTGCCCAGCAGCGGGCGGCGGATCTCCTGGCTGTTTCAGGAAAATGGCAAGGATCGTGAGGTGTTTTCCGACGGTGGTTACTCCTGCTCAGACGATGTTCTCGGCGGCGTAACGCTGGCAAAGCATGGCGCGGGAGTGTTCCAGACCTACAAATTCATTGTTGAACAGGAACTGGCGGAGGGTCGCCTCGTCGAGGTGCTTCAGCCCTACAGCGGTCGCTCAAGGCCTTACACCTTGCTCTACCCGCACGGTCGCTATGTGCCGCAACACGTGCGCGCCTTCGTCGATTTCCTCCTGCAATACCGCGATCAATGGGCGGCGCTTTAGCGGCAAACACAGCCGACACGACAGACCGATTGCACTGGCTCTGGCCACGCAGGTAGTATTGAGAGAGATTCTCACTAACATCTGGAAAGCTCACCAGTGCACTCTCTTCCGTCCAGCAAGCTGGGATTCTTTTTCAGCGATCATCATCGTTGGCTGCTGCAACACATCAATCGGCAGGTGCGTAACCACGCGGATGCCGAGGACACCGCCGCCGATACCTTTTGCCAGTTGTTGGTGGCGCGAGTGGACCCCGACAGCATCGAGCAGCCACGGGCCTATCTATCGACCATCGCGCGCCGGTTGATCTTCGACCGTCACCGCCGACGCAAGCTTGAGCTGGCTTACCTTGAGCGCCTCTCGGCGCTGCCAGAAGCATTGGCGCCCTCCCCTGAAGAACAACTGCAATTGATCGAAGCGCTGGTGGCCATCGACCGCGCCCTCGATGGCTTGCCGTTGATCGTCAAGGCCACATTCCTCTACAGCCAACTGGACGGGCTGAGCTACGTGGCGATTGCGCAGAAGCTGGGGCTGTCGGAGCGCACGGTGAGCCGTTACATGAAACAGGCCTTGCGCCAGTGCTACCTGTGCGACATGGCGCCATGAGCAAAACACGCCTGGACCCGATCAGCGAGCAAGCCATCGACTGGATGGTCAAGCTTCGCGCCGGCACGCCGGATGCTGCACTGCAACAGCGTTTCAACGCCTGGCTGGCGATGGACCGTGCACACAGCCAGGCCTGGGACAATTTGCAGGAACGCTTGGGCGGATCGTTCAACACGGTGCGCACACTGGATCGACGCCTGCCCGGCCAGGCGAGTGAGGCGCGTCAGGTTCTGTTGCAGCCACAGGCCTCGCGCCGCGATGCCTTGCGCATGATCGCCGGCCTCGGTCTGCTCGGTGGCAGTCTGTTGCTTGGCAGCAAAACCCGCCTGGGTGAAACGCTTCTGGCTGATCTGCACACCGGGCGCGGTCAACGACAGACGTTTAATCTGGCCGATGGCAGCCGCCTCAGCCTGAACGCTGACAGCGCGGTGGATCTGCGCTTCGATGAGCAGCAACGGGTGGTCATTCTGCGCCACGGCGAACTGGTGATTGATGTCGCGCCCGACCCGCGTCGCCCGCTGATAGTACGAACCGCCGAAGGCGAAATGCGTGCGCTGGGCACGCGTTTTCTGGTCATTCAGGAACAGGACGCCAGCCGCCTCGTGGTGCTGCAGCATTCCGTGCAAGCCCGTTTGTTCGATGGCACCACGCAAGTCGTCAAGGAAGGCCAGGCAGCGCTGCTCTCCTCGCGCGACATTACGCTGACCAGCGGCGATGAGCGTCGACGCGCCGACTGGCTGAGCGGGCGTTTGAATGTGCTGGACGAGTCGCTGGAGCAAGTGGTCGAAGCGCTGCGTCCTTACCATCGTGGTTTCGTGCGCGTGGCTCCCGAGGTTCGCGGTCTGCGCGTGCAAGGCGTGTTCCCGCTGGACGATCCCGAGCGCACCCTCGGCGCCCTGGCCGAAACCCTGCCTATTCGCGTGAATCGTTACAGTCCCTGGCTGACATTGATCAGCAAACAGTGAGGGACGAAAAGTTTTTTTTGAAAACCGTTCTTGTTTGTGTCCGGTTTTCATTTCTCATCCCTCCTATCTCCTGACACTTCAAAACAAACAGGAGAATGTTGTGCTCAACACGTGGCCCCGTACCCTTCCCGTCGCCGTTGCCGTTGCCCTGGCAACTCTGGCGAGTTCAGCGCTGGCGCAAGACCTGAGTTTCAACCTGCCGGCCGGCCCTCTCGCCAGCACGCTCAATGCGATTGCCGGGCAGAGCGGGCAAATCATTTCGCTGGAGCCGGCCCTGGTGCAGGGCAAACGCGCGCCAGCGGTGATTGGCCAGATGCCGGCTGAACAAGCGCTGCAAAAGGCGCTGGCGGGCAGCGGTTTGCAGCTACGCGTGACCGGGCAAGGCAACTTCAGCGTCGAGCCCGCCACCGACAGCAGCGCAGCGCTGCAATTGGGTGCCACCAACATCGTCGAACGCAGCTACGGCGCCACCACCGAGGGCTCGGGCTCCTACGCAGCAAAGGCCGTGACCATCGGCAAAGGCACGCACACCCTCAAGGAAATTCCGCAGTCGGTCACCGTGATGACCCGCAAGCAAATGGACGATCAGGGCCTTACCGATCTCAAGGACGCGGCCAACAAGACCACCGGCCTGGTCGGCGTTCAGGGCGTGGGCAAAGGCATGATTCTCACCTCGCGCGGTTTTCAGATCGACGACTGGCAGTACGACGGCGTGCCGATCACGCGTAACTCCTACGCCCTGGGCAACTGGGCGACCCAAGACCTGATTTTCTTCGATCGTCTGGAGATTCTCCGTGGCGCATCCGGCCTGCTGCAAGGCGCCGGCAGCCCCGGCGGCGCGGTCAACCTGGTGCGCAAACGCGGCCAGAATGCCCCGACCGTGACCATCACCGGCAAGGCCGGCTCTTGGGATCACTACGGTTTGCAACTGGATGCCGGTGGGCCGCTGAACTCGACGGGCACGGTGCGCGGGCGCTTCGTCGCCGATGAAGACCAGAGTCAGTCGTTCGTCGATTACGAATGGAGCAAGACTCACTCGCTGTACGGTGCACTGGACTTCGACCTGAGCGACGACACCACATGGGGCGTGGCGGTCAGTAACTCCGAGGGCGAGTCACGACCAATGATTCGCGGCCTGCCACGCTACTCCGACGGCAAGCCGCTGAATGTGCCGCGCTCAACCTACGGTGGCGCTCGATGGAACCATTTGGACATCGACGTCACCACGCTTTATACCGATCTGGAACACCGCTTCAATGATGATTGGGCGTTCAAGGTCGGCGCCGTGCGCATGAGTGAAACCAACAAAGGCAAAAGCCAGCGTCTGCAAACCAGCGGCGACGGGATCAAGCCCGATGGCAGCGGTATTCAATACGCCGACTTCGTCACGGACTTCGACGCGACCAAACTCGGCCTGGACATGAACCTCAGCGGCCACTTCGAAGCCCTATCGATGGAGCACGAAGTGATGCTGGGCGGTAACTACGCCAAGTACACGTCCGACGATAAATTCGCCCGAACCTTCAACAACAACACCACCGACACGATCTTCGACATCGACCACGACCGTCCCGAAATCAGCTACGAAGGTTTGCTCAATACGCCGGGCGGCCGCGCCACGCCGAGTAAATACGATATCCGCCAAAAAGGCCTGTATGGCAGCTGGCGCGTCAAACCGATCGAACCACTGACTTTGGTGCTTGGCTCGCGGGTGAGTTGGTATGACTACAACTACCAGTCTGCGACCCAAGTCGCCTTCAGCGACGTCGTTACGCCCCTTCCGGACAGCACCGCGAAGGAAACCGGTGTGGTCACACCCTACGCTGGCATCATTTACGACCTGAGCCGCGAATGGGCGGTGTATGCCAGCTACACCGATGTGTTCGAGCCGCAAACCAACCGCGACGCCAGTGGCCAGACGCTCAAACCGGTGGTTGGCAGCAACTATGAGGTCGGGCTCAAGGGTGAATTGCTGGACGACCGGGTCAACACCTCCCTGGCGCTGTTTCGCTATGACCAGGAAAACCGTGCCGTCAACGACCTCGCGTCGGGCATGATCTGCGACGGTTGGTATTGCTCCAACGCCGCCGGCAAAGTCCGCAGTCAGGGCATCGAAGCCGAGATCAGCGGCGAAGTCCTGAACAATCTGCAACTGTTCGCCGGTTACACCTACAACACCACCAAATACCTCGATGACCCGGACAATGAAGGCAAAGTCTTCAGCACCTGGACGCCGAAACACATGCTGCGAGTCTGGGGCGACTACCAGTTCAGCGGCGATTGGGAGCGGGTCAGCACCGGTCTGGGTTTCACCACCCAAAGCCACACGCTGGGTTATGAACACACCTATGACGTCGCCGGTTACACCGTGTGGAGCGCCCGTCTCGGCTACCAGTTGAGCAAGGAAATCGACCTGGCGGTGAACGCCAACAACCTGTTCGACAAGCGCTACTACACCGCTGCCTACAACCAGCTCAACGGCAACAACAACTTCGGCGACCCGCGCAACGTGATGTTCAGCGTGAAGTACACACCGGAGTTCTGAGTCATCGGTTTAGCGTCGATCCGCGGGACTCGCTGCCGGCGGATCAACCTGAACATCAAACAGCCAAAAGTTGCCGGGTGGTCGCCATCGACGTATCCAACGATTGCCCGGTACGTTGCAGCTTGTTCAGCAGACTCGCCCCCAGCCAGAGCTGATACAGGGTTTCCGCCAAGTGCCGGGCATCTGCGGCCGGCAGGCTTTTTTCCGCCTGGCCCTGCTCGATGCACAGGGTAATGCGCGCCACCACTTGTTCGGCACCATCACGCAACGTGAGGCGCATCGACTCGGACAGGTCGGCGACTTCGGCACTGAGCTTCACCACCAGACACTCATCACCATGCCCTTCGAGGGTGCAGCGATCCTGCCAGCCCTGCCAGTAATCCATCAGCCGTTCATAAGCGTTCAGCCCTGGCAATGTCAGGCGCCGCTCCATGTCCGCGAGATAACCGACAAAGTAATCCGCGAGCAGGGCCTGGCCGTAGAGCTCCTTGGATTTGAAGTAGTGATAGAACGAGCCCTTGGGCACGCCGGCGGTTTGCAGGATTTCATTGAGGCCGACACTGGTGAAGCCCTTCTCGGCCATCATCCGGTGGCCGGTGTCGAGCAAATGTTGGCGGGTATCGTCGTAGGTCGCTTTCATGGGGCACAAAATACCAGGCAATAGACCAGTCGTTTATTTCAGAGGAACGGAAGTTTGCCACACCTGTCACTGAAAAAGCTTCGGCTAAAAAATTACTAGACGACTGGTCTAATTGGAAACTATGCTGCGCTCCGACATGCAATCTTCCGGTGTCGCCGCTGTGCAAATCCGTTGTGCAGCGACGCCACTCGATCAACCCCAGGGTGCTCTATGAAAATCTTGATGGTTCTGACTTCGCACGATCAACTCGGTAACACCGGCAAGAAAACCGGCTTCTGGCTGGAAGAGTTCGCCGCCCCCTACTACGCCTTCAAGGACGCCGGTGCCGACGTCACCCTGGTCTCGCCAGCCGGCGGCCAGCCACCGCTCGATCCGAAAAGTGACGAGCCCGACGCGCAGACCGCCGAGACCGACCGCTTCCGCCAAGACCCGGCAGCCCAACAGGCGCTGGCCAACACCGGGCGCCTGGCCGAGGTGAGCGCAGATGATTTCGATGCCGTGTTCTATCCAGGTGGCCACGGCCCGCTGTGGGATCTGGCCGAAGACCAGCAGTCGATCGCCCTGATCGAAGCCTTCGACCGCAGCAACAAGCCACACGGTTTCGTCTGCCATGCGCCGGGCGTGCTGCGTCACGTTGTGAATGCTCAAGGAAATCCGTTGATCCAGCATCGCGAAGTCACCGGTTTCACCAACTCGGAAGAGGCAGCGGTCGGCCTGACGGACGTTGTGCCGTTCCTGATCGAAGACGAGTTTCAGCGCCTCGGCGGACGCTACTCCAAAGTCGCTGACTGGCAGGTGCATGTGGTCGCCGATGGCCAACTGGTCACCGGCCAGAACCCGGCCAGTTCCGCCGCTGTGGCCGAGAAACTGTTGAAGATGCTCGGCTGACGCCGGCGCCGTAAAAAGCCATCCGAACGCCGTGCGCGTGCCGCACGGCGTTTTTTTTTCATCCGCTCAATAGACGACTGGTCTAATAAGCCCCTCCACAAGGTTCCCCATGAACAACAGCCTTTATTTCACTCCCGCGAAACTCGGCCTTCACACCCTGAAAAACCGTATTGTCCTGCCACCACTCACCCGCCAGCGCAGCACCCAACCGGGGAACATCGCCAATGAACTGATGGCCGAGTATTACCAGCAGCGCGCCGGCGCCGGTTTGCTGGTGACCGAGGGCACGCAGATCGAACCGCGTGGCCAGGGTTACGCCTGGACACCCGGCATTTACACACCGGAGCAAATTGCCGGATGGCGCAAAGTCACCGACGCCGTGCATGCAGTCGACGGCGTCATCTTTGCCCAACTCTGGCACGTCGGCCGCGTGTCCCACAGCGCCTTGCAACCGGGTGGCGCAGCGCCGGTTTCGGCGTCCGCCGTCGCCACCGGTCGGGTCAGCGTGTTCATCGAAACCGCGCCCGGCAAAGGCGAACTGGTGCCGCCATCGGCACCGCGAGCGCTGAGCACCGACGAGGTTCAGGAACTGGTCCAGCTTTATATTCAGGCCGCGCGCAATGCGATGGACGCCGGCTTCGACGGCATCGAACTGCACTGCGCCAACGGCTACCTGGTCAACCAGTTCATCTCCGCCCACAGCAATCTGCGCACCGATCAGTACGGTGGTTCGTTACAAAACCGCCTGCGTTTTCTCCGCGAAGTGGTCGCGGGCGTGGCCGAGTGCATCGGCAAGGAAAAAGTCGGCGTGCGTTTCGCGCCGTTGTTCACCACCACCGATGAGGCGCGCACGTATCTGGGCATGGTCGAAGAAGATCCACACACCACCTATATCGAAGCGATCAAAATCCTCGAAGCGGTCGGCATTGCTTATCTGTCTATCGCCGAAGCCGATTGGGACGATGCGCCCGCCATGCCGCAAACCTTCCGCCAAGCAGTACGCGAAACCTTCAGCGGCGCGATCATCTACGCCGGGCGCTACAACGCCGAATCCGGGGCGCGATTACTCGACTCCGGCCTCGCCGACCTGGTGGCCTTCGGTCGACCGTTCATGGCCAACCCGGATCTGCCCGCGCGAATCGCCAACGACTGGCCGCTGAATGCCCTCAACCCGGCCACGGTTTACGGCGGCAACGCCGAAGGTTACGTCGATTACCCGACGTATCCCGGCTGATCAAAAAAACCTATACAAAAACACAATTCCGTACAACTATCTGAACAAAGGTTCCTAAACCACTGGCTTCTCCTTTGCCTCTCATCAAGCTGAATCCGTTCGAATGAAAGCAACCCACCGGCTGTGCCTGGTCCTCGGTGACCAGTTATCTTTCGATCTCGCCTCGTTGCAGGGGCTGGATCGCGAACGCGATACCGTTCTGCTGGTCGAGGTGATGGAGGAAGCCAGCCACGTGCCTCATCACCCGCAAAAAATCGTGCTGGTGTTCAGCGCCATGCGGCACTTTGCCGAAACGTTGCGCAGCCAGGGTTTTCGGGTGCAGTACGCCCGCCTCGACGACCCTGAAAATACCGGCGCCGTGCCAAGCGAGTTGCAGCGCTGGCACGCGCTTTTACAGCCAGACGAAGTGCACCTGAGCGAAACCGGCGACTGGCGTCTGGAGCAATCGCTGCGCGAGTGTGGTCTGGCGATCCATTGGCACAGTGACAGCCGCTTTCTCTGCTCACGCGGCGAGTTCGCAGATTGGGCTGCCGGCAAAAAACAGCTGCGCATGGAGTTCTTCTACCGCGAGATGCGGCGCAAGAGTCGCCTGTTGCTCAACGGCGACGGCAGCCCGGTGGGCGGCGCATGGAATTTCGATGCCGACAACCGCAAGTCACTGCCCAAAGGCGTCAAGCCGCCCTACCCGCTCAACTTCTGCGCAGACTCCATCACCGTTGAAGTGATCGCGCTGGTGAAAGAGCGTTTCGCCAGCCACTACGGTTCCGTGGAGGATTTCAATTACCCGGTGACACACGCCGATGCCCAAGCCCTCTGGGAATACTTCGTGGATTTCGGTCTGGCCGGTTTCGGCGATTACCAGGACGCCATGGCCAGCGACGAACCGTTTCTGTTCCATGCACGGATCAGTGCTGCGCTGAACATCGGGCTGCTCGATCTGCGCCAGTTGTGCAGTGACGTAGAGGCCGCCTATTGGTCGGGCAGCGTCGCCCTGAATGCCGCCGAAGGCTTCATTCGGCAATTGATCGGCTGGCGGGAATACGTGCGGGGTGTGTATTGGCTGAAGATGCCCGACTACGCCGAAGGCAATGCATTCGGTAACCAAAGACCCTTGCCGGAGTTCTACTGGACCGGCGACACGCAGATGAACTGCATGCGCCAGGCGATCGGTCAAAGCCTGAAACACGCCTATGCCCACCACATTCAGCGACTGATGGTCACCGGCAACTTCGCTTTGCTGACCGGCATCGCGCCGAAGCAGATCTGCGAGTGGTATCTGGCCATTTACATGGACGCCTTCGACTGGGTCGAGCTGCCGAACACGTTGGGCATGGTTATGCATGCCGACGCCGGTTATCTCGGTTCCAAGCCCTACTGCGCCAGCGGTCAGTACATCAAGCGGATGTCCGATTACTGTCGCGATTGCGTCTACAAGGTCAGCGAAAGCACCACGGATAACGCCTGCCCGTTCAATGCGCTGTACTGGCATTTCCTCATGCGCCACGGCGATGTGCTGCGCAGCAATCAACGCATGGGCATGCTCTACAAAAACCTCGACCGCATGCCCGCGGACAAGCAACAGGCCCTTTGGCAACGGGGCCAGGGGCTGCTCGACAGGCTGGATAACGGGCAGTCGTTTTGAGATCAGGCTGCGCCGCGCTTCACGGCTGCAACTTAAGCATGAGGCGCCGTGTCAATGAGTGACCCGTAGTGTTCGTTTGCCACAAAAATCAATAAGGCATGAGTGGTGGAAACCCTGAAAGATCTTACTCGTGAGGCGCTTGAAGCTGAGGTTCTGCGCCTGCGCCAGGCGCTCGAAAGTGCCGCATTGCCTTCGCCAGACGCCTGTGTTCCGCACGATCTGGCTACGCAACTCTCCGCCAGCCGAGCGGCGCTGGCCAGCAGCGAGGCACGCCAGCGAGCGATCTTCGAGTGCGCGATCGATTTCGCCATGGTCGTTACCGACCCGCAGGGCACCATCACCGAATGGAACTCAGGCGCCGTCAATGTCATGGGCTGGACGGCCGAGGAAATGCTCGGCCACAGCGCCGAGCGCTTTTTCACGCCGGCGGATCGTGCCGCTGGCCGTATAGCGCTGGAAATGCAGCGCGCGCTGCTGGAGGGACGCGCCTCCGATGAACGTTGGCACCTGCGCAAGGATGGCCAATTGTTCTGGGCGTCAGGCGAACTGATGCCGCTTTACGCTAACGATCAAACACATCTGGGTTTCGTGAAAATCCTGCGTGACCGCACCGGCGAACATCTGGCCGGCCGTGCGCTCTTCGACACTCAAGAGCGCTATCGCCTGGCGGTCAAGGCGACCCGCGATGCGGTCTGGGACTGGGATTTGCAAAGCGGACAGATTGTCTGGAACGAAGCGCTGCAACAGGCTTACGGGTTCCCGCCGGCCGCCATTGACCCGAGCATCGATTGGCGCTTCGCGCAGATCCACCCACAGGATCGCGATAGCGTCAGGACCTCGATCCGCTCAACGATTGACGGAAAAGGTTCGACCTGGAGCGCCGAGTATCGCTTCCGTTGCGAGGACGGTTCCTACGCCGAGGTGCTCGACCGCGGTCACGTGATCCGCAACGCCGACGGCCAGGCCGAACGCATGATCGGCGCAATGCTCGACCTGACCCGCTCGCGCAGTGCCGAAACCGCACTGCGCCTGAGCGAGGAACGCTTCAGCACCATTCTGGAAACCATCGAAGCGGCCTTCGCCATCGTCAAAGTCAAATTCGACGCCGACGACCGCCCGGTGGATTACTTTTTCGTCGAGGCCAACCCGGCATTTGAGCGTCAGTGCGGCGTCAACCTGCGCGGCAAATGGGTGACCGAGTTTGCGCCGAATCTGGAGAAGTTCTGGTTCGAGACTTACGGGCACGTTGCCAAGACCGGTGAACCGGCGAACTTCGAGAACTACGCCAACACCTTCGAGCGCTGGTTCGACGTGCGGGCGGTGCGCGTCGGTGACCCGGCAGATCGTCAGATTGCTATCTTTTTCAGCGACGTCACCGCACGCCGCGACGCCGAAGAGCGACTGCGGATCAGCGAAGCCGTCGCCCGGGAAAACGTCGAGCGCGTGCAACTTGCCCTCGCCGCCGGCGCCATTATCGGTACTTGGCACTGGGACCTGCCGAGTAATCGCTTCGCCGTGGACGAAGGCTTTGCCCGGGTGTTCAACCTCGACCCGGCGCTGGGTCGCGAAGGCTTGAGCCTGGAACAAGTGGTGATGACCGTACACCCCGACGATCAGGCTGGACTCACTGGCGCGATCACGGCGGCAATAGCCCGTGGCGGCGCCTACTCGCATCAGTACCGAGTGCGCGGCGCCGATGGGAAATACAACTGGATCGAAGCCAACGGCCGCGTCGAATGCGCCGACGACGGTACCCCGTTGCGCTTCCCCGGCGTACTCATCGATGTCGAAGACCGGCGCAATGTCGAGGCCGAACGTGACCGTGCCAACGCAGCCTTGCGCGCGCTCAACGACACCCTCGAACAACGTGTGTTGGCGCGCACCGCCGATCTCATGCAAGCCGAAGAAAAACTGCGACAGTCGCAGAAGATGGAAGCGGTCGGCCAACTGACCGGCGGCCTGGCCCATGACTTCAACAACCTGCTGGCCGGCATTTCGGCCGCACTGGAGCTGATGGAAAAACGCATCGCGCAGGGTCGCCTGAAAGACGTCGACAAGTACATGGCCACTGCTCAAGGCGCGACCCGCCGTGCCGCCGCCCTGACCCATCGACTCCTGGCCTTCTCCCGACGGCAGACGCTCGATCCGCGTCCGACCGACGTCAACACACTGATTGTCGGGATGACCGAGTTGATCCAACGCACCGTCGGCCCGAGCATTCGCTTGCAGACGCTGGCGGCACCCGATCTGTGGCCGGCGCTGGTTGACGCCAGTCAGCTGGAAAACGCCCTGCTCAATCTGTGCATCAACGCCCGCGACGCGATGCCAGATGGCGGGCGCATCACCGTTGAAACTTCCAATCGATCCATTGCGCTCGAATCTGCCCGCACCCTCGATATGCCTGAAGGCGAGTACCTGTGCCTCTGCGTCACCGACACTGGCACCGGCATGAGCGCCGAAGTCATCGCCAAGGCTTTCGACCCGTTTTTCACCACCAAACCGCTCGGCCAGGGCACCGGCCTGGGGCTGTCGATGATCTACGGGTTCACCAAGCAATCCGGCGGTCAGGTGCGCGTGCACTCGCAAGTCGGGCAAGGCACGACGATGTGCATTTACTTGCCGCGTTATCGCGGTGAGGCACAGCAAAACCACGATGCCACCCACAGCACCAGTACGCCGGTGGCCAAGGCCGGTGAGACCATATTGATCGTCGACGACGAGCCGACAGTGCGCATGTTGCTCAAGGATGTGTTCAGCGAGCTCGGCTACACCGTGCTGGAAGCCGCCGACAGTGTCGAAGGCCTTGAAACGTTGCGATCGCGTGTCCACATCGACCTGCTCATCACCGATGTCGGTTTGCCCGGTGGCATGAACGGCCGGCAAATGGCCGAAGCGGGCCGGGAAATCCGCCCGAAACTGAAAACCCTGTTCATCACCGGTTACGCCGAAAATGCCGTGATCGGCAGCGGCCAACTCGGACCGGGGATGCAAGTCCTGACCAAGCCATTTGCCGTCGACACCCTGGTGGCACGGGTCAGCCATCTGCTGTCTGCCAATTTCGAGTGAGGCTGCTGTGAGCAATCAACTGGATCGCCGCAATAACCTGTCACTGGACAGCCTCAATTTTTTCCTCGCCGACGTGCGCGACGGGCTCGGGCCGTACCTGGCAATTTACCTGTTGGCGGTGCATCACTGGGACCCGGCCAGTATCGGCGTGGTCATGACCCTTGCCGGCATCGCCGCGCTGATCACCCAGACACCGGCCGGCGCACTGGTCGACAGCAGCCGCAGCAAACGCGCGCTGATAGCCGTCGCGGCACTGCTGGTGACCGGCAGTTGCCTGGTGCTGCCCTTCGTCACGTCCTTCACTCTGGTGGCATTGACTCAAGCCTTGAGCGCAGCGGCGGCCTCAATCTTCGCCCCGGCCATTTCCGCGATCACCCTGGGCATGACCGGCCCGCGAGCGTTCACCCGGCGCACCGGGCGCAATGAAACCTTCAACCATGCCGGCAACGCCTGCGCGGCCTTGCTCGCCGGACTGTTCGCCTATCTGTTCGGCCCCGTTGCGGTGTTTTACTTGATGGCAGCCATGGCACTCGCCAGCGTGATCGCCATCCACTTCGTCAGCGCAGATGCCATCGACCACGACCTGGCCCGCGGCCTCGACCCCACTGCGGACAAGCATCAACCCTCCGGTTTGTCTGTGCTGCTCAGCAACCGGCCACTTTTGTTGTTTGCCATTTGCTGCGCACTGTTTCACCTGGCCAATGCCGCGATGCTGCCGCTGGTGAGCCAGAAACTCGCGCAAACCAATCTGCAAATGGCCACGCCACTGACGTCCGCGTGCATCGTCGCGGCGCAACTGGTCATGGTTCCGGCTGCGCTGCTGGTCGGTGCCAAAGCCGATGAGTGGGGACGCAAACCCCTGCTGCTGGCGGGTTTTCTGATCCTGCCTCTGCGCGGCGTGCTCTACACGTTATCTGACGATCCCTATTGGCTGGTCGCGGTGCAAATGCTCGATGGCGTCGGCGCGGGTCTGTTCGGCGCGTTGTTCCCGATCATGGTGAAAGACCTCACACAAGGCACCGGTCATTTCAATATCAGCCTGGGCGCACTGACCACCGTGTTTGGTCTCGGTGCGGCACTGAGTAACGGGCTGGCCGGGTTTGTCGTGCAAGGCGCCGGTTATAGCGCTGCGTTTCTGACGTTGGCGGGGATTGCGGCGGTGGCCGTTGTGTTGCTTTGGGTGGGGGTTCCGGAGACGTTGCGTGGGGCGCCGACTCTCGGGCTCGCGTCCAGACATGGCTAGTCGAGGGCTCGCTCCTGTGACTGTCGAAACGACACCGTGCTATGCTCCGATAGAGAATACGAGGGATTCCAAATGCCTGAATCAACCACAGACAGCGTTGCGAATGAAGTTCGCCAGCTCGCACAGGAACACAAGGTTACCGCCGACCGTGACAGCCTGAGCTGCATGGCGGTCACCATCACGCGCCTGGCTGGTGATGTCGTGGAACTGGACGGTATTGAGCAATTACTCGTGAACCTCAAAAGGAAGGGCATTCTTAGCAAAACAGAAATCATGGCCCTGCAAGGACGTTATCTGCAGGAAAAAAGACGTTGCAAAAAGCAACTCAGCGCATGACTTTTGACCCCTTCGGCGATTTCGAGACTGAAGGTTATCTTCAAAACACACTCAAACTCCAAGACCCTGTCGAAGTAAAAGAGGCGGAGCACCTCTCATTCGAAGCCAGTATCGACGACGCTCTTGCCTATCTCGCCAAGAAAAAGCCGATCGACTACACAACGGTCCTGAAAACACATGAAATCCTGTTCTCCGGATTTTACCCTTGGGCGGGCAAAGACAGGTACGAGCTAGTCCCCCACTTGGCGGTTTTCAAAGGTTCGAAGGATGATCCGCATCACACAATATTCGAGCGCCCGGACCTGATCAGAAGGTCCGTCGAATACGCCCTTGAACTCGCAGCCAACAAAAAACGTTTCCGTGCCCGACCTGGCGAGGTAATGGGTCAGCTGGCTTCTGCTCATCCTTTTCTGGATGGGAATGGTCGCACCATTCTGCTCGTTTACATGGAACTGTGCTTTCGGACCAGATTCGCCATCAATTGGTCGGAGACGAGCAAGGATAATTATTTACGGGCGCTCAGTGACGAAATTCGAGATCCTTTTCAAGGCCATCTGGATGGTTATCTGGCACCGTTTATCAGCGACATCTCCAGTCGTGAAGAATGGCCGCAAATGATTGGCGGTATCAAAGGGCTGGACGGTCTGGACAAGGAAGGCATCACGTACGAGAGTCTGGATGATCCTGAGGTTCAGCGGCTCTATAAATCGTATCGGACAATACCTCTGAAATGATGATCATCTCTGCGTTTTGACTCGGTTTACAAACATCAGAAAAAAGTAAGAGCCTGCTGGTCAGAGCAGGCTCTTCAATTAGCAACGCCGGTTTATTTTTGCAAAGCCGTCAGCGCCGAGTAGCTGTTCATCAGATTGCGGTAGTTAGGAATCCGCTGCGACAGCAGATTACCCAGCCCTTCAATGTCGTTGCGCCAGTCGCGGTGCAGCTCACACGCCACCGAGAACCAGTTCATCATCTGTGCGCCAGCCTGGGTCATGCGACTCCATGCAGCCTGTTGCACGGTGGTGTTGAAGGTGCCGGAGGCATCGGTCACCACGAACACATCAAAGCCTTCGGCCAGCGCCGACAATGTCGGGAACGCGACGCAGACGTCCGTCACCACACCGGCGATGATGATCTGCTTGCGACCGGTGGCTTTGATCGCCTTGACGAAGTCTTCGTTGTCCCAGGCGTTGATCTGGCCAGGGCGAGCGATGTATGGCGCGTCCGGGAACATCTCTTTCAGTTCCGGCACCAGCGGGCCATTCGGGCCTTGTTCGAAACTGGTGGTGAGGATGGTCGGCAGGTCGAAGAACTTCGCCAGATCGGCCAGCGCCAGCACGTTGTTTTTGAACTCGTTCGGCGAGAAGTCCTGCACCAGCGAAATCAGACCGGTCTGGTGATCGACCAGCAGCACTACGGCGTCGTCTTTGTTGAGGCGGTTGTAGGTTGGAGTGTTCATCTGTGCATTCCTTTTCAGTTGTGTGAGTTCTTGTTGCGTTCAAGATGGGCACAGATTACTGACACACTGAAACGGGATAAATCAGCTGAAAAGCGTTTCACCGTCAACTCAGAAAGGACAATCGCTCAGACGTCACGGTGTTTTCGGCGCAGGACTTCGCAAGAGGGAGAAGCCATGCGGTTATTAACAAATAACCCCTTCATTCAGCCGTCACTCAAACGTTGTACTAGGATAGGATCCAATTCCTGCAGCAATTGTGCGTTCAAGGAGATCGTAGACGACGCTGCCGGGACGTTTGTAAACCCGCAAATTCATGGATGACGTATATGAATTCATACCTGTTCCCCCACATCGGCAAAGTCATTGCGAGTACCGGCAGCCGGCATTTCCCGCGCATGCTGCATGACCTCATCCGCACCCAACTGGCGGTGGATGCCACGCACATTCGCCAGATGCGCGTCGAACCCGTGGGGCGCACCGCGAGCCGCAGTGAATCCGAACCGATGAAAGATCCGGCTCTGCTGGCCGAAACGGTATTCTCCGAACACAGTACTGCGACGCCCGACGCTGTGTCGCCACCTGAGTCTTCGGCGTGCGCAGACGCCTCGCAATTGCATCTGACCCGCCGTAAGGACGGTTACCGTTATGTGATTTCGGTGTACCGCAACGGTCAGTCCCAGCGCTTTTCCGCGCAGGAACGCAGCCTATTGCAAGACATTTCCCCAGTCCTGTTGCCGATGGTGGAAAAACACATCAACGCACTGCAGCCTGCCAGCATTGACGCCGCGCGCCCCTGCGAGGCCGCCGAAGGCTCGGGGCTGGAAACCCTGCGAGGGCGTTTTACCGAGCGCTTGCAGCAATTGGGGCTGAGCCTGTCGAATCGCGAAACCGAAGTGTGTGTCGGCCTGCTCGCCGGCCGCACCGCGCCGGAACTGGCCGAGCAGTTGCAGTTGAAGGTCAACACGGTGGAAAGCTATCTCAAACGTGCAGCCATCAAGCTCGGTATCAGCGGCCGTCATTCGCTGATGCGCTGGATGTATTCGCCAATGGAAACCTCCGCTTCAAGCGCTGCCTGACCATCCCGTTTATTGCGTACGACTTCAGATCCATCCCCCTCACCCCAGCCCTCTCCCCCAAGGGGGCGAGGGGGAAAGGGAGCCGATCTTCGCGGCTTGCAAACCCGAGTTCGACTCGGTGGTTCAGGTCGGTGAAGCTCGCAAGTACGACTCGGTCAGTCCCCTCTACCCCAAGGCGCGAGGGGGAAAGGGAGCCGATCTTCGCGGCTTTCAAAACCGAGTTCGACTCGGTGGTTCAGGTCGGTGTAGCTCGCAAGTACGACTCGGTCAGTCCCCTCTCCCTCCGGGAGAGGGTTAGGGTGATGGCCGTTTTCAATCCCGGGCCAACGCCTCGATCGGATCAAGTCGCGAGGCATTTCTTGCCGGCACGAAGCCAAATACGATGCCGATCAGCGTCGAGCAGACCACCGCCGTCAGCACCGACGTCAGCGAGAAAACCATTTCCCACTCTTTGATAAACACCGAAAACAGGTGGCCGATGGCGTAGGACAGCGTAATCCCGATCGCCCCGCCCAAAAGACAAACCATCACCGCCTCTACCAGAAACTGCTGGCGAATGTCCGATTGCCGGGCACCGACCGCCATGCGAATGCCGATCTCGCGCGTCCGCTCGGTAACCGACACCAGCATGATGTTCATCACCCCGATCCCCCCCACCACCAACGAAATCACCGCGATCAACGACAGCAGCAACGCCAGCGAGCGGCTGGTTTTCTGCACTGTCTGCAAAACGCTGTCGAGGTTGTTGGTGAAGAAATCCTTGATGCCATGGCGTTGCAGCAACAACTGCGTGACATGTTCTTCGACCACTTTGCTTGGCTGACCGTCCTTCATGCGCACGCTGATGCTGTCCAGATAACGTTGGCCCAACACCCGCCCGGCGGCGGTTTCATAAGGCACCCAGACGTTGAGGGTCTTGCCCGAAGCGAAGAGATTTTTGTTCTCCGCCGCCACGCCGATCACCGTGCACGGCAGATTGCCGATCAGGATCACCTGCCCCAACGGGTCGACGCCGCCACCGAACAAGCGCTGACGGGTGTTGTGGTCGATTACTACCACTTGCGCCTGGCGCCGCGCATCGTTCTCGCTGAACGGGATGCCCTCGGCCATTTTGATGCCGCGTACCTGGAAGTACTGGTGACTGACGCCATTGACCTGTGCGTCCAGATCGATATTGCGATAGCGCAGCAACAGACTGCGGCCGATCATCGGCGTGGCACTGTCGACGTAATACAACTGATTCAGCGCCGTGACGTCGGCGGGCAACAGGGTTTCGATGGCGGCGGCGCGCTTGTCGCCGTAGCTGCTGCCGGGATAAATATCGATGGTATTGCTGCCGATGGCCGCGATGTCCTTGAGCACGTAGCGCTTGGCGCCCTCACCCACCGCCGAGATCGACACCACCGACGTGATGCCGATGACGATACCGAGCATGGTCAGCAACGTGCGCATGCGGTGCGAGATCAGCGCGACCCAGGCCATGCTGAACGCCTCTTTGAACAGGCCGAGGCTGGCGACCAGACGCCGTGAGGCGGTGGCCTTGGGGGCCACCGCGTCTTCGTCCGGCAGTTGCGTGGTGTCACGCACGTTGCTGCGGTCACTGAGGATTGCACCGTCACTGACCTCGATGATGCGCTCGGCGTTGGCCGCGACTTTCGGGTCGTGGGTCACCAGAATCACCGTGTGTCCGGCCGCGTGCAGTTCCAGCAGGATGCGCATCACCTCTTTGCCGCTGGCGGTGTCGAGCGCGCCGGTCGGTTCATCGGCGAGAATCACTTCGCCGCCGTTCATCAAGGCGCGGGCGATACTCACCCGCTGTTGCTGCCCGCCCGACAGTTGGCTCGGCCGGTGGCTCAAGTGCTCCTGCAAGCCCAATCGCGCCAACAGCTCACGGGCTCGGGCATGGCGTTGCAGCTGTGGAATACCCGCGTAGATCGCTGGCATTTCGACGTTGTGCATGGCGCTCAGGTGCGGCAGCAAATGGTAACGCTGGAAGATGAAGCCGAAGTAATCGCGGCGCAGTTCCGCCAGCGCCTGATTATCCAGATCGCGGGTTTCCTGGCCGTTGATCTTGTAGCTGCCGGCAGTGGCGTAATCGAGACAACCTAGCAGGTTCATCAACGTTGATTTACCCGAGCCCGAGGCGCCGATGATCGCCACCATTTCCCCGGCATTGATCGTCAGGTTGATATTTTTCAGCGCGAGAAATTCGCGGTCACCGGCGGTGAAACTGCGGGTGATGCCCGTGAGTTGGAGCAGCGGTTGCGTCATGTTCAAGCCCCCGCCACGTTGGTCACTGGATCACCAATCACCACACGATCACCCTCGGCCAGCCCCTCATTGACCTGCACCTTGACGTTATTGTTGATCCCGGTCTGCACGTTGCGCGACTGCGCATGGCCCTTGGCGTCCAGCACCCGCACCGGAAAACTGCCATCGGCATTGCGCGGGCCAAGCGCAGCCACCGGTACGGTCAGCACTGACTTGGCGGTGTCGAGGACGATGCGCACCTGCGCAGTCATCGAAATGCGCAGGCGGTGATCAGGGTTGGGCACTTCGAACAGCGCGTTATAGAACACCGCCGAGTTTTGCTTGGGCGTACCGGCGGGCGGCGTTTCCAGAAAGTTCTGCGGTGCCGGTTCGGTGCCGCGCAGCTTGCCGTAATAGCGCTTGTCCTCGCCGAGAATGGTGAAGTACACCTCCTGCCCCGGGGCGATGTGAATCACATCGGCCTCGGAGACTTGGGCCTTCACCGTCATGGTGTCCAGATCCGCCAGTTTCAGCAGGATCGGCGCCAACTGGTTAGCGATCACGGTCTGCCCTTCCTGGGTGACGATACCGACCACGTCGCCATCAATTGGCGCGACGATCCGCGTGTACGCCAGGTTGACCTTGGCGGTATCGATCTGGATGTGCGCACTCTTGATCTGCGCGTCCAGCGACAACAGATTGGCCTGCTGCACTTCGTAATCCGACTGGGCGGTTTCGAAATCCTGGCGAGAGATCGAGGCGTCTTCCTGCAGGTTTTTATAGCGTTCGTAAATTGCTTTGGTCTGCTTGAGCTGGGCCTGTGTGGCACGCTTTTGCGCTTGCAGGTTTTCCTCATCGACCTGGGCCTGACGCAGGGTGTTCTGCAACACCAGCGGATCGATTTCCGCCAGCCACTGGCCCTTTTTCACTTTGTCGCCGACCTTGACCTTGAGCGACTTCAACTGGCCGGAGACTTGCGCACCGACGTCCACTTGCTTGATGCCTTCGAGCAACCCGGTGGCGAGCACCGCGTTTTCGATATCACTGCGTTCGACCGTGGCAGTCAGGTACTGCGGCGCCTCGGCCGGCGCCTGCACCGTGTAGAACACCAATCCGGCCACCGCGGCCAACGCCAATCCCATACCGACTTTGCGCAACTTCGACTTTTCCATAAATGACCACAAGTCCGTTCAGGAGTGAGCCCGGCCAGCGGCCGGGCTCGGGTAGAGAAACAACATTCAGGACAGCGTTTCGTTGACCGGCACCGACAGGCCGTCATGCCACCACGCCGCGAGACTGAAGACGTTGGGCGCCTTGAGAATCGTGAAGTGGTTGCCCGGCCCGTACCACACCGCCAGATCGTTGACCTGACGCTGCCAGCCTTCCAGGATCGCGGCCTGCTCGCGCTGATTGCCCCAGGCGTCCAGCGTCGGGTCGTCGACCAGCACCAGCCTGACCGGCCCGTGGTAGGCGAGTGTCGGTTGATAGACCGTGCGCAACGCCGTGGCGAAGGTCCGCACCGGGCCGTGCATGGCGTCTGCCGCAGCCTTTTCCGAAAGCACCCCGGCGCTCACCATGCCGGCATGCAGAAGACGCATCTGCGTCGTGTCATCGGCATTGGCAAAGGTCAGCGGGTCAATCCCCAGGGACTTGCCGCTGGACAATTGCAGCGTTTCGATCAGACGCTCCAGCGCAGCCGTCGCCGTATACGGTTTACCAGCCGTGCCGTCGCCGCCGGGCGCCTCACTGTCGATCAACGTCAGCGACGCCACTGCACGCCCGGCAGCCTGCAACTGCGCCGCCATGGCGTGCGCCACCCAACCGCCGAACGAGTGGCCGATCAGGTGCACGGGCCCCTGCGGATAAACCTGCTCGATCGCCTGCAAATAAAACGCGGCAGCCGCCTCCACCTGACTGTGCGGAACACTGCTGCCATCCAGACCTCGCGGTTGCAGGCCGATGATCGGCCATTCCGGACCGAGCGCTTCGGTCAGGTGAATGAACCCGGTCACGCTGTCCCCCGCCCCCGGCACACAAAAGATCGGCGCATGCCCGACGTGCCCGGTCTGAATGGTCAGCAGTGGCTGATACAGCGCAGGTTCCGGCGCCACGGCAGCTTCCAGCGCCTGGCTGATGGCTTGTCCGAGGGCCTGGATGTGCGGGTTTTTCATCATCGTGCGGTGATCGCCAGGGATATCGATACAACGCAGCATTGCGCTGGCAAAACGTTCCTCCCATCCGCGCGTCGGACTCGGCACCGATTGCCCGTCCATCAATTCCTGCGCGCGGAACAGATGGATTGTCTGGCTGGCCGGGCTGACCCGGTAATGCGCCAATGCCAGTCGATGCGCGGCTTCGCGCTCAAAGTAGTGTCTGGCATCGGCGGTGCTGACGGTCGCCAGTTCCGGATCCGTCAGTTGCTGCGCCAGGCAACGCTGGAACAGCTCATTGAAATCCAGTTGCCCGACTTCAGCCTCCAGCGCCTGCACACGCGCCAGCGCCGTTTGCCCCTCTGCACCGAGCATCATCGAACACCCCCGGCAATGGCCCAGCAACTGGCGCTTGTCCAGCCCTTCACCGCTCCACATCGCCTTGTTCTGAGCCAGTGGGTTGGGCGCGTAGCTGTCGAGCATGCCGATGAACGCAACCGGCTCATCAAGGCCAAGCAATTGCTGGGCAACTTCAAGGGCCAACACCCCGCCGAATGACCATCCCGCCAGACGATATGGCCCGTGCGGCTGTACCGAACGGATGATCCCGACCAGACGCCGGGCCATGCACTCGATCGTGCGCAGTTGCGGCTCGCCGAGTGGCACACCGGGCAAACCGTAAATCGGGAATTCTCCGCCGATGTGCATGGCCAGTGCCGGAAAATACACCTCGCGACCGCTGAACTCGTGCATCAGAAACAGCGGCGTACCGTGATCCCCGGCGCGCACCACGACCAGTCCTTCGGGCTGTCCGGCAACGTCGCGGCGCTGATTCAGCAGCGCAGCGGCGGATTCGACGCTCGGGTGCTGGAACAACTGCGCCAGCGACACTGGCAAGCCTGCTCGCTGCATCAGATTGACCAGACGCACCGCCAACAGCGAGTGCCCGCCCAACTCGAAGAAGTTGTCGTGACGCCCGACCTGCTCAACGCCAAGCACTTGCGCCCAGATTCGCGCCAATGCCGTTTCGACTTCGCCTTGCGGCGCCACGTACGGACGGGTGATGAGCGCATCCACCCCCGGTTCAGGCAGCGCCTTGCGATCAACCTTGTCATTGGGCGTCAGCGGCAGAGCGTCGAGCAGCACGTAAGCCCCGGGCACCATGTACTCCGGCAATCGCTCCAGCATATGGGCGCGCAACACTTCCAGATCTGGCGCGGCAACGCCGGCACGCACGGTGTACCAGGCGACCAGGCGCTCGTCGCGCACCATGACCACTGCTTGGTGGATCGCCGGGTGCTCGATCAGCCGAGCTTCGATTTCACCCGGTTCCAGGCGCAAGCCACGCAGCTTGATCTGGAAGTCGTTGCGGCCGAGGAATTCGAGGTCGCCGTCGTTGTTGTAGCGCACCAGATCGCCGGTGCGGTACAGCCGGTCACCCGGCACAAACGGGCTGTCGATGAAGCGCTCGGCCTGCATCTCGGGCAGTCCGTGATAGCCGCGCGCCACGCCCACGCCACCGATGTGCAACTGACCACTGACGCCCAGCGGCACTGGCTGATCGTGGGCATCGAGGACATACAGGCGCGTGTTGCTCAGTCCCTTGCCGATCGGCACCACGCTGTCCGGCACCGGACTACCCGGCTCCAGCGTCCAGCCGCTGCTGTCGACGGTGGTTTCGGTCGGCCCGTAGACGTTGTGCAAACGCACCCACGGCATGCGCTGACGCACCTGACGGGCCAGCGCCGCGCTGAGTTCGCCGCCACCATTGAGCACATCGGTGAGGCTGGTGCACTGGTCAACATCGTCCTGCTCGATGAAATGCTGGAGCAACGCCGGAACGAACTTGACCACGCTGACCTGATGCTCGCGAATCGCCTGCACTACATAAGCCGAGTCGCGGTTGCCGTCAGGTCGTGCCAGCACCAGACGCAGGCCGGAACACAGTGGCCAGAAGATCTCCCACACCGAGCTGTCGAAGCTGAACGGCGCCTTTTGCAGCAGCGCACCGTGCTCGGTGGGCGGACTGATCTGCGAACCCCAATGCACCATGTTGCAGGCGCTGCGGTGCTCGATCATCACGCCTTTCGGCAGGCCGGTGGAGCCGGAGGTGTAGATCATGTAGGCAAGGCTGGACGCACTCAGGCCTGGCACCTGCGGATCGTGTTCGGCCTGGTGCTGCCAGGTGCTGCGATCAAGGTCGATCAGCGCGACCGCAGACGTTGCCAACAACGAGCGGGTAGCCGATTGCACCAGCACCGCTACCGGTGCGCTGTCCTTGAGCATGTAGGCCAGACGCTCGGCCGGATAACCCGGATCCAGCGGTACATAGGCCCCGCCCGCCTTGAGAATGGCGAGCAGACCGACCACCAGATCCGGCCCGCGCTCGACGCAGATCGCCACGCGCGTGTCCGGCCGTACACCGATTTCGCGCAGATGATGAGCCAGTCGGTTGGCGCGCGCATTGAGCGCTTGATAAGTCAGGGAGCCTTGCTCGGATTGCACGGCAACGGCGCCCGGTTTACGTCGAACCTGCGCTTCGAACAACGCCTGAAGCGGCTGCTCCAGCGGACAATCGGCTTCGGTCGCGTTGTACTCGACCAGCAATCGCTGAAGCTCCTCCGGCGCCGGCAACGGCAGGTGTTCCAGTACCGTTTGATCATCGCTGACCAGCGCCGCCAGCAGTCGCTGGAAGTACCCGACAAAGCGCTGGATCGTCGCCTCGTCGAACAGCGCCGTGGCGTAGTTCAGCGCACCGCGAATCCCGCCCGGATAGTCGCCGAGGGTCAACGACAGGTCGAATTTGACAAAGTGGCTTGGGCTGGCGACGCCTTCGAGCGTCATGTCGCCGAGGGTCAGGCTTGGGCCGTCGTTGTTGTTCCAGCTCAACAGGGTCTGGAACAACGCGCTGTGGGACAGGCTGCGGACCGGTCTGGTGATTTCCACCACTTGTTCGAACGGCAAATCCTGATGCGCCTGGGCTTGCAGGGTCTGCGCCTTGACCCGCGCCAGCAGCGCCTCACCGCTCAGCTCGCCGGACGTGTCGATGCGTAGTGCCAGGGTGTTGACGAACATGCCGATCAAACCTTCGATCTCTGCGCGGGTACGGTTGGCCACCGGCGAGCCGATCACCACGTCGGACTGGCCGGACAAGCGCGCGAGCAATATCGCCCATGTGCTCATGATCACCATGTATGGCGTGACGGCGCGTCGCTGGCACAGCGCCTTGAGGCCGGCGCTGGTTTGCTCGTCCAGCTGTACTTCGACACTGCCGCCGCTGTAATCCTGCTGCGCC
Organism: Pseudomonas sp. FW305-7; assembly: GCF_058786735.1. Classification (NCBI taxonomy): domain Bacteria; kingdom Pseudomonadati; phylum Pseudomonadota; class Gammaproteobacteria; order Pseudomonadales; family Pseudomonadaceae; genus Pseudomonas; species Pseudomonas sp. FW305-7. The sequence continues at coordinate 43,068 of NZ_JBYSZA010000004.1, forward strand.
GGACGCGGACGGTCGGTCGGCAGGCTCAACAAAGCCGGAGCGCCGGCGAGGTTCTGTTGCCAGTAATCACACTGACGCTGCAACACTTCACCGCTGAGCCAGCGGCGCTGCCACACCGCGTAGTCGGTGTATTGCAGAGCCAGCGGTGGCAGCGGATCGGCTTCACCACGGCTGAACGCCTGATACAGCGCCATCAGCTCGCGAGTCAGCACGCCCATCGACCAGCCGTCGGAGATGATGTGGTGCATGGTCAGCAACAGCACGTGGTGATCGTCGGCCAGACGCACCAGTCGGCCGCGCACCAGTGGATCATGCTCCAGGTTGAAAGGCGCGCACGCTTCGGCTTCGCTCAGTTGCTGCAACGCCTCGTCGGCTTGCGGATGCGCACGCAAATCTGCGACTTGCAGCAACAGACCGGTGTCGACCGGCAGGATCAGCACTTGTGCCTGATCGTTGTGCGGGGTGAAGCGGCTGCGCAGGGTTTCATGGCGGGCGACGATTCGCGCCAGCGCCCGTTGCAAGGCGTCTTCATCGAGGCGCCCGCGCAGACGCAGACCCACCGGTATGTTGTACGCCGAGTTGCCACCGCCCATCTGTGCGAGGAACCACAGACGTTGCTGGGCAAACGATAGCGGCAGCGCTTGATCACGTGGTGCCGGCACAATATCCGGCAGCGTGCTGCGGCCGGCACGACTGAGGACTTCGGCGACGGCGGCCAGTTGCGGGTTGGCGAACAGATCGGCCAACGCCAGTTCCACACCCATTTGCTGACGCACCTGGGACAACATGCGCATCGCCAACAGCGAATGACCGCCGAGTTCGAAAAAGTTGTCGTGCCGGCCGACCTGCCCGACCTGCAACACCTCGGACCAGACGGCGGCGAGGCTTGCTTCCAGTGGATTGGCCGGGGCCTCGTAGATTCGACTGAGCATCGCCTCCTGCGTCGGTGCCGGCAGCGCCTTGCGGTCGACCTTGCCATTGTTGTTCAGCGGCAATACGTCGAGCCGCACCCACGCCGTCGGCACCATGTATTCCGGCAGGCGCGCCTGCAACTGCGCGTGCAGATCGGCACTGTCCAGCGCCTCGTCGTGAGCGGTGTAGTACGCCACCAGACGCGTGGTTTCCTGGCCATCGCGGCGCGCCAGCACCACCGCTTCCTTGATGCCCGGGCAGTTCAGCAGGCGGTTTTCGATTTCGCCCAGCTCGATGCGGAAACCACGGATTTTCACCTGATCGTCATTGCGCCCGAGGCAATCGAGTTGCCCCGGCGCTATCCAGCGCGCGAGGTCGCCGGTGCGATACAACAGTGCGCCGGGCGTGTCGCTGAAAGGATCACGGAGGAATTTTTCCGCAGTCAGCTCCGGCCGGTTCAAGTAACCCAGCGCCACACCCTGCCCGCCAATGCACAGCTCGCCGGTCACGCCCATCGGCACAGGTTGCTGATGAGCGTCGAGCACGTACACCTGAGTGTTGGCGATCGGCCCGCCAATCGGCACGCTTTCAGCATTTTCGGCCACTTCACCGACTTCGAAGCTCGTGGCGAAAGTGGTGGTTTCGGTCGGGCCGTAGCAATTCAAGATGCGCAACGCTGGCGCCTCGGCCAGCATTCGGCGGAACGCGGTCGGATCGCCGCGCTCACCGCCGCACAACAGAATGCGCAAGCCTTTGAGCGCCTGCGGGATCAGTTGCACGTACTGGTTGAACAGCGCGGTGGTGAGGAACAGGATCGTCGCCCCGGAGCTGCTCAGTTCTCGGCCGAAAGCATTCGGATCAAGCAAGGTTTGATGATCGATGACCACCACTCGCCCGCCGTTGAGCAACGGCCCCCAGATGTCCATGGTGCTGGCATCGAACGCCGGGTTCGAGGCGAACACAACGCGGTCCTGCGGATTGAAATCGGCATAACCGTTGTTGATCACCAAGCGGCCGATGCCACGGTGCGGCACCATCACGCCTTTCGGCGTACCGGTGGAGCCGGAGGTGTACATGATGTACGCCAGCGATTCAGATGACTGCAACAGGTTCGGGTTATGCGTCGGCTGCCCGCTGAGCTTCAGCCTGTCCAGGTCGATACGCGACGCCGGGTAGTCGATGCCTTCGCTGCTCAGCGTCAGCAATGCCACCGCCCGACAATCCTCGACCATGAACGCCTGACGCTCGCTCGGCGCGTTGATGTCCAGCGGCACGTAGGCTGCCGCGCACTTGGCAATCGCCAGTTGCGCGACCAGCAATTCCAGCGAGCGTGGCAACAGGATCGCCACATGATCGCCCGGTTGCACGCCTTGGCCGATCAGATGATGGGCCAGGCGATTGGCCTGCGCGTTCAGTTCAAAGTAGCTCAGCGAGTGCGCACCATGCACCGCTGCGACAGCTTTCGGATGCGCCGCGACCTGCTGCTGGAAAATCCCGTGCACGGTCAGCGTCTGCGGATATTCACGCGCCGTGGCGTTGAAATCCGTCAACAGGCGTTGACGCTCATCCGGCGCCAGCAGCGGCACCTGTTCCAGTACGGTGTGATCAGCGCCGACCATCGCTTCCAGCAGCCGCTGGAAATAGTCGACATAGCGCTGGATCGTCGATTCGTCGAACAACGCCGTGGCGTAGTTCAGCGAACCACGAATCACCCCGTTGACCTCCCCCAGCGTCAGGGTCAGGTCGAATTTGGCGACATCGTCCATCCCGGCCACACCTTCCAGCGACAGATCGCCGAGGACCAGACGCGGCCCGACGCTGCTGTCCCAACTCAACGTGGTCTGGAACAACGGGCTGTGTGCCAGACTGCGCACCGGCCGGACAATTTCCACCACCTGCTCGAATGGCAGGTCCTGATGCCCCTGAGCCTCAAGCGTTCGCGCCTTGACCTGCGCCAACAGCGCTTCGACGTTCGGTTCGCCCGAGGTGTCGATACGCAACGCGAGGGTGTTGACGAACATGCCGATCAACCCTTCGATCTCGGCACGGGTACGGTTGGCCACCGGTGAGCCGATCACCACATCGGACTGCCCGGACAGACGACTCATCAACAGCGCCCAGGCGCCGGTCATGGTCATGAACAAGGTCACCCCATGACGCTGGCTCAAGGCCTTGAGCGCTGCACTCAAGCGCGCGTCCAACAACACTTCGACGTTGCCGCCGGTGTAATCCTGTTGCGCCGGGCGCGGCCGATCGGTCGGCAGGGTCAACAGCGCGGGCGCACCGGCGAGGGTCTGCTGCCAGTAATCGCTTTGCCGCTGCAGTACCTCGCCACTGAGCCAGCGCCGTTGCCACACGGCATAGTCGCCGTATTGCAAAGCCAGCGGCGGCAACGGATCTGCCTCGCCATGGCTGAACGCTTGATACAGCGCCATCAGCTCGCGAGTCAGCACGCCCATTGACCAACCGTCGGCGACGATGTGATGCACGGTCAACAACAGCACATGGTGATCGTCGGCCAGACGCACCAGCCGTCCGCGAATCAGTGCATCGGTTTGCAGATCGAATGCGGCCGAGGCCTCCTGCGTCATCAATGTCTGCAAGGCAGGCTCGGCTTGCGGGTGTTGGCGCAGGTCTTCAACGCGCAGCAGCAAATCGCTGCCGACCGGCGCAATCGACACCTGCGCGGTGTCGTCGATGCTGACGAAACGGCTGCGCAAGGTTTCGTGACGAGCAACGATCCGCGTCAACGCCCATTGCAGCGCATCGGCGTCGAGACGGCCGCGCAGACGCAGGCCGATGGGGATGTTGTACGCCGAGTTGCCACCCTGCATCTGCGCCAAAAACCACAGGCGTTGTTGGGCGAAAGACAGGGGCAACGCTTGATCACGCGGCGCCGGGAGTATTTCCGGCAGCGTGCTGCGTCCGGCGCGACTCAGCGTCGCGGCCACGGCGTGCAATTGCGCATCGGCAAACAGATCGCTCAGCGCAAGCTCGACACCGAGGCGCTGACGTACCAGCGAGACCATGCGCATCGCCAGCAACGAATGGCCGCCCAATTCAAAGAAGTGATCGTGACGGCCGACCTGCTCGACCTGTAGCACTTCAATCCAGATTTGCGCCAGAACGCTTTCCAACTCGCCCTGCGGCGCCGTGTACTCACGGATAAGTAACGCAGCATCATCAGGCTTGGGTAAGGCTTTACGATCAACCTTGCCGTTGTTGTTCAGCGGCAGCACATCGAGTTGCACCCACGCCGTCGGCACCATGTATTCCGGCAGCAGTACTTGCAACTGAGCGTGCAGATCCGCGCTGTCGAGACTGTCGCCAGTCACCGTGTAATACGCCACCAGTCGTGCGTTCTCCTGGCCATCGCGGCGCGCCAGCACCACCGCTTCCTTGATGCCCGGGCAGTTCAACAGACGGTTTTCGATTTCGCCCAGCTCGATGCGGAAACCACGGATTTTCACCTGATCGTCATTGCGCCCGATGCAATCGAGTTGCCCCGGCGCCAGCCAGCGTACGAGGTCGCCGGTGCGATACAGCAGCGCGCCGGGTCTGTCGCTGAACGGGTCATGAAGGAATTTCTCGGCGGTCAGCTCCGGCCGATTCAAATAGCCCAGCGCCACCCCTTGCCCGCCGATGTACAACTCTCCGGTCACGCCCATGGGTACCGGTTGCTGATGGGCGTCGAGCACGTACACCTGAGTATTGGAAATCGGACCGCCAATCGGCACGCTTTCGGCGTTTTCCGCGACGTCATGCACGGCAAACGTTGTCGCGTAAGTGGTGGTTTCGGTCGGGCCGTAGCAATGCACGATGCGTAACGCTGGCGCCTCGGCCAGCAGCCGGCGGAACGCTGCCGGATCGCCGCGCTCACCGCCGCACAACAGAATGCGCAGGCCTTTGAGCGCCTGCGGAATCAGTTGCACGTACTGGTTGAACAGCGCCGTGGTGACGAACAGGATCGTCGCCCCGGATCTGCTCAGTTCTCGGCCGAAAGCATTCGGATCAAGCAGGGTCTGATGATCGATGACCACCACTCGCCCGCCGTTCAACAGCGGCCCCCAGATGTCCATGGTGCTGGCGTCGAACGCCGGGTTCGAGGCGAACACCACGCGATCCTGCGGATTGAAATCGGCGTAACCGTTGTTGATCACCAAGCGGCCGATGCCACGGTGCGGCACCATCACGCCTTTCGGCGTACCGGTGGAGCCGGAGGTGTACATGATGTACGCCAGCGATTCCGAGGATTGCACCAGGTTCGGGTTGTGCGTCGGTTGCCCGCTGAGTGTCAGCCTGTCGAGATCGATGCGCGGCGCGGCGTAGTCGATCACTTCGCGGCTCAGGGTCAACAGCGCCACTGCCTGGCAGTCTTCAACCATGAATGCCTGACGTTCGCTTGGCGCATTGATGTCCAGCGGCACGTAGGCCGCCGCGCACTTGGCAATCGCCAGTTGCGCGATCAGCAGGTCCAGCGAACGCGGCAGCAGGATTGCCACATGGCTGCCCGGTTGCACGCCTTGCGCGATCAGGTGATGGGCCAACTGGTTGGCCCGGGTGTTCAACTCAAAGTAACTCAACGATTGCTCACCATGCACCGCTGCCACAGCTTGTGCGTGCGCTACGGCTTGGCGCTCGAACAGACCGTGCACTGTCAGCGATTGCGGGTATTCACGTGCCGTTGCATTAAGCTCGACCAATAACTGATGCCGCTCTGCGGCAGGCACCACTGACAAGCGATCAAAACCCACGTGCGGCGTGTGTTCCAGCGTATCGAGCAATGCACCCAAAGCATTTTGCATGTATCCGCAGATCCGCTGCGCATCGATGCCGGCAGCGGCCAAGACCTTGAGGCTGAAATCCTCGCCGAGGTCATCCACGCTGAGGGTCAGGCGATAGTTGGTGTGCTCCTCGGCCTCAAGCAACTGCATCCCCTGCCATGCTGCTTGCGCCTCGGTGGAGATCGGCCCGAGCGGTGCGCTGTGACGATAATTGAGCAATGCGCTGAACAGCGGCGTACCCGACGGCATCGCGCTGCATTGTTGTACCTGCGCCAATTGCGCATGCTCATGGGCCAATAACTGACTCAGGCGTTTATGGGTCGCCAGTGCGGCGCCTTTGACGCTGTGTCCGTTCAGTTCGATGCACAGCGGCAGGGTGTTGATGAACACCCCGAGCGCTCGCTCTGAACCTTCACCGCCCTGCAATCGGCCGAGTAAAACCGTGCCGAACACCACGGCTTCGCGGCCGGACAGTTGCCCCAGCACCTGCGCCCAGGCGAGGTGCATCAGGCTGGCCGCGCTGACACCCAGGCGCCGTGCCTGCTGACGCACGCTGTGGCTGAGTGTGCTTTGCAGCGTCAGTTGTGCCTCTTGCGCAGGTCCGTCGTCCGCCAAGTGCTGGCCGTACGGCAAGGTCGGTTCATCGATATTGCCGAGCATTTCGCGGAAGAAGTCCTGGTGATCCTGCTCGCTCAACCCGGAACGGGTGTGCGCCACGTAATTGCGGTACGGCACCGGCTCGCTCAGATGCTGTGGCTGACCCAGCAGAAACGCCTGCATCTCGTGTTGCAGCACTTCAAGCGCGACGTGATCCATCACCAGATGATGGAACAGCAGCAACGCGACCACGCGCTGGTTACCTGCATCGCGGCTGTGCACCACGCGCATCAGCGGTGCTTCGGTGACGGGCATGCGGTATTGATCGACGGTGAAGCGCGCGCGCAATTGACTCAGCGCGTCAGCCGAATCAGCGTCAAGTTCCTGCGCCTCACAGCTCAGCGAAGCCTGACGCCAGACCACTTGCACCGGCTGTTCCAGGCCTTCCCAGAACAGCGATGTGCGCAGAATGTCATGGCGTTCGATCACCCGTTGCAGCGCCGCGACAAATGCCTGCAAACGCTGCTCATCGGCGAAGGCAAACTGCGCTTGCAGAACATACGGATCGCCCTGAGCCGCCGCCAGATGATGGAACAGAATCCCGGTCTGCAACGGTGCCAGCGGATAGATATCCTGAACATTCAGGGCACCACCGGGGACGCTCGCCACGATTCTGTCGATGGTCGCCTGATCCAGCGCGATCAGCGGCAGCAACTCAGGAGTGATGTGCGTGCAGTCCGGCGGAATGAGATTGGCCGGGACAGCCGCTTCAGGTTCTCCGCCCGCGGCTGCGGCCAGCGCCGCCAGGGTAGGCTGGCCGAACAGCACGCGAATATCCGCCGACAGGCCGGCCCGGCGCATGCGTGCGACCAGATTAACCGCCATCAACGAATGCCCGCCCAGTTCAAAGAAGTGGTCGTGGCGCCCTACCCGCTCGACCTTCAACAGCTCGGCCCAGAGCCCGGCAATCACTGTTTCGACTTCACCGACCGGGGCTTCGTACTCGCGCTTCAGCAGCGCCGTCTGGTCCGGTACCGGCAAGGCTTTGCGGTCCAGTTTGCCGTTGGGGCTCAGCGGCAAGGCTTCCAGATGCACGAACACAGCGGGCACCATGTAGTCCGGCAGATGCGTGAGCAATTCGCTGCGCAACTGCTCGATCTGCAAGGGCTCGCCGCTGTAGTACGCCACCAGCCGCTGATCGCCCGGGACGTCTTCACGGGCCAGCACGGCGGCTTCGCGCACGCCGTCGACCTGCGCCAGATGCGCCTGAATCTCGCCGAGTTCGATGCGCAAACCACGGATCTTGACCTGATCGTCATTGCGCCCCAGGTATTCGATATTGCCGTCGGCGAGATATCGCGCGACGTCGCCAGTGCGGTACATGCGCGCGTCCGCTTGCTCGCTGAACGGGTCGTTGAGGAAGCGTTCGCCTGTCAGCTCGGGCCGATTCAGATAACCCCGCGCCACCTGCACACCACCGAGATACATCTCACCGACGACACCGAAGGGCACCGGTTGCTGGTAAGCATCAAGGATGTACACGCGGGTATTGCACAGCGGTTTGCCGATTGGTGGCGCGGCTTCCGGTACCGGCGTATTCGGCTCCAGCGTCCACACGGTGCTGTCGACGGTGGCCTCGGTCGGGCCATAGACGTTATGCAGGCGAACGTGCGGCAGGCGCACGCGCACGCTGCGCACCAACGCGGCGGTCAACTCGCCGCCACCACAGAACAGATCGGTCAGGCTGCTGCATTCGCCGACATCCTCGACTTCGAGGAACTGCTGCAACAGCGCCGGCACAAACTGAACGACATTGACCTGTTGCTCGCGAATGAGCTGCACCAGCGCCGCCGGGTCGCGGTGCCCGTCGGGGCTGGCGAGGACCAGACTCATGCCCGTGGTCAACGGCCAGAACAGCTCCCAAACCGAAGCGTCGAAGCTGAATGGGGTTTTCTGCAACAGCGCGGCGCCGGTTGAAAGCGGACACAGGCTGGCGCTCCAGTGCAGCAGATTGCTCAGGTTGCGGTGCTCGACCATCACGCCTTTCGGGGTGCCGGTGGAGCCTGAGGTGTAAATCACATACGCCAGATTCGCAGCGCTCAGGTCTGGCACCTGCGGATTGCTCTGCGGCAGGTTGTGCCAGGTGCATTGGTCGAAATCGATCAGCACCGCCGCAGATTCGCCGATCAGCGTACGCGTCGCCGAATGCACCAGCACGGCTACCGGCGCGCTGTCCTCGAGCATGTAGGCCAGACGCTCGGCGGGATAACCCGGATCTAGCGGCACATAAGCGCCGCCGGCCTTGAGAATGGCCAGCAAACCGACCAGCAATTGCGGTCCGCGCTCGACGCAGATCGCCACCCGCGAATCGCTGCCCACACCGCACTCGCGCAGATGATGCGCAAGCTGGTTGGCGCGGCGGTTCAACTCGGCATAACTCAAACGCAACTCAGCGCACACCACGGCGTCAGCCTCTGGCGTGCGCAAGACCTGCGCCTCGAAGCGGCCATGGACAGTCTGCTCAAGTTCATGCTCGATGGCGGTCGAGTTCAGATCAACCAGCAAATGCCGGCGCTCTTCGTCCGCCAACAACTCGACCTGCGCCAGCACCGCTTGATCGTTGCTGACCATCGCTTGCAACAAGCGCTGGAAATAACCGACATATCGCTGGATCGTCACCTCATCGAACAAGGCAATGGCATATTCCAGCGAACCGCGAATGCCGTCCGCAGCCTCCGCCAGGGTCAACGACAGATCGAATTTGGCAAAATGGCTCGGCTCGGCGACGCTTTCCAGCGTCAGATCACCCAGGCTCAGGCCAGTGCCGTGGTCGCTTTCCCAACTGAACATCACCTGGAACAACGGGCTGTGCGCCATGCTGCGCAGCGGTTTGGTGATTTCCACCACTTGCTCGAACGGCAGATCCTGATGCGCCTGCGCCGCCAGTGTCTGCGCCTTGACTCGCGCCAGCAACGCCTCGCTGCTCAACTCACCGGAGGTATCGATGCGCAGCGCGAGGGTGTTGACGAACATGCCGATCAAGCCCTCGATCTCGACGCGGTTACGGTTGGCGACAGGCGAGCCGATGACCACTTCCGACTGCCCGGACAAACGACTCAGCAGGCTCGCCCATGCGCTGATCATCAGCATGTACATCGTCACGCCGTGCCGCTGGGACAGGGCTTTGAGGCCGGCACTCAAACGCTCGTCGAGCAGCACATCGACGGTGCTGCCGGCGAAATCCTGTTCTGCCGGACGGGGTCGATCGGTCGGCAGCATCAACAGCGCCGGCGCGCCGGCTAGCGTCTGTTGCCAGTATTCGCTCTGGCGCTGCAACACCTCACCGCTGAGCCAGCGGCGCTGCCACACCGCGTAATCGGTGTATTGCAGCGCCAGCGGCGGCAACGGATCCGGTTGGCCATGGCTGAACGCCTGATACAACGCCATCAGTTCACGGGTCAAAATCCCCATCGACCAGCCATCGGAGATGATGTGGTGCACGGTCAGCAGCAGCACATGGTGATCATCGGCCAGACGCACCAGCCGCCCGCGAATCAGCGGGTCGTCCTGCAAATCGAAAGGCCCGGAAGCTTCGCCCTGAATCAGCGCCAACAAGGTTTTCTCAGGTTGCGGGTGTTGCCGCAGATCTTCGACGCGCAGCAGCAAACCGCTGTCGACCGGGGCAATCAATACCTGTGGTTCGTCATTGAACTGAGCGAAACGGCTGCGCAGGGTTTCGTGGCGGGCGACGATGCGACCCAGCGCCTGTTGCAGCGCCTCTTCGTTCAGCTGGCCACGCAGGCGCAGGCCGATGGGAATGTTGTACGCGGTGTTGGCGCCTTCCATTTGCGCCAGAAACCATAAACGTTGCTGGGCGAACGACAGCGGCAAAGCACCGTCACGGGCCACCGGCACAATCTCCGGTTGCGTGCTGCGCCCGGCTCGCGCCACCGCTGCGGCGACCGCCGCCAGTTCAGCGTTGGCGAACAGATCGCCCAGCGCCAGTTCTACCCCGAGGCGTTGGCGAACCTGGGAAACCATGCGCATCGCCAGCAATGAATGGCCGCCGAGTTCGAAAAAGTGATCCTGACGCCCGACTCGCTCAACCTGTAGCACTTGTGCCCAGATCTGTGCCAGTGCGGTTTCCAGCTCATTGTGTGGCGCCTCGTATTCGCGGGTGAACAGCGCCGCACGATCAGGCTTGGGCAGTGCCTTGCGGTCGACCTTGCCATTGGCCGTCAGTGGCAACGCGTCGAGTTTGACGAAGGCCACCGGCACCATGTAATCCGGCAACTGCGTCAACAGGTGCGCGCGCAACTCGGCCACGGCCAGCGGCTCGACCTGCGCCTGCTCGGTGAAATAGGCGACCAGGCGCGGCTGGCCGGGCTCGTCTTCGCGAGCCAGCAGCACCGCTTCCTGGATGCCGGGCAACTGGTTGAGGCGGGTCTCGATTTCGCCAAGTTCGATGCGCACGCCACGGATTTTCACCTGATCGTCATTGCGTCCCAGGTAATCAATCGTGCCGTCGGCGCGCCAACGGGCTAGGTCCCCGGTGCGATACATGCGCGCATTTGCGGCGCTGCTGAATGGATCGTCGAGGAAGCGCTCGGCCGTCAGATCGGCACGATTCAGATAGCCACGCGCAACACCCGCACCACCGACATACAACTCGCCCATAACGCCAATCGGCACCGGACGTTGTTGTTCATCGAGCAGATACACCGTGGCATTGGCGACCGGTTTGCCGATGTGCAGCGCATCACCCGCCTCGATCCGGCCAGAGGTGGCGACCACCGTGGCTTCGGTCGGGCCATAGTTGTTGATCACGTCGAATTGCTGGTTGCGGCTGAACTGCCGCAAGCGGTCGCCACCGATCAGCAACGTGCGCAAGGTCGGGTGTTCAAGGTTCTGGCTGAAGGCATATTCGGCCACTGGCGTCGGCAGGAAACTCACGTCCAGCGGCTGCGCATGCCACCAGTCGAGCAGCGCATCGATGTCTTCGCTGCCTTCGTGAGTCGGTGCCAGATGCAGGGTCGCGCCGGCACACAACGCCGGCCAGACTTCCCACGCCATCGCGTCGAAACCGAACCCGGCAAGGCTCGACGTGTGGCGACCGGCGCACAGATCAAACGCTGTGCAATGCCAGTCGACCAGATTCGACAGCGCGCGGTGTTCGACCATCACGCCTTTCGGCAAGCCGGTGGACCCGGAGGTGTAGATCACGTACGCCAGGTGCGCGCTGGTCAGGCCCGGCACCTGCGGATCAGCGGTCACGCCCAGCGGCCAGGCGCGCTGATCGAGGTCGATCACCGGCACATTCAGCGCCGGCAAGCGCTGGTGCAAAGTGCTCTGGGTGAGGATCACAACCGGGGCGCTGTCACTCAGCAAGTAGTGCAGACGATCTGCCGGATGCGCCGGGTCAATCGGCACGTAACCGGCGCCCGCCTTGAGAATTGCCAGCAGCCCGACCAGCGTATCGAGGCCGCGCCGGGCGACGATGGCGACACGATCATCGGGTTTCACCCCGAGTTCGATCAAGTGATACGCCAGCGCATTGGCCTGCCGGTTGAGCTCGGCATAACTCAATGGCTTATCGAGAAAGACCGCCGCCACGGCTTCCGGCCGCTGCACCACTTGCGCCTCGAAACGTTGCGCGATGGTCAGCGTTGCCGGGTAGTCGGCGTGGGTGGCATTGAACGCCAGCAAGACTTGTTCGCGCTCGGCCGCCGGCAGAATCGGCAGCTGGTTGAGCGCAGTGTCCGGCGCTTGCTCCAGCGCCAGCACCAGACCTTCCAGTGCGCAGTGCAGGTACTCGCAGATACGCTGCGGGTCAACCTCAGTGGTGGCCAGCAAAGTCAGGCTGAAGGCATCAGCGAAATCATCGACGCTCAGGGTCAGCGGGTAATTGGTGCGTTCTTCGGAGCTGAGGGTGCTGATGCCTTCCCACGCAGCGAGGGTCTCGGCACTGGCAGTCGCCGCCGTGTGGCTGTGGCGGTAATTGAGCAAGGCACTGAACAACGGCGTGGGCGCGACCACACCGCTGCAACGTTGTGCCAACGCCAGCGGCGCGTGTTCGTGACGCATCAACGTGGTCAGGCGTTTGTGCGTCGCTTCGACCGCAGCACGCACGCCCTGCGCATCGACATCGATCCGCAGCGGCAAGGTATTGATGAAAATCCCCAGCGCGCGCTCGGTGGCTTCGGCGCCTTGCATACGCCCCATCAACACCGTGCCGAAAACCACATTGGGTTTGCCGGTCAGCACCGCCAGCACCTGCGCCCAGCCGAGATGGAACAGGCTCGCGACACTCACGCCGAGCTGCCGCGCCTGCACCCGCAAACGCTGCCCCAGCAACGGGTTGATCGGCAGGCTCAGTTCGGCGATGCCGAGTCCGTCGCCCTGCACATCGTGCAAGCCGTACGGCAGCGTCGGCTCGGTTATATCGCCAAGCATGTCGCGGAAAAACGCCTCATGTTCGGCCTCTGTGATGCCCAACCGTGCCTGCGCGACGTAATTGCGAAACGGCACTGGCCGCCCCAGCAATTCATGCTGGCCGGTGAGACAGACTTGCAGTTCGTGCCGCACCACGTCGAGCGCCGAGTGATCCAGCGCCATGTGATGGAACAGCAACGTCGCCACGACCCGTTGACCGGCCTCATCCCAGGCGTACGCCAGACGCATCAGCGGTGCCCGAGTAACGTCGAGACGGAAATGTCGCGCATCAAAACGCTCGTGAAGTTGTTGCAAGGCATCGCCGTCGTGGTCGAGCTGCACTTCTTCCACGGGCAGTTGCACCTGGCGCCAGACCACTTGCAGCGGCGTATCCAGCCCCTCCCAATGCACTGCCGTGCGCAGGATGTCGTGGCGATCGATCACCGTTTGCAAGGCCTGAGCAAAAGCCTGTAACCGCTGGCGATTGCTGAACGCAAAGTACGACTGCATGACGTACGGATCGCCCTGCTCGTTGCTCGCATGGTGGTAAAGAATGCCTTCCTGCAACGGCGCCAGCGGATAGATATCCTGCACATTGGCGGCGCCGCCGGGGACGTCAGCGATCAAGCGGTCAATAGTCGCTTGATCAACTTCGGTGAGGGTCAGCATTTGCGGCGTGATGCGCGTGGTGCCGGGGACAATACCGTTGGCCGGCACGTCGATCTGGCCAGCCTTGGTGGCCGAATATTGCCCGGCCTTGATCAGTTCGATCAGCGCCGGTTTGTGCTCACGTAGCGCTGCCAGCAATGCCGGATCGCTCAAGGCCTGCTTGTTGCCGTTTACGCGCAACTGGTCGTCGCTGACCGCCAACTGAATGTCTTTGCTTTTCAGGGTTGCCAACAGTTCGATCACATTCACAGGACGATCTCCATTCTTTCCGTAATTGCGGCGTAGCCGGCCAGGGTCGGCTGTTCGAACAGCGCCCTGACATCGGCTTCCATGCCTTCCTGACGTAACCGGCCGATGAGGCTGACCGCCAGTAATGAGTGACCACCCAGCTCAAAGAAATGGTCGTGCCGCCCTACCCGCTCGACGTTGAGCAACTCGGCCCAGAGACGAGCGAGGATGATTTCGACTTCACCGACCGGCGCTTCGTATTCACGGGTTTTCAGCGCGCTCTGATCCGGTGCCGGCAAGGCCTTGCGGTCGAGTTTGCCGTTGGGGCTCAGCGGCAACGCGTGCAGATGCACGAACACCGCAGGCACCATGTAATCGGGCAAATGCTCCAGCAGATGCCCGCGCAACACGTCGACTTCCAGACGTTCGCCGGTGTAATACGCGACCAGACGCTTGTCCCCCGGGACCTCTTCACGGGCCAGCACCGCGGCTTCCTGCACGCCGGCGATCGCGGTCATGCGCGCCTGAATCTCACCCAGTTCGATACGCAGGCCGCGGATTTTCACCTGATCGTCGTTACGTCCCAGGTACTCGATGTTGCCGTCGGGCAGATAGCGGGCGACATCACCAGTGCGGTACATCCGGCCGTCGGGCCGGAACGGATCGTCGAGGAAGCGTTCGGCATTCAGTTGCGGGCGATTGAGGTAGCCACGGGCGACCTGCACGCCACCGATGTACAACTCGCCGATCACGCCTTGCGGCACCGGTTGTTGCTGGGCGTCGAGGATGTACATAAGGGTGTTGGCAATCGGTTTGCCGATGGGCGTGTTGTCCGGTGTCTGCTCGATTGGCCCGGCGCAGTTCCACGCGGTCACGTCGACGGCCGCTTCGGTCGGGCCGTACAGGTTGTGCAGCTCGCTGCCCGGCAATTGCAGTTTGAAACGTCGCACCAGACTGCCCGGCAACGCCTCACCGCTGCACATCACCCGCCGCAGCCCCCTGCTGCGTTCGGTGTCACTGTTGGCAAGGAACACGTCGAGCATCGACGGCACAAAGTGCAGCGTGGTGATGTTCTCGGCCTCAATCACTTTTGCGAGGTATTGCGGGTCCTTGTGCCCGCCAGGCTGAGCCATGACCAGGCGCGCACCGGTCATCAACGGCCAGAAAAACTCCCACACCGACACGTCGAAACTGAACGGGGTTTTCTGCAACACCGTGTCCGCCGCCGTCAGTGGGTAAGCGTCCTGCATCCACAACAAGCGGTTGACCACCCCGGCGTGCTCGTTGACCACGCCTTTCGGCTGGCCGGTCGAGCCGGAGGTGTAGATCACATACGCGGTGTGCTGTGGGGTCGATCCAGCGCCGGGCAGATTGTCCATCGGTTGCGCTTGCCAGTGCGGTTGATCGAGATCGATCATCGGCACATCAACCTCGCCCAGCAACGCACGAGTCGAACCCTGCACCAGCACCGCAACTGGCGCGCTGTCGTGCAGCATGTAGGCCAGACGTTCCAACGGATACGCCGGATCCAGCGGCACATAGCCGCCGCCTGCCTTGAGAATGGCCAGCAGGCCGACCACCATATCGAGGCTGCGTTCGACGCAAATCGCCACCCGCGAATCCGCCTGCACGCCCAGGCCTCGCAGGTGTCGCGCCAGTTGATTGGCCCGGGCGTTCAGTTCGGCATAGCTCAGCTGTTGCGCTGCCGTCGCCACGGCCGGCGCCTGTGGCGAACGTTGTACCTGCGCCTCGAACAGACCATGGAGCGTTTGCTCAAGATCGTAATCGACTTCGGTAACGTTGAATTCGCACAGCAATTTCTGCCGCTCTGCCTCTGGCAACACCGGCAGATGGTTCAGCGGCGCCTGCGGTGATTGCTCCAACGCTTCGGCCAGGCTCGACAAGGCCCGCTGCATGTAACCGCAAACCCGCGTTGCGCCGATGTTCGAAGGGGTCATGACCGTGAGGTAAAAGCCCTGACCGAGGTCATCGACGTTGAGACTCAGCGGATAGTTGGTGCGTTCTTCGCTGGAGAGGCTGTCGATGCCTTGCCAGCTCAGGCGAGCGGCTTGCTGCTGTTGCTCGCTGACGCTGTGGCGATAGTTGAGCATGGCGCTGAACAATGGCGATGACCCGGTCACGCCACTGCAACGCTGGGCCAGCGCCAGTGGTGCATGTTCGTGGCCGAGCAATGCAGTCAGTTGCGCATGCGTCGCCCTGACACCGGCACGCACTGGCGTTTGACCCAGATCCACGCGTATCGGCAAGGTATTGATGAACATCCCCAGGCCGCGATCAGCACCGCTACCACCCTGCATCCGCCCCAGCAGCACGGTGCCAAACACCACGCGTTCCTGACCCGAGGTCGCCGCCAGCACCTGTGCCCATGCAAGATGGAACAGGCTGGCAACGCTCACGCCCAACTGCCGCGCCTGACTGCGCAGGCGCATGGCCAATGCCTCGGGCACGCTTTGGCGGACTTCTTCAATGTCATTGCCGTCGCCCCGCACATCGAGCATGCCGAATGGCAGCGTCGGCTCGTCGATGGCGCCCAGCATCTCGCGGAAAAACGCTTCGTGTTCCTGCTGGTTGATGCCCAGCCGTGTCTGGGCCACATAGTTGCGGTAAGGCACCGCCGGCATTGGCGCTTCGCCGTGCCCCAAGAGAATCGCGAGCATTTCCTGTTGCACGACTTCCAGCGCGGTGTGATCCATGACGATGTGATGGAACAGCAGCATCGCCACCACCCGATCGTTGACCGGATCCTGTGCATACACCAGACGCGTCAATGGCGCCTGGCTGATATCCAGACGGAACTGCCGCGCGTCGAAACGCTCATTCAACTGCAACAACACATCGCCCGCCGCCGGGTCGAGCGCGATTTCCTGCACCGGCAGTTCAGTTGCGCGCCAGACCACTTGCACGGGCGCGGTCAACCCTTCCCAGACCACCCCGGTGCGCAGGATGTCGTGGCGCGCCATGACCTGACGCAATGCGTCGGCATAGGCTTGCAGCCGTTCAAGGCAGTCGAACGCCAGACGCGATTGCAGCAGGTACGGATCGCCGCGTTCAGCGGTGATGTAGTGATAAAGAATGCCTTCCTGCAATGGCGCCAACGGATAAATGTCCTGCACATTCGCCGCGCCGCCCGGCACCGTGGCGACGATGCGCTCGATGCTGGCCTGATCCAGTTGCACCAGCGGCAACATGTCCGGGGTGATGTGGGTGCAATCGGCCGGAATCAGATTGGCCGGCACTTCGACCACGCGGCCACTGCCCACCGCAGCGGCCAGCGCAGCCAGGGTTGGCTGGCTGAACAGGACGCGCACGTCGGTGCGCAGATCGGCCTGACGCATGCGCTCGATCAGCGTCACCGCCAGCAATGAATGCCCGCCCAGTTCGAAGAAATTGTCGTGACGGCCGACCTGTTCGACCTGCAGCACGTCAGACCAAATCTGCGCCAACGTCGTTTCGACTGCGCCCTGCGGCGCTTCGTACTCGCGGCTGAGCCAAGCGCTTTGGTCCGGCTCGGGCAAGGCTTTGCGATCAAGTTTGCCGTTGGCGGTCAGCGGCAGGCTGTCCAGTCGCACATAGGCTGCCGGCACCAGCGCTGGCGGCAACTGCGCTTGCAGATGACTGCGCAAATCCTCGATCTCGACGCTCACCTGCCCGGTGAACCACGCCAGAAGTTGCCCGTCACGCACCAACACCACGCAATTCTGCACCGCATCGTGGCGGCTCAGCGCCGCTTCGATTTCGCCCAGTTCGATGCGCACACCGCGCAGTTTCACCTGATCGTCGTTGCGCCCCAGGTATTCGATAGTGCCGTCGCCCAGCCAGCGTGCGAGGTCGCCGGTGCGGTACATGCGCGCCTGCGGTTCGTCGCTGAACGGGTCTTCGAGGAAGCGTTCGGCACTCAGCTCGGGCCGGTTCAGATAACCGCGTGCCACACCGGCACCGCCAACGAACAATTCACCCGCAACGCCGACCGGCACCGGCCGCTGTTGCTCGTCGAGCAGATACACCTTGGCGTTGGCCATCGGCCGACCGATATGCAGCGTCTGCCCGGCCTCGACCGCGCCAGACGTGGCGACCACCGTCGCCTCGGTCGGGCCATAGTTGTTGATCACCGCGAAGGTCTGATTGCGAGGGAATTGCCGCAACTTGTCGCCACCGATCAACAGCGTGCGCAAAGTCGGGTGACCGAGGTCGCGACTGAAGGCATATTCGGCCACCGGCGTCGGCAGGAAACTCACCTGCAACGGCTGCGCGCGCCACCAGTCGAGCAAGTCATCGAGGTGTTCGTTGCTGATCGACTGCGGCGGCAGGTGCAGGGTCGCGCCCACACACAGCGCCGGCCAGATTTCCCAGGCCATCGCGTCGAAACCGAATCCAGCGACACTCGCGGTGTGGCTGCCGGCCTGTAGATCGAAAGCCTCGCAGTGCCAGTGCACAAGGTTTTCCAAGGTCGAGTGCTCGACCATTACACCTTTCGGCTCACCGGTTGAGCCGGAGGTGTAGATCACATAGGCCAGATGCGCCGGCGTCAGGGTCGGCAGTTGCGGATTGGCTTCGGACAGGTGTTGCCAGGTGGGGTTGTCCAGATCGATCACCGGCATCCGCCCCAGCAGATCGCGGGTCGAAGCCTGTGCGAGCACCGCCACGGGATCGCTGTCCTGCAACAGATAGGCAATGCGCTGCGCCGGGTACGCCGGATCGACCGGCACGTAACCGGCGCCAGCCTTGAGGATCGCCAGCAACGCCACGAGCATGTCCGGGCTGCGGCGCAGGCACACGGCGATGCGGTCATCGGGCTGCACGCCGAGGCCGAGCAAGTGATGGGCCAGGCGATTGGCGCGCTGATTGAGCTGAGCGTAGGTTAACTGCTGCGCGCCCTGGACCACTGCCAGAGCATCTGGCCGCTGCTCGGCCTGAGCCTCCACCAACCGATGGATCGTCGCGCCACGCGGATACGCCGCTGAATGCTGGTTGAAGCCGACCAGCAGGTGCTCGTATTCCGCGACCGAGAGAATCGGTAAACGGTTCAGCGGACGTTGCGGCGCCTGCTCGAGCGCTGTCACCAGATGTTCGAGCGCGGTGTGCATGTAGCTGCAAATCCGTGGCGCGCCGATCTGCCTGACCGCCAGCACCGTCAGGGCAAAGCCCTCGCCGAGATCATCAACGCTGAGGGTCAGCGGGTAATTGCTGCGCTCTTCACCGCCCAGGTGGCGCACGCCTTCCCAGATTCCTTGCCCCTCTTGTGCCTGGGAATCTGCGGCACTGTGGCGGTAATTGAGCAAAGCGCTGAACAACGGCGTCGAAGCGGACACCGCGCTGCAACGCTGGGCCAGCGCCAGTGATGCATGTTCATGGCCCAGCAGCGCAGTCAGCCGGGCGTGGGTGCGCTTGACGCCAGCGCGCACGCCTTCGCTGACATCCACGCGCAAAGGCAAGGTGTTGATAAACACGCCCAGTGTTCGATCCGCGCCCTCGCCGCCCTGCATACGCCCCATCAACACGGTGCCGAACACCACATCACGGCGATTCGAAACCACGCCCAGCACCTGCGCCCAAGCCAGGTGCATCAGGCTCGCCGGACTGACGCCCAACTGTCTGGCCTGCTCGCGCAACCGCACGTTCAGACCGGCATCGACCGCTTGCAGGGCTTCTTCGATATCGCTGCCATCGCCCTGCACATCCTGCAAGCCGAACGGCAACGTCGGTTCATCGATAGCGCCGAGCATTTCGCGGAAAAACACCTCGTGCGCTTGCTCGTCAGCACCCAGACGCGCCTGCGCCACGTAGTTGCGATACGGCATTGGCGTTGTCAGGGTGTGCGCCTGATTGAACATGATCGCGCGCATTTCCTGACCGACCACGTCCATCGCGGTGTGATCGAGGATCAAGTGCTGGAACAGCACAATCGCCACTACTCGTTGCTGCGCCGGGTCCTCGGCATAAACGATGCGCAGCAACGGTGCCTGGGTCAGATCGATGCGGTGATGTCGGGCGTCGAAGCGCTGGTGCAACTGTTCGAGAATATCGCCGTGCGCCGGGTCCAGCGGCACCGCTCGCACCACCAGTTGCGCCTGACGCCACACCACCTGGTGAGCGCTCGGCAGGCCTTCCCAGACCACGCTGGTGCGCAGAATGTCGTGACGCACGATGACCTGCTGCAAAGCATCAGCGAAGTGGTGCAAACGCTCGAGGCTGTCGAATGCCAGACGCGATTGCAGCAGGTACGGATCGCCCTGTTCGGCGCTGAGGTGGTGATAGAGGATGCCTTCCTGCAACGGCGCCAGCGGATAAATATCCTGCACGTTGGCCGCGCCGCCCGGCACCGTGGCGACGATGCGCTCGATACTGGCTTGATCGAGTTCAGTCAGGGTCAGCATGTCCGCAGTGATGTGCGTGCATCCGGCCGGGATCAAGTTGGCCGGTACCTCTATCTCGCGACCGCTGCCCACCGCCGCCGCCAATGCAGCGAGGGTCGGCTGGTTGAACAGCACGCGCACATCGGCACTGAGGCCGAGCTGACGCATGCGCTCGATCAGGCTCACCGCCAGCAACGAATGCCCGCCCAGTTCAAAGAAGTGGTCATACCGACCGATGCGCTCGACCTTGAGCAGGTCGGCCCAGATCTGCGCCAACGCGACTTCCACTTCCCCTTGCGGTGCTGCGAATTCCCGGCTGAGCACGGCATCCTGATCGGGTGCCGGCAATGCCTTGCGATCCAGTTTGCCGTTGGCCGTCAGTGGCCATACGTCCAGTCGCACATAGGCCGCGGGCAACATGTAGTCGGGCAACTGCCCTTGCAATTGCCCGTGCAACTCGCTGATCGCAGGCACGTGAGCAGTGTCCTGCGCGGTGAACCACGCCACCAGACGTTTATCGCCCGGCACGTCTTCGCGCAGCAGCACCACGGCATCGCGGACCCCGGCACAGGCGCTCAGGCGGGTTTCGATCTCCCCCAGTTCGATGCGATAGCCGCGAATTTTCACTTGCTGATCATTGCGCCCCAGGTACTGCAACGTGCCGTCGGCAAGCCAGCAGACCAGGTCACCGGTGCGATACATCCGCGCATCCGGCGCGTCGGCAAACGGGTCGGCAAGAAATTTCTCTTCGCTCAGTTGCGGCTGATTCAGATACCCCTTCGCCACCCCGGCACCGCCGATGAACAGCTCACCGACGGCCCCCACCGGTAGCGGCTGTTGACGGGCATCAAGCACATAGCAGCGGGCGTTGCCGATCGGCCGGCCGATGGCAATGCTGCCGGTTTCGACAGCGCGGATTTCATGGGTGGTGGTGAATGTCGTGGCTTCGGTCGGGCCATAACCGTTGAGCAAATGCTGCGGTGCGCCATCACGCAGCACGCGGGCGATCACCGCAGGATCCAGCACATCGCCACCCACCAGCAGGTAGCGCAAGCGGCGGAACACCGGCATCAAGTCATCGGCGTATTGATGGAACAGGCCGGCAGTCAACCACAGCACGTTGACGGCCTGCGTCAGCAGCACGTTGAGGAAGCTCTCGCGAGACAGCACATCGTCCTGCCCGATCACCACGACCGCGCCGCCGTTAAGCAGCGGCGCCCAGACTTCCAGCGTACTGGCGTCGAATGCCGGGTTCGAAGCGAACGCTACGCGGTCGCCGCCATTGAAATCGGCGTAGCCATTGTTGATCACCAGCCGCGTGACGGCCCGATGCGGCACCAGTACGCCTTTCGGCGCGCCGGTCGAACCTGAGGTGTACATGATGTAGGCCAGCGATTCTGCCGACTGCGGCAGATTCGGATTATGCGCGGGATATTCCTCCAGCATCAGCGTGTCGAGATCCAGACGTCGCACCGAGTACTCGACTGATGCATCGCTCTGGGTCAGCAACAGCACCGCACGGCTGTCCTGGACCATGAAGCTCTGACGCTCGGCCGGGGCGTTGATGTCCAGCGGCACGTACACCGCGGCGCACTTGTTGATCGCGAGGATGCACACCAGCAGATCCAGCGAGCGCTCAAGCAACGTCGCCACACTGTGCCCCGGTTGCACGCCGAAGCCGATCAGGTGGTGGGCCAGACGATTGGCGCGCCGATTCAGCTCTTCATAACTCAACTGCTGCCGGCCTTGCACCGCCGCCAGTGCCTGCGGACGCAGCGCCGCTTGTGCTTCGAACAAGCGTTGCACGGTGTGCTCACGCGGATAGTCACGGCCGGTGATATTGAAGCCGACCAGCACCCGTTGGCGCTCACTCGGCGACAGGATCGACACCTGCTGTAACGGCGTGGTCGGGTGCAACTCCAGCGCCGTGACCAGATTGTGCAACGCGGTTTGCAGGTAATCGCAGACCCGCACGCCATCCACTTGTGGCAACGCCTGCACACCCAGACGAAAACCTTCGCCAAGGTCATCGACGTTGATCACCAACGGGTAGTTGCTGCGCTCACGGGAACTGAGAATCTGAATACCGTCCCACGCCACTGCGGCGGTTTGCGGCGCACTGTGTCGGAAATTCAGCAGCGTGCTGAACAGCGGCAGCGACCCGGGCACGCCGCTGCAACGTTGGGCCTGTGCCAGGGAGGCCTGCTCATGTCCGAGCAGTTGCGCCAGACGTTCGTGCGTGGCACGCACGCCCTCTTGCACCGTGGTCGCCCCCACGCTGACGCGCACCGGCAAGGTGTTGATGAACATGCCCAGCGCACGGTCAGCACCCGCGCCGCCCTGCATCCGCCCCAGCAGCACCGTGCCGAACACCACATCATCACGGCCCGACATTTGCGCCAGAACCTGGCCCCACGCCTGATGCACCAGACTCGCCACACTGATGCCGAGCTGGCGCGCCTGTTCCCGCAGACGCTGGGCAACGCCGGCATCGAGCACCAGCTCTGTGTCGACAATCGTGCTGCCATCGCCGTGCACGTCCTGCAAGCCGAAGGCCACGGTCGGTTCGTCGATGTCACCGAGCATGTCGCGGAAGAATGCTTCGTGAGCCTCGGCATCCGTGCCAAGCCGCGCCTGCGCTACGTAGTGGCGGTATTGCACCGGGGCTGGCAGATCGCTCGATTGCTCGCGCATGGCCTCATCCATTTCGGCCACCAGCATTTCCAATGCGGTGTGGTCCAGCACGATGTGATGAAACAGCAGGATGGCAACCCAGCGCTGGTGCGCCACATCTTCGGTGTAGGCGAAACGCATCAGCGGAGCGCGATTGAGATCCAGTCGATAGTGTCGCGGGTCGAACCGTGCCTGCATCTGCTCCAGCACATCGCCTTCCAGAAGATCGGCATCGACTCGCTCCAGCGCCAGCGGTGCCTGGCGCCAGACCACTTGCACCGGTTCTTCAAGACCTTCCCAGACTACGCTGGTGCGCAGGATGTCGTGACGGGCGATCACCGCGTTCATAGCGCGGACGAAGGCTTTGATCTGCGGCAAACCGTCGAAGGCAAATTGCGCCTGCAACACATACGGGTCACCGGCATGGGTGGCCAGATGGTGATAAAGAATCCCCGCCTGCAACGGTGCCAGGCCATAAATATCCTGCACGTTGCCGATACCACCGGGCACCGTGGCGATGACACGATCGATGCCTGCCTGATCCAGCGCAGCCAGCGGCAGCATGTCCGGAGTGATGCGCGCGCAGCCGGGCTCGATCAGATTGTCCGGCACCACGATGGCTTGCGCTGCGCCCAACGTTGCCGCCAGTGCTGCCACACTTGGCTGGCCGAACAGCACGCGCACGTCGCAATGCAATTCGTGTTGGCGCATGCGCTCGATCAGTTTCACCGCCAGCAGTGAATGGCCGCCCAGTTCGAAGAAGTTGTCATGGCGGCCGACCTGCTCGACTCCGAGCAAGGTCTGCCAGATATCGGCAATAAGCGTTTCCACGGCACCCACCGGCGCTTCAAAACCGCGGCGGGCAAATGCGTCGCTGTCGGGCTGCGGCAGCGCCTTGCGGTCGAGCTTGCCATTGGTGGTCAACGGATAGGCATCGAGGCGCACGAAAGCGCTCGGCACCATGTACTCGGCCAGCGAGACCAGCAGCTGTTCACGCAGTTGCGCGGCACTCGGTTCAGCACCTTCGGCTGCCAGCCAGTACGCCACCAGACGCTGGTCGCCGGGGCTGTCTTCACGAGCGATGACCACGGCTTCGCGCACACCGTCGCACGCGGCCAGGCGTGCTTCGATTTCGCCGAGTTCGATCCGGAAACCACGAATCTTCACTTGATCGTCATTGCGCCCGAGGTATTCGAGGTTGCCGTCGGCCGTCCACCGGGCGAGGTCGCCAGTCTTGTACAGACGCGCTTCGGCACGGCCACTGAACGGGTCGGCGATAAAGCGTTCGGCGGTCAGTGCCTCGCGATTGAGGTAACCCCGGGCCACCCCGGCACCGCCCACGTACAACTCACCGACAACGCCCGCCGGCACCGGCTCGCGCTGCGTGTCCAGCACGTACAGCTGCAAGTCGGGAATGCCGACGCCAATCGGGCTGCGGCCGACCAGTTGCGCATCCGCTGCCGCCAGTGGGCGATAGGTTACGTGCACCGTGGTTTCGGTGATGCCATACATGTTCACCAGGCGCGTGCCGGCATTGCCGACCCGCGCATACCACGGCTTGAGCAGGCCAGGTTCCAGGGCTTCGCCGCCGAAAATCACTTCGCGCAGCGAGTGCTGCAACGGGCTGCGGCCCTGTGCGGCGATCAACTGGCGGAATGCACTCGGGGTCTGGTTGAGCACGGTCACGCCGCTGCGGCAGAGCAACGCGTAGCAGTCGTCCGGCGAGCGACTGACTGCCTGCGGCACCAACAACAATTGCCCGCCAAATGCCAACGCGCCCCAGATTTCCCACACGGAGAAATCGAACGCGAAGGAATGGAACAATGCCCAGACATCCTGCGGATTGAAGTTGAACCAGTCATGGGTCGCCGAGAACAGCCGCACCACGTTGCGATGCTCGACCATCACGCCTTTCGGCAGACCGGTGGAGCCGGAGGTGTAAATCACATAGGCGAGATGGCTCGGGGTCAGCTCGGCAATCTGTGGATTACTGGTGAGTTCAGCCTGCAGCTGCTCGCCGTCGAGGTCGATGATCGGCATGTCAGGTGCGCCGACTCGATCAACGGTTTGCGCCTGTATCAGCAGCGCCACCGGGGCACTGTCTTCGAGGGTGTAAGCGATGCGCTCCAGCGGATACGCCGGATCGATCGGCACATAACCGGCGCCAGCCTTGAGCACGCCGAGCAGGCCGATGATCATCTGTGGCCCGCGTTCGACGCAGATTGCCACCCGGTCATCGGGGCGAATGCCGCGCGCCAACAGCTGATGCGCGACCTGATTGGCGCGGCGATTGAGCTCGCCATAGCTGACGGTGCGGCCCTCAAAAAGCAGTGCCGCAGCGTCGGGCCGCGCCTGCGCATGGGCTTCGAACTGCTGGTGAATCAGCGGCGTGTCGGGGAAGCGTGGCAACGGCGAATTGACACCGTGCAGGAGGTACTCGCGTTCGTCGGCCGGCAGGATGTCGAGGCCGTGCACCGGCGCATTCGGCGTCGCTTGCAGGGCCTGGATCAAACTGTGCAGCGCGGTGTTCAGGTAGCGGGCGATGCGTTCTGCACCGAGAGCGACATCGGCGAGCGCGGTTATACGCAGGTCTTCGCCGAGGTCATCGATGTTGACGGTCAACGGATAGTTGGTGCGCTCTCGGGCGCCCAAAATCTGCACGCCGGGCGCCAGTTCGTTGACCTCGACGACTTCTTCGGCGCTGCTGTGGCGGTAGTTGAGGATCGCACTGAACAGCGGCGTCGGCACCGCGACAGCGCTGCAACGCTGAGCCAGCGCCAGCGAGGCCTGCTCGTGCGCGAGCAGCGCGGTCAGGCGTCGATGCGTCGCCAACACGGCGGCGCGCGCACCTTCCTGACCGACATCCACCCGCAGCGGCAAGGTGTTGATGAACATCCCCAACGCCTGTTCGCCACCCTCGCCCACCTCCATGCGTCCCAGCAGCACCGTACCAAACACCACAGCCGTACGTCCGGACAGCTGACCGAGCACCCGCGCCATCGCCAGATGCAACAGGCTCGCGACGCTGACGCCGAGTTGCCTGGCCTGGGTGCGCAGTTGCCGGCTCAATGAACTGTCGAGCAGCAGCGAAGACTCTTCGATAGCCTGGCCGTCGCCCTGCACGTCCTGCAAACCGCAGGGCAACGTCGGCGCATCGATGTCGGCGAGCATCTCGCGGAAGAACGCGGTCTGCGCCTGCTCGTTCAGGCCCAGAAGTGCCTTGGCCAGGTGATCGCGATACGGCACGGCCGGGCCGACCTGCTCCGCGTGTTCGAGGAGGAATGCCCGGGTTTCGCGGCGCACCACGTCGAGGGCAACGTGATCCATGATCAAGTGGTGAAACAGCAACAACGCAACCACACGATCATTGTCCGGATCGGCGGCATACACCAGACGCAGCAACGGTGCCTGCTGCACATCGAGACGGAAAAACCGTGGATCATGGCGTTCCAGCAACTGCGTCAGTACGTCACCGTCGGCGTTGAGTTCGATTTCCTCGCAGAACAGCGGCGCATGGCGTTGCACCACTTGCAAGGGTTCGTCGAGCCGCTCCCAGATGAACGAGGTACGCAAAATGTCGTGGCGCTCGACCATCCATTGCAGCGCTTGCGCGAAGGCATCCAGACGTTCGCGGTTGTCAAAGGCGAACCGCGCCTGCGAGACATAAGGGTCACCTGCCGCAGCGGACAAATGCAGGTAAAGCATGCCCGCCTGCAACGGCGCCAGCGGGTAGATATCTTGCAGATTGGCGGCGCCACCCGGCACATCGCCAACGATGCGGTCGATGGTCGGTTGATTCAGCTGCACCAGCGGCAACATGTCCGGGGTGATGCGAAAGGCCGGGCTCAACCAGTCGCCGCCATGGCTGGCGACCAGCTCCAGCAACTGCGACTTGTGTTCGGCGAGGCTGTCCCACAACGCGTCGTCCAACGCGTCGTCGCTGCCCAGAATGACCAGGTCTTCATCTTCCTGTTGAAGGCGGATCGCATGGGTCGAAATAACAGCCATCAGTTCGCTGAAATGCATGGGATAACCTGCTGTAAATACGAGAAAAAGGAGCGCGCAGCCGCGAGTCCGTGCGAGTTGCGCGCAGCCTGGAAAAACTAAAACATCAAGGCTTGGCGAGCTGACATGGGAAGCAGGGACAATCCACCTCCCCATGAGCCGCGATTCTTTGCATCCCCCGGCAGGCGCTGCCGCAGGCTGCGGCAGCGCTGATAGGCTGGATTGTCAGAGCCGGCGTTTGCGGTTGAGGCTCGGGATGGTGGTCTGCGGGATTTCCAGGTGCTGTGCCTGGCTGCGGGTGTTGGCCGCCAGTGCCGCCAGCGTCGGCTGACTGAACAGCGCTCGCGCGTCGGTGTGCAACCCGGTCTGGCGCATGCGCGCAACCAGGCTGACCGCCAGCAACGAATGCCCGCCCAACTCGAAGAAGTTGTCGTGACGCCCGACCTGATGGACGTTGAGCACCTCGGCCCAGATCTGCGCCAACGCCGC
The DNA here is from genome assembly GCF_058786735.1 of Pseudomonas sp. FW305-7. Taxonomy (NCBI): domain Bacteria; kingdom Pseudomonadati; phylum Pseudomonadota; class Gammaproteobacteria; order Pseudomonadales; family Pseudomonadaceae; genus Pseudomonas; species Pseudomonas sp. FW305-7. Next base: position 70,231 of record NZ_JBYSZA010000004.1, read on the forward strand.
TTCGACTTCACCTTCGGGTGGCTGATACGGGCGATTGAACACCGCCTCTGCTCCCGGTTCAGGCAAGGCCTTGCGGTCGATCTTGTCGTTGGGCGTCAGCGGCAGAGCGTCAAGCAACACAAAAGCCCCCGGCACCATGTACTCCGGCAAGCGCTCCAGCACATGGGCGCGCAGCGCCTCCAGACCTGGCGCAGCAACGCCGGCACGCACGGTGTACCAGGCGACCAGGCGCTCGTCGCGCACCATCACCACCGCTTCGCGTACGGCCGGATGCTCGATCAACCGAGCTTCGATTTCACCCGGTTCCAGACGCAAGCCACGCAACTTGACCTGGAAATCGTTGCGGCCGAGGAATTCCAGGTCGCCGTCGTTGTTGTAGCGCACCAGATCGCCGGTGCAGTACAGCCGATCACCCGGCACAAACGGGCTGTCGATGAAGCGCTCGGCCTGCATCTCGGGCAGTCCGTGATACCCGCGCGCCACGCCCACGCCACCGATGTGCAACTGACCGGCGACGCCCTGCGGCACTGGCTGATCGTGGGCATCGAGGACGTACAGGCGAGTGTTGCTCAGTGCCTTGCCGATCGGCACGACGTGGTCCGGCACCGACATTTGCGGTTCAAGCGTCCAGCCGGTGCTGTCGACTGTGGTTTCGGTTGGGCCGTAGACGTTGTGCAAACGCACCCACGGCAGGCGCTGACGCACTTGGCGAACCAGCGCCGCGCTGAGTTCGCCGCCACCATTGAGCACATCGGTGAGGCTGGTGCACTGGTCAACATCGTCCTGCTCGATGAACTGCTGGAGCAACGCCGGAACGAACTTGACCACGCTGACCTGATGCTCGCGAATGGTCTGCACCACATACGCCGAATCGCGGTTGCCGTCAGGTCGTGCCAGCACCAGACGCAGGCCGGAACACAGTGGCCAGAAGATCTCCCACACCGAGCTGTCGAAGCTGAACGGCGCTTTTTGCAGCAGCGCACCGTGCTCGGTAGGCAGACTGATCTGCGAGCCCCAGTGCACCATGTTGCAGGCGCTGCGGTGCTCGATCATCACACCTTTGGGCAGGCCGGTGGAGCCGGAGGTGTAGATCATGTAAGCAAGATTTGAGGCACTCAGGCCCGGTACCTGCACGTTATTCTCGGGGTTGTACTGCCAACTGCCACGTTCGAGATCAATCAGCGGCACATCGTGCTCACCGAGCAGCTCACGGGTAGTGGCATGCACCAGCACGGCGACCGGCGCGCTGTCCTGCAACATGTAGCGCAGGCGTTCCAGCGGATAGTCCGGGTCAAGCGGCACATACGCCCCGCCAGCCTTGAGAATGGCGAGCAGACCGACCACCAGATCTAGTCCGCGCTCGACACAGATCGCCACGCGCGTATCCGGCTGCACGCCTCGTTCGCGCAGATGATGCGCCAGTCGGTTGGCGCGTGCATTGAGCTCGGCGTAAGTCAGATCTCCTTGCTCGGATTGCAGCGCGATGGCATCCGGTTTGCGGCGAACCTGTTGTTCAAACAACGTCTGAAGCGGCTGCTCCAGCGGGCAAGCGACCTCGGTGGCGTTGAACTCGACCAACAATTTCTCGCGCTCGGCTGGTGGCAGAACCGATACGTTGCTCAGCAACAATTGCGGCGTGTGTTCCAACGCATTGATCAGCGCTTCGAGCGCTGTGAGCAGATAATCCAATACACGTTGCGCGCCGATCAGGCGCGGCGCTTTGGCGGCAAGATGAAAACCCGTGGCGTCGTCATCTACAGACAGCATCAATGGATAGCTGACGATTTCGACGCTGCTCAACAACTCGATTCCCGGCACAGCGCTCAGCAATGGAGCCGCGTCGGTATGTCGATAGTTGAGCAGACTGTTGAACAGCGGCGTACCGGACGCTATCGCACTGCAACGCTGCGCCAGTGCAAGCGGTGCCTGTTCGTGGGCCAGCAACGCGGCAAGGCGTTCGTGAGTCTGGGCCAATGCCCTGCTGACGCTGGCTCCTGCCAACCTCAGGCGCAATGGCAAGGTATTGATGAACATGCCCAGCGCACGGTCGGCACCGTTACCGGCCTGCAGTCGTCCCAACAACACCGTGCCGAATACCACGTCCTCACGCCCGGCACACGCCCCGACCACCTGGGCCCAGGCCAGATGGAACAGGCTCGCCGGACTGACGCCCGATTGGCGCGCCTGATCGCGCAGGCGCTGCGCGAGGCTGGCAGCGAGGGGTTGCCTGGCATCGTCGTGTCCACTGGAGTCGACTTGACGGTCGCTCAGGGCAAAAGCCAGCGTAGGTTCATCGACATCGCTCAGTTGCTCGCGGAAAAACCTCTCATGCTCCGCTTGCCGATCCTTCAAACCAACCTGTGCGACGTAGTTGCGATACGGGACCGACAGCGGCAATTCATGTTCGCGCCCGAGCAGATGCATCTGGATTTCGTGCATCAATACTGCGGTCGAAGTGGCATCGTTGATCAGATGATGAAAGCGCAGCAGGCCGAGCCAGCGCCGGTCAGGTTTGTCTTCGGCTGCTGCCAGCGCCAGCATCGGTGCCTGGCGGATATTCAGTGGCCGTTGCAGCGGGCTGAAGGCTTCGCGCAACTGTTGTGCGATATCACCGGCGCAGGGCTCCAGTACGACGGTTTCGATAACCAGTTTCGCTTGACGCCAGACGACCTGCACCGCGGGTTCGATGCCTTCCCAGACCAGGCTGGTGCGCAGGATATCGTGACGTTCGATAACCTTTTGCAGAGCGCTGGCAAATGCCTCCAGTTGCGCGCGGCTGGCGAAGGACAACACGGCGTGCTGCTGATACGGATCGCGGCCCTCAGCGGTGATGTGGTGATACAACAGGCCTTGCTGCAAAGGCGCCAGCGGATAGATGTCCTGCACGTTTGCCGCTCCGCCCGGAACCGTCAGGGTGACTTGATCGATACTGGCTTGATCCAGTTGCACCAGGCTCAGCATGTCCGGCGTGATGAGTTCGCAATCCGCAACGATACGGCTGGGCGGCACGTAGCTCTCCTGGCTGCGTCCTGCGGCGGCAGCCAATGCCGCTAGTGTGGGCTGAGCGAACAGTTGCCGCACATCGACGCTCAAACCGTGTTGGCGCATACGTTCGGCCATACCCACCGCCAGCAGCGAATGCCCGCCCAGTTCGAAGAAATGGTCGTGGCGCCCTACCCGTTCAACCTGCAACACCTCGGCCCATAACTGCGCCAACAACACTTCGACTTCGCCTGTCGGTGCTTCATATTCGCGTCTGATCAGGTCGTCCTGACACGGCGCCGGTAATCCCTTGCGATCAAGCTTGCCGTTGGCAGTCATCGGCCACGCCGTCAGGCGCACATAAGCGCTCGGCAGCATGGCGCTGGTCAGACGGGTTTTCAGGTGGGCGTGCAAGGCGTTGATGTCGAGCGGCTCATGCTCGATGAACCACGCCAACAGTTGCCCGTCGCGCACCTGCACCACCGCTTCCTGCACGGCGGCATGGCTGCCGAGCGCAGTTTCGATCTCGCCGAGTTCGATGCGCACACCGCGAATCTTCACCTGATCGTCATTGCGTCCCAGGTAGTCGAGGTTACCGTCGGCACGCCAGCGTGCGAGGTCGCCGGTGCGATACATACGCGCCTGCGGTTCGCTGCTGAACGGGTCGCGCAGAAAGCGCTCGGCGGTCAGTTCCGGTTGATTCAGGTAGCCCCGGGCAACACCGGCGCCGCCGACATACAACTCGCCGGTAATCCCCATCGGCACTGGCCGTTGTTGATCATCGAGCAAGTACACCGTGCTGTTACTCACGGGCTTGCCAATGTGCAGCGCCTGGCCGGCGTCGATCCGCCCCGAGGTCGCAACCACTGTGGCTTCGGTCGGCCCATAGTTGTTGATCACTTCGAAGGACTGCTGTCGGTTGAACTGGCGCAAGCGATCACCGCCAATCAGCAGCGTACGCAGGGTCGGGTGGTCGAGTTGTTTGCCAAAGGCATACTCGGCGATCGGCGTTGGTAAAAAACTGACGTCCAGCGGCTGCGCGCGCCACCAGTCGAGCAGCGCGGCGATGTCTTCGTTGCTGCCAGTGGCGGGCGCCAGATGCAGGGTCGCGCCCACGCACAACGCCGGCCAGACCTCCCACGCCATGGCATCGAAACCGAAACCGGCGAGGCTTGAGGTGTGCTGACCGGCGCGCAGCCCGAAGGCGTCACAATGCCAGTCGACCAGATTGCCCAGTGTCCCGTGCTCGACCATCACCCCTTTGGGCAGGCCGGTAGAACCGGAGGTATAGATTACGTAGGCGAGGTTCGCCGGGGTCAGGCCGGGCACTCGCGGGTTGGCAAGGTTGTCGGCCGGCCAGTTGCGCAGATTCAGATCGATCACTGGCACATCCAGTTTCGGCAGGCATGCGCGCAAAGCGCTTTGCGTCAGGACGACAACCGGTGCGCTGTCATTGAGCAGATAGTTCAAACGCTCGGCGGGGTGCGCCGGATCGATCGGCACATAACCGGCTCCAGCCTTGAGAGTCGCCAGCAATCCGACCAGGCTGTCGAGTCCACGGCGGGCCACCAGCGCCACGCGGTCATCCGGCTGCACGCCGAGCCCGAGCAGGCGATGTGCCAATGCATTGGCCTGACGATTCAACTCGGCATACGTCAGTGGTTGTCCTTCTCCAACCGCCGCCACTGCCTCAGGCTGTTGCGCCGCTCGGGCCTCGAAACGCTGGACGATGGTCAATCCTTGCGGATAAACCACGCGAGTGTCGTTCCATTGCTGCAGCAGCGCGGTTTCCGTCGGCGAGAGCAGGCCGAATTCGGTCACGGGCAGTTGCGGGTTTTCCAGCCCTTGCTCCAGTACCGACAACAGCCGCTCGGCAAACGCTTCGACTTCACCTTCCTCGAAATACATCGGGGAGTAGGCAATGTGCAACCAGGCCTGTTCGTCGAAGCGGTTACTGCGCAAATAAATAGCCAGCGGCGCAGCCTCCTGATGATTGGAAACCTTGACCACGTGACCCCGTGCCTGGCCGTAAATATGTTCTTGATCATCCAGTTCGTAAGAAACCGTCAGCTCAAACAGTTGCGCGCGATCCTCGCGCAGCAAGCCCAAGGCGCGGTTCATCTCGCTCAGGGGAAACCGCTGATGACGAAAGTTTTCTTTCAGCTCATCGCGAATCGCCCTGATCAAGTCGGCGAATGTGAGGTCGCGACCAAACCCCATGCGCACCGCACTGACCTGGGTGAACAAGCCGACGGTCGATTTGAATCGAGCGCCGGACCGGTTGAGAATCGGCATCCCCAACACCCATTCGTCACGCTGTGCGGTACGGCTGAAATACACATGAAGCGCCGCCAGCAGCACGTGAAACGCCGAAGCGCCAAGTCCCTGACCGAGCTGTTTCATGCGCTCATGCAGCACGGCGGGGAACGTCCGCGCCACGACCTGACTGGACGGCGCATGCCCGACAAAGCGCTCCTGATAACGCGGCACCAGCAGGGGTTCGGGCAGGAGGCGGTATTTGTCCAGCCAGTACGCGCGATCCTGCGCGTATCGGGGTGACTGGTAATAACGCGCATCGTCCTCGATGAAATCGACGTAGGACAGCGCGGTGTCAGGTACCTTCTGATCGGCGGCCAGTGCGTTATAGATGGCGGCCAACGATTTGATCATCTCGGCGAAGCCCCAGCCGTCGACGATCAGGTGGTGAGCCAGAATGGAGAACCAGTGCAGATCGTCATCGAGCCGGATCAGCAAAAAACGGTACAACGGCCCGCCGTCCAGCGAGAACGTCTGGTCGATCCGTTCCTGAATCAGCGCTCGCGCCGCCGCTTTTGGATCTGACTGGCCAGAGACATCCCACGTCATCAGCGGCCCCGGCATCGATGGCGCAAAACGTTGCCGTGGCAGTCCGTCCGCGCCGGCACCCGGCAACAACTCGATTCGCATCGCGTCGTGCAGGCTCACCAGATGGCTGAGCGCCGCCTGCATCCGCGCAGGATCCAGCGGGCCGGTCAACTCCATGTAGCCACCGATGTTGTACAGCGGCGAGTCACCCCGGCTCAATTGATCAAGCCAGATGTCCAGCTGTGCGGCGGTCAGGGGAAAGGTCGCGGGCGCAACGGACGAGGTGTCCGCCGCAGAGGCAGAAATGGGCGGCATAAGATCCTTCTCATGAGATTTTGCCCGTATTCAAGCATCGGCCCCGGCGCCGACATGACACCCGAAACCCGGACAACCATCGCTCCCCGGCGCGCCCGACAGTGCTTATCGGCTTTTTCGCATAGGTCCTGTCTAAGTTTTCGGAGAGAAAATACTGAAAAGTTTGTAGGAAAAGAACCACATGCCAATGCTGCCATTTGCCCCAGCATCAGCAATCGAGGAACACGATCTGCCGATTTTCCGGGCCCTTGCAGTGACTGGATGGTCACGGTGAACGACTTTCCAGCAATCAACCCCGTCAGAACCCCGGCGCCAACAATCAGAAATGCTGGCACTTTGTGTCCCCGGATTCCCCTACAGACGTAGGACAAATCCATAGGCTTAAATCCCGCTCCAGATCATGTTCAAGGAGAAATGACTGCGTGGGCGGCTTTTACATAGACGGCAGACGATTCAGTGATGGCTCTGTACCAGGGATGACAAGGATATGAATCTGACCGGCAGTATTCGCAATGTGGAAAACCCGCACTTCTACTGGCAATTGGGGGAACTGATTGCAAGCACGGGCGATGATCACTTCGCCACGAACATGCTCCAGTTGGTCGACACTCTGGTGCCGGTCAATCGGGTCGATCTGACCGAGTGGACGCTTGATGAGCGTCAGGCCAGCGTGGTCGAGATCAAGCCGCTGGGCAGTGCCGGTCCGGCACGAACCTTCCCGCCGCCGGATCCCCTGGAGAGCCCGGACGATCACCCGTTGTTGCAGAAAATGATCGAGATGAATGATTCACTGTTGATCCAATTGAAAGCCTCGCTTCTGCCCTGCCACCCGCAACACAGCGTCCACCAATGCAATCTGGTGTCACGCACGTCCAACCGCCGTTGCGTCATCTCGTTTTACCGTCCGCACACTCAACGGGTGTTTTCCCTGCCGGAGCTGTCATTCCTCAAGAGTCTGTCCGACACCCTGCTGCCTCTGATCGAGCGACATGCGCAGATCAGTCGGCAAACCATCGCCAGACAACCGCGCCTGCCCTCGATCGATCTGGATCACGCCCCCCTTGCGCTGGTGTTCGATGAGCGCCTGATGTTGAGCGGCGTTGTGCTGTCGGCACGCGAAAAAGAAGTCTGCCTGGGTTTGCTGACCGGCGGCACGGTGCCGCACATGGCGGAAAAGCTGCGGGTCAAGAACAGTTCGATCGAGACCTACCTTAAACGCGCTACGGCCAAATTGGGTGTCAGTGGCCGGCATGGTCTGGCGAAATGGATGGCCGGGGCGTGATCTGAACCGTTGAGTTTCCTGACCTGTTAACACCGTGGAGAGAGATCTTTCTGTGTTTCGGGAGTTATCTGTGATCTGGGGATTTACCTGTGATCTGGGGATTTACCTGTGATCTGGGGATTTACCTGTGATCTGGGAATTTACCTGTGGCGAGGGGATTTATCCCCGATGGGGCGCGAAGCGCCCCCCTTTTGATCTCAAAGAAGCGGCCTGCTGCGCAGGCCATCGGGGATAAATCCCCTCACCACAGATAAATCCCCTCACCACAAAATGCTCGTCTGCTTTCAATCCTTCATTTTCCGCGCATGAGGCTGTTCGATGTCCACCCTGCGAATTTCCTTGCTGTCCATGGCCTTGCTGATGGCTGGTTGCTCACTGATTCCCGACTATCAACGCCCCGCCTCACCAAGTGCCGCGCAATACCCGCAAGGTCCGCAGGCGGCAACCACTGACGAAGACTGGCGCACGCTGTTCAACGACCCGGCCCTGCAACAGTTGATCGAAAGCGCCCTGATCAATAACCGCGACCTGCGTGTAGCGGCGTTGAACGTCGAAGCCTTCCAGGCGCAGTACCGCATTCAGCGCGCCGACCTACTGCCGGCGGTGTCGGCCAACGCCAGCGAATCGCGGCAACGCATGCCGCCGAGCGTGACCCGCAGCAAAGCCATGATCAACTCGACCTACTCGGTCAACCTCGGTATCAGCGCCTATGAGCTGGATTTTTTTGGCCGCGTGCGCAGCCTCAGTGAACAGGCCTTGCAAACCTGGCTGTCCACCGAAGAGGCGCGGCGCAGTGCACAACTGAGCCTGGTGGCCAACGTCGCCAATGCCTACCTGACCTGGCGCGCCGATCAGGAACTGCTGGCCCTGACCCGCGAGACCCTCGCCGCCGATGAGCAGAGCCTGCACCTGACCACGCGCAACCGTGAGGCCGGCAAGTCGTCGGCGCTGGAGCAGGCGCAAGCGAAAACCAGCGTTGATACCTCTCGGGCGAATCTGGCGCGTTATCAACGTCAGGTCGCGCAGGATTTGAACAGCCTGACGCTGCTGGTCGGCGCGCCAGTGCCGGAGTCCTTGCCTGCACGTCCGCTGGCCAGCGATCTGGTGCAGCAACTGCCGGCCGGTCTGCCATCGGATCTGCTGCAACGGCGCCCGGACATTCTCCAGGCCGAATACAAACTCAAAGCGGCCAACGCCAACATCGGCGCGGCGCGAGCGGCGTTTTTCCCCAGCGTCAGTCTGACCGCCAACGCCGGTACGTCCAGCCGCGACCTCTCGGGTTTGTTCGGCGCCGGCTCCGGGGCATGGACGTTTCAGCCGCAGATCAGCCTGCCGATTTTCAATGCCGGCAGCCTGCGCGCCAGCCTTGATTATTCGAAATTGCAGAAAGACGTGGCCGTGGCCGAATACGAGAAATCGATTCAAACGGCGTTTCAGGAAGTCGCTGACGGGCTGGCGGCACGCAGCACGTATCAGCAGCAATTACAGGCGCAGCGCGATCTGGTGCAAGCCACTCAGGACTATTACAACCTGGCGCAACACCGTTATCAGAATGGCGTCGACAGCAGTCTGGTGTTTCTCGATGCCCAGCGTTCACTGTTCAGTTCGCAGCAAGGGCTGATCACCGACCGCCTCGCGCAACTGGTCGCCGAAGTGAATCTGTACACCGCGCTGGGCGGCGGTTGGCGGGCAACGGAGGCGAAAGTTCAGTAAGCACCCGTCACTTTTTCTTACACCTTTTGTCGCCCTGCGACACCCTGTCAGCCGATCAAAAACCGACTCGCCGGTTCAGTTTGGTATCATGCGCCGCTTTTACGGTTAACCCCCCCGCCAGTCCTGTCGACTGACGGGCTGCAAAAGGCGGTATTAGATGACGGCTTTGTTGACTCGCCGCAAGGTGCTTGCGGGAATGGGCGTACTCGGGCTCGGCCTGCTCGCCGGTTGCGACACCCGTGGCCAACTGTCGTACAAGTACGGCAAGGATCTGAGTAACAAGATAATGGGGCGCACCTTCAAACTGAAGAACACCGATGGCGAAACCATGACGCTGTCGAGCTTTCGCGGCATGATGCCGATGGTGTTCTTCGGCTTCACCCAGTGCCCGGCCGTCTGCCCGACCACTCTGGCCCGCGCGGCGAAAATCAAGAAGCTGATGGGCGCCGATGGCGATCGCTTGCAGGTGATTTTCATCACCCTCGATCCCGAACGCGACACGCCTGAAATCCTCGACGCCTACATGAAAGCCTTCGATCCGACCTTCGTTGCGCTGTACGGCACGCTTGAGGAAACCCAGGCCACGGCCAAGGAATTCGACGTGTTCTACGAGAAAGTCCCCGCCGGCGACACGTACACCATCTCGCACACCGCCACCAGTTACGTTTACGACTCCAACGGCGGCTTGCGCCTGGGTCTGTCCACCTCGCTTTCGGCAGAACAATGCACGGAAGATTTGCTTACTGTTATGGAGGTTTGCTGATGCAACCTGTTCTGAACTCGATCAAACACGCGGTATTGGGTCTCTCGCTGCTGGGCCTGGCGTTCCAGGCGTCCGCGCAAACCAAGGTCGACGATGCCTGGGTTCGTGCCACCGTACCAACCCAGTCCGCCAGCGGCGCGTTCATGACCCTCACCGCCGACAGCGACAGCAAGCTGCTCAGCGTCGCGACCCCGGTGGCCAAAGACGTGCAGATCCACGAAATGACCATGAAGAACGACGTCATGAGCATGGGCCCGGTGAAGTTCGTCGAACTGCCGGCCGGCAAAGCCGTCAAGCTTGACCCGAACGGTTACCACGTGATGCTGATGGGCCTGACCGGTCAACTGAAAGAAGGCGAAAGCGTGCCGCTGACCCTGACCGTGGAAAACGCCAAGGGCGAGAAAGAAACCGTTGAAGTGAAGGCCGCCGTGCGTTCACTGACCAACATGGAAGGTCACGATCACAGCAAAATGCATTGATCTGACTGACTGCAGTACCCACGGGGCGGCCTGATCACTGATCAGGCCGCCCCGTTTTTTTTTGCGCGAGACATCATTTACCGCCCGTCGCATAAGGCCGCCAGGGCGGGTTGACAGAAATCCGCGTCAGGAGGATTATTATTCAATCGCATGCGATTTAACCGCATACGATAATAAACCAACTATTATGTCTTTGAGGATTAATCCCATGAGCAAGATCGAAAAAGTACTCGCCACCGGAAAAACCCACACCACAGCTGCCAGCGCCGGCCTCACCTCCCGTGGTCACAACGGCAACCTCGACATTCAATTGTCCTCGCCGGGCAGCGCAAAACCGGCTCATGTGTTTGCCAACGCCCTGCCTCATCCCACCGCCGAGCAACTGTTTGCCGGTGCCTGGTCCGCCTGCTACACCGCTGCGGTCGGGCTGGTCGCCAACGACCTCAATGTGGTGTTGCCTGCCGACATGTCGGTGGACATCGAGGTCGACCTTGGCCAGACCGGCCCGGCCTACTTCCTTCAGGCTCGCCTGACCCTGCGCGTACCGGGCATTGCCGAAGACATCGCGAAAAACCTCGCGCACACCGCCGACCAGATCTGCCCCTACTCAAAAGCCACGCGCGGCAACATTGATGTGGCGTTGACTGTCATCACCGCGTGATTTTATCCAAATATATATATCGCATGCGATATAAGCGCATAGGATAAATAAGCAATCGGTTCGCTCTGTTGTACAGGGCGAACCGATTGGGTCGATGGTGACACCCAACACTCCCGATACAATCGCATCCGACGTATAGTTCGCCGCATACGTTTCAACGGTTCAACAGACCACGAGGATGAACATGAAAAACACCCAGGCCCCCACCGATCTCAAACTCAGCGACTTCCTGTGCTTTGCCGTTTACTCGACCAACCTGGCGTTTGGCAAAGCCTACAAACCGATCCTCGAAAAACTCGGCCTCACCTATACCCAGTACATCACCGTTGTCGCACTCTGGGAGCAAGACGACCAGACCGTCGGCAGCCTTGGCGAGAAGCTGTTCCTGGAATCCAACACGCTCACGCCGATCCTGAAAAAACTCGAAGCCATGGGCTACCTGCAACGTCAGCGCGATCCGGCAGACGAGCGTCAGGTGCGCATCAGCCTGACCCAGAGCGGCAAGGATCTGCGCAACGTCTCCTCAGGCAGCAGTCTGTTTGAAGCGACCGGACTGACCGTGGACGAGTTCACCCAGATGCAGCAATCGATCGTCAAATTGCGCAACAACCTGATCAAGTCGATGAATGCCGACGATTAAACAGTCTGCAGAATTTATGGAAAGCAGGCTTTACATCAGAAAAATCATCAGCGACTATGTAAAGGGTCTTTTACAAAGGAAGTGCAGCATGAACCGCTATTACCTCGAATTGGGCGCAGCCCTGATCCTTTACATGCTGGTGCTGACTGCATCGCTGATCGCCTCGCAGTATCTGATGGAGGCCAACATTGTTCTGCGCTCAGCCGTCGCGGTGACGCCGATGATTCCGGCCGGATTGATGTGCTGGGCGATCGTGCGCAACATGCGGCGCATGGACGAAATGCACCTGCGCATCCAGTTCGAAGCGCTGGGTTTCGCCTTCGCCGCCTCGGCCCTGCTGACCTTCAGCTACGGTTTCCTGGAAAACGTCGGTGCCCCGCATATTCCGTGGACATGCGTCTGGCCAGTGATGGGCTTGATGTGGATCCTCGGCCTGCAAATCGCCCGACGCCGCTACCAATGAAAAATCGCCTGAAGGAACTGCGCGCCGAACGCAAATGGTCACAGGTCGACCTGGCTGAACGGCTTAACGTGTCACGCCAGACAATCAATGCGATTGAAAACGAACGCTACGATCCGAGCCTGCCGCTGGCGTTTCAGATCGCCCGGGCGTTCGAGATGCCGATTGAAAGCATCTTTGATGATGGGCTGAACTGACGTGAACCGCGTGGCGAGATTTGACCAATCATCGCCACTCGGTACCACGGCTGAAAAGGTTACCTGACGGCCACCGGCACCTGCTGACACCATTTGATCGAACGCAACGCTTCCTCCTCCGGCACTAGCGCATAACGGAAAAAGAAATGCGCCCCCGAGTAGTAGGCGTCGTTCAACTCACCCAGCGTCTGTTCATCACTGAAGGCTTGCGAGCTGGTCTGATCGGCAATGAAGTAGGTTTTGCCGTTCTCGACGTTCAGGTCGAAACGCTTGTTGACGCTGCTGCTGACAAAAGGCGGCGACGTCGACTCAATGCTGTAGCGCCCGGCCGGCAGGCTCGTTTTGAAATACCCGCCCGACGGTAAAACCCCGACGTCTTTTCCATTGACCTTGATCGTGGGCGTCACAAAGTACCCGACCGACGCGGCCGTGCGATAGAAATACAGCGTTGCCTGATCCGGCTGCGCTTGTTCCACGGCACTGAAGAATGGCTGGCCCTTCAAGTCGGGTCCGGTGTTACATCCGCCGAGCAGGATCAGGCTGGCCCAGAGCAGTATGGTGCGGCTCATCAATGTTTTTCCTTGAGCGAAAAGCGGTGGCAGGACAGCAAGAGCGAACGCATGCATCAGAACATGCAAAGTCCTTTGCCCGAGTCTTTGGCGTCAGAAGTTGGCCAGGGTTTGAAAGCGCTTTCAGCGGTCAGGTTGTAAATCGTGCGGTTTTGCAGAACTGCATACTTGCGTTTGAGGCCTTCAACCGTTTTCTCAGCGTTATCGACGTTGGACAGGCAGAACGTCAGGGCATTGGCGTAAAGGTCGCCGATGTACAGTGTCTGACCGGCCTTCACCTCAAATACCACCGGAGTCGGGCGTGCGAGCGCATTACCCAGGTAATACTGGTAGCGCCAGTCGGTGAACTGATAACGCCCTGGTGGCACTTCGTACATGAACAAGTGCCCGAGCAGATTGGCGGAAGGCTGATCGTCTTCGCTATACAGCGTCTGCAACGTGATCGACGCGTTCGGCTCGTTCAATTGTCTGATTTCGACCGTCAGCCCATGCGGTTGCGTCAGATAACCTTCGGTAATCGAACCCACAATCAGCGCCTTGGCCGGATCCGGTGGCCGGGTACCGTCATAGCGCGCAGTCGAGCATCCATTCAATACGGTGAGACACAGAGTGATAGCGCCCCAATGAGCGAATGAGGTGAAAACTTTCCGTAGCATTTTTGATTTCCGAGTCTGACAACTGATTCATGCCGTGCGCCGTATCGATGGTTTGCGGCGCACGTGTAGATCACTGGTATCGCCCGGTGAGCGGCATTCTTGAGCGGCGCGCGTGCCATTGCCTCGGCCGTACACCCGTTCCAACCTTTGTTGGCGGGATTACCCGGCTTCAACGGCCAGATAAACAGTCTGAAACAATAAAGCGCCTGCACCGATTCGCCTGCCGCCTATGGCCTGATCGTCTGACACGAACGCCTGTCAAGGCTCCAGCACCTTTTCCCCGGTTCCAGGGCCGTCTGACAACAGATCACCCGTGTGTTTAAAAAGGCGATCAGACAGCTCTCCCTTGGTATCATCGCGCACACTTTTTTGACGGTTTAATGACTGGAAGGTCTTTTTTTGTGAGTGCTTTCTTGAACGGCTTGCGACATCCGCGTGCCCGCCTCTATTCCCTGATTTTTCTGCTGTTGATCGTGCCGGTGTGCCTGCGTGCAGCACTCGGTTGGTCGACACCGTTGGGTTATCTGTCGGATCTGGCCATCGGCAGCTCGCTGGTCATTCTGCTGCATCGCCGTGCGTGGTGGCTGGCATTGCCGGTGCTGTTGTTCTGGGGCCTGTTGGCAGTGGCGACGGCGGAACTGGTCAGCGCCGTCGGCCGACTGCCGAGCCCGGCCGATCTGCATTACCTGTTCGATCCGCAATTTGTCGAAAACTCCACCGGCGGTGGGCTGGCGCATCCAGGTGTGGGCGTCACGTTGTTGCTGGCGCTGCTGGTCTGGTTGCTAACCCAGTTTGCCGGACGCGGCATCGCCCGCCCGGCCCTGCCTCGCGCATTGTGGGCGGCGCCGCTGGCGCTGTTCGCCGCGCACTGGGGCGCACAGAATTTGTGGCCGAGCGAGGAAGATCCGTGGCGAGCGTACAACCTGCCCCATCAATTGCTGGCCACTCAGGTCGCCGATGTGCAGATTCAGGCCGAGGAATGGCTGGACGGTGATGTCGAAGAAGTCGCGCCATCCATGGCCGGCCTTACCGACGTCGATCTCGATGGTCACAAGCTGCTGACTGCGCCAGGTCAGGCGCGCAACGTTTTGGTCATCGCCCTGGAAGGCATTCCCGGTGCCTACATCCGCGCCAATCGCGAGGCCATCGGCAGCCATTATCAGGAAGACCTGATGCCCAGACTCAGCCGTTGGGCCGAGCGCGGCATGAACACCCCGGACTACGTCCTGCATACACACCAGACCATTCGCGGTCTGTACGCCATGCTCTGCGGTGATTACGACAAACTGAACAACGGCACGCCCAAAGGCGTGGAAATGCTCACCCAGAAGGAGCGCAATCAGGCCTGTCTGCCGGCGCAATTGCGCGAACACGGCTTCAGCACCCACTATCTGCAGGGCGCCGGCCTGCGCTTCATGGCCAAAGACAAAATCATGCCGCACATCGGTTTCGATGCGACTCATGGCCTGGAGTGGTTCACCAACAGCAACTATCTGGAATTCCCGTGGGGCAAGGACGACAAGGCCTTCTTTGAAGGTGCCCTGGATTATGTCGGTCAACTGAAAAAGCAAAAGCAACCGTGGATGCTGACATTGTTGACGGTGGGCACCCATCAGCCCTACTCCGCGCCGGAAGATTATCTGCAGCGCTATGACACGCCGAAGCAGGCGGCTGTGGGTTATCTGGACGATGCACTGGATCAATTCCTCAGCGGACTTGAGCGCCAGGGTGTATTGAAAGACACCCTCGTGGTGATCACCTCGGATGAATCCCACGGCATCGACGGCGTGCGTCTGGCCTCTTCCTGGGGTTTCAACCTGACATTGGCACCTGAACATGAGCAACTGCCGCGACTCAATGCCGGGGTGTATGGCCATGTCGATCTGAGCACGTCGATCCTCGACTACTTCGACCTGCCGGTGCCTACCGCGCTGAGCGGTCGCTCACTGTTTCGCGACTACGATTCCGGGCGCGAGATCATGTCCTTCACCAACGGCAAACTGCGCTATCACGACGGCAAGGGAATTTTTTCCGAATGTGACATGCCGCGCCGCTGCCGCTATTACGAAAGCACCGGTTTTATCGCCGAGAGCGCCACGTTCAAAGGCACCTACAGCGGTCAGCGCGCTCGCCAGATCGCAGCCCGCGCCACGGCACTCGACCTGTCGCTGCTGCGCACCCCGCTCAATCATCGTTATCAGTTCGGCAGCAACAACATCATCCCGTTGCAAGCGCAGATCATCGACGATTGGGCCGACAACCTGATCGGCGCGCAATACCTGGAAATGCCCAAGGGCTCGCACACCCGCGTACGCCTGACCGTGCGCTCGGTGGATCCGCAGCAAGCGGCGTTCATTCAACTCAAGGCCAAGGAATTCGAACAGGACGTGCAACTGGGCTTGCCGGCGGAAATGATCGCCACCGCCGATCAGCCGCTGGAGATGGATTTCAGCTTCGAAAACCCGCTACCGCGCAAAGCCTTTTCGTTCCATCTGCTGGGTTATGGCCTCGGAGCCGTCGAGGTCACGGATTTCAGCGTGATCACGGAATTGCCAGGCCAGGAAGACACGCTCGACGACGTGCCGGAAGACGAAGCCGCACAGTCCACCTGATTACCCGCCCCTCTTGATTGTTCCCACGCTCGGCGCGGGAACGACCAAATTCCTGCATGGGGGGGAGTGATTTAGAACGTGGTGCGCAATCCCACCTGAATGCTCCGTCCTTGTGCCGGCGCAACGTCGCGAAGGATCGAACTGGCGTAGCGCACGGTTTGGTTGGTCAGGTTATCGGCATCGACGAAAGCCAGCCATTTGCTCTGACCGACGTCAAAGTGATAACCGACATTGGCACCCAGCGTGGTGTAGCCATCCGTGCTGCTGTCATTGGCCGGCACACGATGCTGCGAACTGGCGTGTTCAAGGTCGATCCGCGCCTGCCAACGATCCAGCTCCCATAGCAAACCACTGTTCAAGCGTAGCGGCGCGATGCGCGGCAAATCCTCGCCGTTATTCAGGTTCTTCGCGCGGGTGTAATCACCGGACAACTCCAGGGCAAACTTGCCGTAGGCAGTCTCGCCAAGACTCCAGCGATCCTGAGCTTCGATGCCACTGAAGCGCGCACGCACACCCGAGTAAGCGTATTCAGGAATGCCGCCGCTATCCTCCTCGCTTTCTTCATTCAGCGTTCGGCCCGTACCGAGCAAGCCGATGTAGTTGGAAAAGTGGCTGTAGAACACACCGACACTGCCCTTGTGCGTGCCGTTGTCGAAACGCAGAGCGAGGTCGCTGGAGACGGCTTTCTCTTTCGACAGCCCGGCGTCGCCGACTTCATAAGTGCCGGTCGCGACATGCGCACCGTTGGCGTACAACTCGTAAAACGTCGGCGCACGCTCGGTATAACCGACGGTGGCGGCAACCGACCAAACCGGCGTCAGCGTGTACACCGCACCGGACGACAGGCTGCCGGCGGTGAAACTGCTCGAACGGTCGGCATTGGCGAAACGCTCGTTGCCCTTGGCATCCGGGTCAACCGTAGTGTGCTCAAGCCGTCCACCGAGCGTGAACAACAGTCGCTCGGTGGCTTGCAGCTCCTCAAGAATGAACAGTGCACCGGCATTCGTATCGGTCTGCGGCACAAACGCTTCTTCACCCAAAGCCGAAAACTCGTTGCGGCTGACCTGTGCGCCGATCACCCCTTCGACTGGCCCCAGCGGCTGATGCCGGGCCTCGACCCGCGCCTCGTAACCCTTGTTCTTGAACGTCGTGCCGACCTCACCGCCCTCAATTTCCCGATGTTGATAATCGGTGTAGCCGGCATCGAATTTGATTGAACTGAACGGCCCGTCGAGATTGCGTATCTGCGAGGCAAAGGCGTAATGCTCCTGCTCCATGCGGATGCGCACGTCGTCTTCGGCGGGCGAGCCGTAATTGGAGTCGTAATTGCTGTACGAAAGGCCAGCATAGCCGTCATCCCAGGTGTACGAACCGCCGACTGCACCGCCGTCCTGACGACCGTCACTATTGGCCAGACGATGCTTGCGTGAATCACCATCATCGTTGGCGCGCTCAGCGCCGGTTTTCGCGTAACCGGGAATTTTCAGATCATTGAACTCCCGAGCACTGGCGTCCAGGTGCAGGGCGAACTCACCGTTACCCGCCTCGAGTTTGCCGGCGCTGCTGCGGGTGGTATCGGCGCCGCCATAACGCAGCTCGCCAGCGCCATGGATACCGTCGATGGCTTCGGTGGGAATGCGATTATCGAAGGTGTTGACCACCCCGCCGATGGCGCTGCCTCCGTAAAGCAACGCCGCCGGGCCACGGATGATTTCAATGCGTTCAACGTTGACCGGGTCCAGCGGCACAGCGTGATCGTAAGACAACGACGAAGCATCCAGCGCGCCGACACCGTTGCGCAGGATGCGAATCCGGTCACCGTCCTGACCACGAATGATCGGACGACTGGCCCCCGGGCCGAAATACGACGATGACACGCCGGGCTGTTTGTTCAGGGTTTCACCGAGGCTGCCCTTCTGTGCCAGCGTGAGGTCATCGCCACTGAGCACTGTCGCCGGTGAGGCCAGCATCTGGCTGCCCAAGGGATTGCCGGTAATCACTTGCGGTTGCAATTCGAGGGCGTCAGCAGCGAATACCGGTGAAGCGAGCAGCAGCGCGGCGGCCAAGGGAGTCAGTCGTCGTTGCAGGGGCTGGGAACGGGCAGGCATTTCAGAACTTCCGTGAGCAGAAAAGTGAGCATCGCTGCCAGCGTCTTGCACACGACACTGGCAGAAACAGAATGAAACGAATTTCATGTTATACAATAACATTTCATCCTGTCATTACGATTTTGACTTTTTGCGTGTCACCAAACGCTCAAGGACGCGGATTTCAACTTCTGAGGAAACGCCTAAGGCATAGGCGCCAGTCGCGAAAAAATCCTGAAAGACTGCGCCTATCAGCCCCCAATAGTCGGGCTATTAGCTGACTCATCCAGTCGGGTCTAGCCTTACTAGTCCGAAGTCGGCACGAGCCGGCCGTAGCAGACCTGATAAGGACCCGAACATGGCTAACGAATCGAAATGCCCGTTCAACCACGCCGCCGGTGGTGGTACGACGAACCGTGACTGGTGGCCGAATCAACTCAACCTGAAAATCCTGAGTCAGCACTCGCCCAAGTCCGATCCGTTGGGCAAGGACTTCGACTACGCCAAAGCTTTCAAGAGCCTGGATTTTCAGGCGCTGAAACAAGACCTGCGCGCGCTGATGACCGACTCCCAGGACTGGTGGCCGGCCGACTTCGGGCACTACGGCCCGCTCTTCATCCGCATGGCCTGGCACAGTGCCGGCACCTATCGCACGGCCGATGGCCGTGGTGGCGCGGGGTCCGGACAGCAACGTTTCGCCCCGCTCAACAGTTGGCCGGACAACGTCAGCCTCGACAAGGCCCGCCGTCTGCTGTGGCCGATCAAGCAGAAATATGGCCGCAATATTTCCTGGGCTGACCTGATTGTGCTCACCGGTAACGTCGCGCTGGAATCGATGGGCTTCAAGACTTTCGGTTTCTCTGGCGGTCGTCCCGACGTCTGGGAACCGGACGAAGACGTGTACTGGGGTTCGGAACACGAATGGCTGGGCGGCGACAGCCGTTACGGCAAAGACAAGTCCGCCATGCAGGAGCCCGGCGACGGTACGCTGGTGGCTGAACCGGATTTGCATGGCAAAGAAGAAAGCCGCACCGATCAGGGCGAGCGCAATCTGGAAAACCCGCTCGCCGCTGTGCAGATGGGCCTGATTTACGTGAACCCGGAAGGTCCCGAAGGCAACCCGGACCCGGTAGCCTCGGCCCGCGATATCCGCGAAACCTTCGGCCGCATGGCCATGAATGATGAGGAAACCGTAGCGCTGATTGCCGGCGGTCACGCCTTCGGCAAGACTCACGGCGCGGGCCCTGCCGATAACGTCGGCGCAGAGCCGGAAGCCGCCGGGCTTGAAGAGCAAGGCCTGGGCTGGAGAAACGCCTTCGGCACCGGCAAGGGCGCAGACACCATCACCAGCGGCCTCGAAGTGACCTGGACCACCACACCAACCCAATGGAGCAACAACTATCTGGAAAACCTGTTCGGCTTCGAGTGGGAACTGACCAAAAGCCCGGCGGGGGCGCATCAGTGGAAACCGAAGAACGGCGCCGGTGCAGGGACGATTCCTCACGCTCACGATCCGAACAAACGCATTGACCCGACCATGCTCACGTCTGACCTGGCGCTGCGTTTTGACCCGGCCTACGAGCAGATCTCCCGGCGCTTTCTGGCCAATCCCGATCAACTGGCCGACGCCTTCGCCCGCGCCTGGTACAAACTGATCCACCGCGACATGGGCCCGCTGTCCCGCTACCTCGGCCCGGAACTGCCTAACGAAGAACTGCTGTGGCAGGACCCGATTCCAGAGGTCACTCATCCACTGATCGACGAGAGCGACGCTGCCGCGCTGAAAAGCAAAATCCTTGCCTCGGGGCTTTCGGTGTCGCAATTGGTTTCAACCACTTGGGCCGCCGTTTCAACTTTCCGTGGGTCGGACAAACGTGGCGGCGCCAACGGTGGCCGGTTACGTCTGGCACCGCAGAAATTCTGGCAAGCCAACCAGCCCGAACAACTGGCCAAAGTGCTGCAAACCCTTGAAGGCATTCAGGGCGAGTTCAATAGCGGCGCCTCCGGCAAGAAAGTCTCGCTGGCGGATCTGATTGTGCTGGCGGGCAATGCCGGGATAGAGAAAGCGGCGCAAAACGCCGGTCACTCGGTGACGGTGCCGTTTACGCCGGGGCGTGCGGATGCCTCGCAGGAGCAAACCGATGTTGATTCGTTTGGTTTTCTGGAACCGATTGCCGATGGTTTCCGCAATTACAGCAAGGGCAAATACCGGGTTTCAGCGGAGGCGCTGTTGATCGACAAGGCGCAACTACTGACCCTCTCCGCGCCGGAGATGACCGTGCTGCTGGGTGGCTTGCGCGTGTTGAATACCAATGTCGGGGGAACCCGTCATGGTGTGTTCACCTCGCAAACCGAAGCGTTGACCAACGACTTCTTCACCAACCTGCTGGATATGGGCGTGGAGTGGAAGCCGACTTCAAGGGATGCCGATGAGTTTGAAGGCCGCGACCGTAAAACCGGTAGCGTGAAGTGGACGGCGACGCGGGTTGATCTGGTGTTCGGTTCCAATGCGCAATTAAGGGCGCTGGCCGAGGTGTATGCCAGTTCGGATGCCAAGGAGCAGTTCGTCAAGGACTTCGTGGCGGCCTGGACGAAAGTGACCAACCTGGATCGATTTGATTTGAAGTAACGCAAAATAACTGTGGGAGCGGGCTTGCCCGCGATGACGGCAGCAGATTCAACATCACTGTTGACTGATAGACCGCTATCGCTGGCAAGCCAGCTCCCACAGGGCTTGGTGTTAAAACACCTTAGGCCAGGCTCTTGCTGACGACCTCATACACATCACTCGACAGCTGCCCCGAAGCCAGAATCCGCTCCAGCTCACCCTTCATCAACGCCTGCCGCGCACCATCATATTTGCGCCAGCGAGTCAGCGGCGCCAATTGGCGCGAAGCGATCTGCGGGTTGAAGCCGTTCAGCTCGATCACCAGATCCGCGAGGAAGCGATAACCGGAACCATCCGCCGCGTGGAAGTTGATCAGGTTCTGCCCGGCAAATGCACCGACCAGCGCACGCACCTTGTTCGGGTTCTTGATGTTGAACGCCGGGTGCTGCATCAACGCTTTCACGCGCTCCAGACCGCCGGGCAAGGTGCTGCCGGCCTGCACGCTGAACCATTGATCCATGACCAGCGGGTTGTCCTTGAAGTGCTCGGCGAAACTCGCCAGCGCCAATGCTTTCTGCTCTTCGAACGGCGAGTTGACCAACACCGCCAGCGCCGTCAGGCGCTCGGTCATGTTGTCGGCCGTTTCGAATTGCTCCAGCGCCGCTGCCAGCACTTGCGGCTTGCCGCTGAGCATCAGGTACGACAGCGCAATGTTCTGCAACGCGCGACGGGCGAAGTGCTCGGCCTCGGCTACGTACGGCGTCTGCTTCGACAGGTCGCGGTTGGCCTGATAACGCAGCCACAGCGCTTCGAACAGATTGTCCGCCAGTTGCTTGCGGGCGAACTCGCGAGCGATATGGATGGCGTCGACGTCCGCCACTTCGCTGATTTCGGTGAGGTACGCCTCGCCCGGCAGCGAAAGCATCTCGGCAACCATCGCCTGATCCAGCGACTCGTCCGACAGAACCGTACGCAGCGCCGACACCAGCCGTGGATCGAGCACCAGGCTCTCGCCCTTCTGCTGCTGGGCGATCAGCTCTTGCAGCACCTGCACCGACAGTTGCTGACCGGCATCCCAGCGGTTGAAACCGTCGCTGTCGTGCTGCATCAGGAACATCAACTGATCGCGGTTGTACGGGAAGCTCAGTTTCACCGGCGCCGAGAAACCGCGCAGCAACGATGGCAGCGGCTGTTCGGCGATGTCGACGAAGGTGAAGGTCTGCTCGGCTTCAGTCACCGATATCACGCGCGTGGTGCCTTGGGCAGCGGCTTCGCCAGTCAGACGCAGGGCAATTTCGTTGCCTTTACTGTCGAGCAGGCCCAGTTCGACCGGGATCACGAACGGCAGTTTTTCAACCTTGTCCGGGGTCTCCGGGCAGCTCTGGCGGAAGGTCAGGCTGTAGGTTTTCGCCGCAGCGTCGTAAGACTCGCTCACTGCCAGACGCGGTGTGCCGGCCTGGCTGTACCAGCGCTTGAACTGGGTCAGGTCGACACCGTTGGCATCTTCCATGGCCTTGATGAAGTCGTCGCAGGTCACGGCTTGACCGTCATGGCGTTCGAAGTACAGATCGCTGCCTTTACGGAAGCCTTCGGCGCCGAGCAAGGTGTGGATCATGCCGACCACTTCCGAACCCTTTTCGTACACGGTCAGGGTGTAGAAGTTGGAAATTTCGATGAAGCTGTCCGGGCGCACGGCGTGGGCCATGGGACCTGCATCTTCGGCGAACTGGTGGGTACGCAGGTAGGCGACGTCCTGAATGCGCTTGACCGTGGCCGAGTTCATGTCGGCAGAGAAGCCGGAATCGCGGAACACGGTGAAGCCTTCCTTGAGCGACAGCTGGAACCAGTCGCGGCAGGTCACGCGGTTGCCCGACCAGTTGTGGAAATATTCGTGGGCGACGATCGCCTCGACCCGCTGATGCGCGGCGTCGGTGGCGGTTTCGGCGCGGGCCAGCACGGCGCTGGAGTTGAAGATATTGAGGCCCTTGTTCTCCATCGCGCCCATGTTGAAGTCGTTGACGGCGACGATCATGAAGATGTCCAGATCGTACTCGCGACCGTAGACCTCTTCGTCCCAGCGCATCGACTTCTTCAGGCTGTTCATCGCGTGCTGGCACTTGTCGATGTTTTCCGGCTCGACGTAGATGCGTAGCGCGACCGTGCGCTCGGTCATGGTGGTGAAGGTGTCTTCAACGCACCACAAATCACCGGCCACCAGCGCGAACAGGTACGCCGGTTTCATGAACGGGTCTTCCCACGTTGCCCAGTGCCGGCCGTCTTCACCCGGGCCTGAAGCAATCGGGTTGCCGTTGGAGAGCAGCACCGGATAGCTGTGCTGTTCGGCGACCACGGTGGTGGTGAACTTGCTCATCACGTCCGGGCGGTCGAGGTAATAGGTGATCTTGCGGAAGCCTTCGGCCTCGCACTGGGTGCAGAACATCGTGCCGGACTTGTACAGGCCTTCCAGCGCGGTGTTGGTTTCCGGGTGGATCCTGACGCTGGTGTCGACCGTAAAGGTTTCGCTGGTCGGTTGCAGGGTCAGATGGTTCTCGGACAACTGATAGTCGCCGTCAGCCAGTTCCTTATCGGCGAGGGTCACCGAGAGCAGTTCCACTTGCTGGCCGTCGAGCACCAGCGGCGGCAGGCCGGCGCCACGTGCCGGGTTGCGGCGCATCACCAGTTGCGCGTGGACCAGGCTGTGGTCCTCGAACAACTCGAAGGTCAGGTGTGTTTCATCGATCAGGTACTCGGGCGCCTGATAGTCCTTCAGGTAAATCATCTTCGGTTGTTCGGTGCGCATGCTGGAGTCCTTATTGATGCACGGCGAGCTGATAAGCCGTGTACTTACGAATATTGATCACGCCGGTGTCGAAGATCAGGTACTGACCCTTGATCCCCAGCAGCGTGCCTTCGGCAATCGGGTTCTTGTCCAGGTTGAAGCTGACGATTTTGGCCGGGTATTGCTCGACCGGATAGCGGATTTCGAGAGGTTCTACATCGGCAATCGTCTGAATCGCTTGTAGGCCGAATCGCTCTTGCAAGCCTTGCAGGCCTTCGGCGCAGCTTTCGAACAACTGATCGCGCACCTGTGCCAGATCCACCGCCACCGCATCGCCCTTGAGCAGTGCACGCCAGTTGGTCTTGTCGGCCACCTGACTGCGGAACAAGTCTTCAACGAAGCCCGACTGCTGACGCGTCGATACACGCATGATCGGCAAGGCCTGACTCGCACCCTGATCGAGCCAACGGGTCGGCAACTGGGTAGCACGCGTGATGCCGACCTTGATCCCTGACGAATTGGCCAGGTACACAACGTGATCGGTCATGCAGAACTGCTCGCCCCACAGCGGATCGCGGCAGGTGCCGGCGTCGTAGTGGCAGCGCTCCGGGCTCATGATGCACAGGTCGCACTGGGCCAGTTTGGTCATGCACGGGTAGCAGTAACCCTGGCTGAAACTGGTTTTGGTCTTGCGCCCGCAATGGGTGCAGTGAATCGCCCCCAGGTACTCCAGACGCACCGTGGTGCCGATCAATGGGTTGACCGGCACCTCGACGTCATCCAGACGAAACGCGTATTGCACATTCGGCCCGTCCAGGCGCGCCGACATTTTGCTGATTGCACCGCGGCCAATCTCGATCAATGGATGGCATCCGATTTGAACAGGATGTTCGGCACTTCGATCGACTTCGACGCACATTCTTGCGGGCCCATGTAACCGGTGCGCTGATCTTCAGGCAGGTTCTGGATTTCCCAGGCGATCATCGCCTGCAACGACAGTTCACGCTGCTCGGCGGTGAGCTTGCCACCGTCCGACCACTTGCCGATTTCCACGGCCAGTTTCAGGCTCTCGTAGATGTCCGGGGTGATGTTTTTGATCATTTGGGCAAAAGACGACATGTTTGAACACTCTCCAATGAATGTCGCTAGTTTAACGGCGCTGAAGCGGCAAGACACTGCCGGGCATCAGGTCAGCGAGCGGATCGCCGGGCGCAATGCCCGGCGTCCTAGAACTCCCTTGAAAGTTTTACCTGGGTCAGTTCTTTCTCCAGCGCACGCCGGAAAATCTGCGGAGCCGTGAAGGTATAAAGAGCAAACGCCAGCCAAACCCAGTCGATCACCTCGGCGGCACCGGGGTAGCCCTGTGCGGTGAGGGTGATCACGGTAACGCGATACACCACAAACATCGCCAGCAACAGAATGATGGCGCCGGTCGTACTGCGGTCGTTCATCCAGCTGTTGAACCGCCACCAGAGCCCCATGAACACATTGCTGCGCGCCTTCACGGCGGTCAGCAGGCTCAGCGCCGAGACATTGCTGGCGTTTTCCTGCAGGGCCCAGATCGCGTGTTCGCGTGCACCGTTGATATCGCCCTGACGCAGCAGCAAACGACCCAGTACCACCACGGCCCCGGCATGCCCGGGATCGGCCTGGAGTGCCTGTCGGGCAAAACTTTCGGCCTGCTGCCAATGGCCACAGGCCTGATGATATTCGGCCATCGCCACCAGATTGGCCGGATCGTCGGGGCCCAGCTCCAGCGCCTTTTCCAGCAGCGCCTGACTCTGCGCAAGGCGCCCGGTCAGTTGGAACAGATCCGCGAGACTGCGGTAGTAACGCGGCTCCGTCGGCTCCATGTCGAGCAACTGCAACAGGTGCTGTTCGGCACTCTTGAATTGCCGCGCAGCCATGTCGATATGCGCGGCGGCGTAATGCGCCAACGGCAACGCCGGGTCCATCGCCAACGCCATCGAGGCTTCGTGGCGCCCGGCATGCAGACGACGCATGTTGAGCAGACACAGCGCCAGCAAGGCGTGGGCTTCGGCACATTCCGGGTCATCGGCCAGCAACTGTCGCAGGCTGTCGATGGCGCCGTCGTTGTGGCCGGACTGCAACCGCTGATAAGCCACTTGCAGCAGATAAGAGGTATTCATCAGCTCACCACCAGATACCAAAGGGTCGCCGGCACCAGAGTGACCACGATTCCTTTGAGCAGGAAGGCGCCTGCGAGCGCGACCAGCGGCGCGAAGCGATTGAGCACGCCGCCATAATATTGATACAGCTCGATGGTCGAGTTCTGCAGGGTGTACAGCACGTAACCGATGCTCAGTTTCCACACCACCAGGACCAGCAAGGCGTACTGGATCTGTGCCTGAGTGCTCAGGTAGCCGTTGTTCAACAAGCTGATCAAGGCCAGGCCGAGGATCACGCTGCCCACGGCACCGACGCCAACCCAGATCCACTCACGCTTGCGCGTCGGGCTGCCCACGGCCACCGAGTTGAGCACGAACCACGGCAAACCCAGCCATAGCCCGCCCATCATCAGCGCCAGCAATGGCCAGAACGGCGACACGGCAAACCGCGCCAGGCCGCCCGGACGCGGTTCGTCTTCAATGCGGTAAATATTCTGGGTTCCCATCAGCGTCCCTTGCCATGTTTGTCGAGAAACGCCAGCACTTCGTCGTACTGATTGCCTTCGTTGGCATAACGCGCGTAGTTGCGGGCGGTGGTCAGCCATTCCAGCGTCGTCGCGCGGACTTCTTTCAAGGCTTGCTTGAAGTGGCGGTCGCAAATCGGCTGCTCGGCGCCTTCACTGATCGACTCCTCGATGGCTTCATCGGCGGCGGTTTCCACCAGCTCGCTGAGGTCCGCGCCGGAGAAGCCCGAGGTGTGTTTGGCAAGGAAAGCGAAATCGATATCAGCCGCCAGCGGACGGCCCTTGACCATCAGTTGCAGCATGTTTTCGCGGGCGGCACGATCCGGTGGCGGCACAAACAACACGCGGTCGAAGCGACCGGGACGGCGGAACGCCGAGTCCACCGACCACGGCACGTTGGTTGCCGCGAGGATCAGCACGCCATGATTGTCATGGGTGAAGCCATCCATTTCCGAGAGAAACTGGCTGACCAGTTTCGACGACGTCGACTCGCGGGTATTGGAGCGTTTGCCGCCCAGCGCCTCGACTTCATCGAAGAACATCACCGCCGGTGCCTGCGCCCGCGCCTGCTCGAACAAGGCGTGCAACTTGCGTTCGGACTCGCCGATGTACATGTCCAGCACGTCGGAAATCGCCACGTTGAAAAACTTCGCCTTACACTCGCCGGCGGTGGCTCGGGCCAGTAAGGTTTTGCCGCAGCCAGGCGGCCCGTACAGCAGCACACCGCCGCCGACGCGCTTGCGAAAGCGCTCGAACAACCCCGGCTTCTGGTACGGCAGGATGATCTTTTTATGGATGGTCTTTTTCAGATCGTCCAGGCCACCGATGTCGTTGAACGTCACGGTTTCGGTGTCTGGCACCAACAGTCGGCGCACTTCCGTCTGATCGGTGTCGTCGTTGGAGATCACCCGCAGTTTCGGCCGCCCTTCGCCAGCGGCAAAATCCACCACCGACACGTTCAAGCGGCGCCACAGCGCCATGTCTTCCAACGCCGGGTTGGCAGCGATGGCGGCGCGGTACTCGACCAACGCTTCCTTGAGGCGATCAAGGTCGGCCAGTGCCCGTGCGCGCAACAGTTGCAGATGGGCGCCCTCACCGCTCGCCAGGTTCAAGGCTTTTTCAGCCTGCCCGGCGCCCAGGTACAGCTGCGCGGCGATCGGCTTCAAAGCCTCGGCGTCCGGCAATTGGTGCAGGTCGGCGGGAAGCAGTTTGAGGCCGCGCTGGCTGTCATTGCGCTCAAGGCAGGCCTTGAGCACCAGCGTCAGCAACGCGACGTTTCCCGGCGAGGCCAGCAGCGCGGCCTCGAGTTGATCCAGCGTCGTGTCATCCATGGTGAATCCTTGTGACAGCCAGTTGCAGATTGAAATAGCAGAATGAGCAGACCGCGATCATTGCAGCACCTCCGGCCGCTCGACATCGACCCAGACGAATTTATGCGGATCGAGGCGGGTTTCCTGATCCAGGCGATAAGCAACCAGTTTGCCGTAGAGCACGGCGCTGTAATCCAGACAGGCGAGGTTCGGGCGGATCGGCGCCGGTTTGCCGCTGCGCCAGTAGTGCCCGACAAACAGCAACGGCTCGTCGACGCCGTAGCGCAGCAGCGAATTCTTTTCAGTGGAAGTCAGCGGGGTTTGCGCCACCGGCTCCGGCAATGCATCGGGCTGGAACACGATGTCGCCGTAGGTTTTCGGATCGTCTTCCCAGAACTTGGTGCGGAAGAACGACCGCACCAGACCGTCACCACTGATCATGGTCTGGCCATCGGGCAGGCGCATATCGGTGCCGCGCAACAAACGATCGAACACGGTGCAGGCAAAACTGCCGGGCACTGCCGAAGACTGCAGGAAATGCTCGTCGATGCAGCCATTCGGGAACAGCGCGCGCAACGGCTCGATCAGCCCGGCATCCCAGCAGGCGTGCACCACACGAAAACGCCCGGCATCGACAAACAGCGGCAACTGATAGAACCAGCGCTGAAAATCATGCCAATCGCCGGGATGGCCTTCGAACTGGGTCAGGGTTTCGTTGAGCAGACGCGCATGACGCGGCGTATGTTCACGCACGAATTGCTTGCCGCTACCCGGTGGCGCCGGAGTGCTCCAGCCGAGCGCGTTGAATTCGTGGTTGCCCATGATGCACAACGCCTGACCGGCCTCGACCATGTCGTGGACGATGTGCAACGCCTCGCGAATTCGCGGGCCACGGTCGATGATGTCGCCGACGAACACGGCCATGCGTGAAGGATGTCGCCAGACCCCGCCCTGCTTGTGATAACCGAGTCGGTCAAGCAAGTGTTCGAGGGTCAGGGCGCATCCGTGCACGTCACCGATCAAGTCATAACTGCGCGCGGGATCGAGCATCAGTCGCCTCCACCGCCCAGCTTGCTGCCCCAGCCAAGCTTGGTCCGGCAGACTTCGTAGTAGTTGTGGTCGAGCGGGTGAATCAACCGCAGCTTCTGGGCTTTCTTGCTGACGGTGATGGTGTCGCCCGGCGCGCAGGTGAAGTGGTTCTGCCCGTCGCAGGAGACCTGCGGGTAAATCTGCATGTTTTTCGACACGACGATTTTCAGCTCACTGTTGCCATCGACCACAATTGGCCTGCTCGACAACATATGGGGATACATCGGCACGATCACAATGGCATCGAGCTTGGGATGCATGATCGGCCCGCCGGCAGACAGTGCGTACGCAGTGGAACCGGTCGGCGTGGCGACGATCAGGCCGTCGGCCTTCTGGCTGCAGACGAACTGGCCGTCGATGTACAGCTCGAACTCGATCATTCGGGTCGACTTGCCGGGGTGCAGCACTACGTCGTTAAGCGCATCGCCCTGGCCGATGGCCTCGGCATGGCGGCGGACTTCGGCTTGCAGCAGGAAGCGGTTTTCCACCAGATAGTGGCCGTCGAGCACTTTGGCCACTTCGACTTCCAGCTCATCCGGGCGAATGTCGGTGAGAAAGCCGAGGCTGCCACGGTTGATGCCGAGCACCGGGATATTGTGCTTGGCCAGCGCCCGGGCGGCGCCGAGCAGGCTGCCGTCACCGCCGACGACGATGACCATGTCGCAGACTTCACCGAGCATCTTGCGCGACGAGGTTTGCAGGCCATGGCCCGGCAAGACTTCGGCGATGGTGTCTTCGAGGATCACATGCAGGTGACGATCGAGCAGAAAGCGTTTCAGTCGGCGGACGGTATCCAGCACCTGGGAACTGCCCAGGCGACCGATGATGCCGATATTACGAAATTGCTCCATGGGACCTCTGCGGACAATCGAAAACGCGAAAAACCCGATTATGGGCGAAAGCCGCCGTTAGACAAAATCCTTTCAGCCTCAAGGATGACCTCGTGTTTAAGGCTATGCTCGCAAGATGATCCTATTTCCCGAGCTGCTCTCGTTACCCCACCAATTACGCCATCCCGAAGTGCGCGATCTGGCGTGGGCCATCCTCGCCCCGCCGATGCTCGCCACCACCCCGTGGCCGCAACGTCATCCGCTGGCGGGCAGCGACTGGGTGGGCGATCCCGAGCGACTGGAACAATGGCTACGCCAACTCGATCGCGACAGCTACGGCCTGCTGCACTGGTTGTCCCAGGCACGCACCCGGCGCCTGGGCCTGTATTACGAGCGGCTGTGGCAGTTTGCCGTAGAGCACGCGCCGGGGATCGAACTGATAGCCGCCAACCTGCCGATCCGCCGCGAGGGCCACACACTCGGTGAACTGGACATGCTGCTGCGTGATCGCGACGGCGTGCATCACCTGGAACTGGCGATCAAGCTCTACCTCGGCCCGCAGAACGGCGATGGCCGCGACCCGGCGCAATGGCTGGGCCCGGGCTGCCATGATCGACTGGACCGCAAACTGGCGCATCTGGCCGAGCATCAACTGCCGATTTCGGCGCGCCTGGAAAGCCGCGAAGTCTTGGCGGCGCTGGATATCGAAGTATTCAGTGCGCAACTGTGGCTGGGCGGGTATTTGCTCTATCCATGGCCGGGCACGGCTGAATCACCGAGCGGCGCGCATCCACAGCATCTGCGCGGCAGCTGGCTGCATCAGAAAGACTGGCCAGCCTTCGTGACCCAGCGCCCGGCCGGCCGCTGGCAACCCCTGCCCCGCCACGCCTGGCTCGCGCCGGCGCACTACCCGGCGGATCAGGCCTGGGAGCAAGAGCACTTGCAGATGTGGCTGGATGCACTGGAGCCGCTGGCCCCGGCGCAATTGATGGTGCGCCTGACCGAGAATGCGCAGGGGGAATGGGAAGAGGCAGAGCGGCTATTCCTCGTTTCCGATCTCTGGCCGAACGTACCGGGCCAGGCCTGAAAGAATATTTTGCCAATACCGGCCTCTTCGCGAGCAGGCTCGCTCCTCTAGGGTATCGAGTACATCCGGTGGAAATTGGTCGGCTAACAGGCCGCCATCGCTGGCAAGCCAGCTCCCACAAAGAAATGATCACACCCAAAACGCGGCGCATGCCGCCCCACTCAACACAATGAGCGTTAGCTCGAGTACCGCTTTTGACCTTCACCACTCAACACAATGAGCGTTAGCTCGAGTACTGCCTTTGATCTTCACCACTCAACACAATGAGCGTTAGCTCGAGTACCGCCTTTGACCTTCACCACTCAACACAATGAGCGTTAGCTCGAGTACCGCTTTTGATCTTAAAAGGCCCGTCGGCAGGCTGAGCGGAGGGGTTCATCCGGGGAGGACATCGAGAGGAGGTGCAGCGAAGCAAACCGGAGGCGATGCCCCGGATGAACCCCGGAGCGAAGGAACCCGAGCCACAGCGAGGGCCGGACGTCAGGGTAAAGACCTTTGCTTACTTTGGGGCTTTTGCCAAAGTAAGTCGCCGCCAGGCGAAAGCGTTAAAAAGACAACCGCAAAGCCAAAGCCGCCAACGTCACCAACAACACCGGCACCGTCAAGACAATCCCGACCCTGAAGTAATATCCCCAGCCAATCCGGATCCCCTTACGCTCCAGCACATGCAGCCAAAGCAGAGTCGCCAGACTGCCAATCGGCGTGATCTTCGGCCCCAGATCGCTGCCAATCACGTTGGCATAGATCATCGCCTCCTTGATCACCCCGCTCGCCTGACTGGCATCAATCGACAGCAACCCGATCAGCACCGTCGGCAAATTGTTCATGATCGACGACAACAACGCCGTCAGCACCCCGGTCCCGAGCGCCGCGCCCCACACCCCATGCCCGGCAAAAACATCCAGCCACCCCGCCAGATACCCGGTCAGCCCGGCATTGCGCAGGCCATAGACCACCAGATACATGCCCAGCGAGAAAATCACGATCTGCCACGGCGCCTCTTTCATTACCTTGCGCGTGGAAATCTTGTGGCCACGGGCGGCGATACCCAGCAGCAACGCCGCGCACACGGCGGAAATCGCACTGATCGGAATACCCAGCGGCTCCAGCGCAAAACAACCAATCAACAAAATCGCCAACACCGCCCAACCGGCATAAAACGTGGCTTTGTCGTGGATGGCGGTTTCCGGATGTTCGAGCTGTTCAGGGTCGTAAGCAGCCGGAATGTCACGGCGAAAAAACCACAGCAGCATGCCCAGCGTCGCCGCAACACTGACGAAGTTGACCGGCACCATCACTGCCGCGTAGCGGTTGAAGCCGATATGAAAGAAATCCGCCGAGACGATGTTGACCAGGTTCGACACCACCAGCGGCAGACTCGCCGTATCAGCGATAAACCCTGCGCCCATGACAAACGCCAGCGTCGCCGCCGGCGAGAACCGCAGCGCCAGCAACATGGAAATAACAATCGGCGTGAGAATCAGCGCCGCGCCGTCATTGGCGAACAGCGCCGAGACCAATGCCCCGAGCAGCACCATAAAGGCAAACAACTTGCGCCCGCTGCCGCGCCCCCATCGCGCTACATGCAGCGCGGCCCAGGCAAAAAAACCGGCCTCGTCAAGCAGCAGGCTGATGATGATCAACGCGACGAAGGTACCAGTGGCATTCCAGATGATTTGCCACACCAGCGGAATATCGCTCAGGTGCACCACGCCGAAAATCAGCGCCAGCACGGCGCCCAACGTCGCACTCCAGCCGACGCCGAGGCCTTTGGGTTGCCAGATCACCAGGGTAATGGTCAGGAGGAAAATCAGTGACGCAGCAAGCATCCGCAACAGCCTTAAATTGAAATGGAGTAGTGAAGCCAACACAAAAAACTGTAGGAGTGAGCCTGCTCGCGATAGCGGACTGTCAGTTACCAATCAGTCGACTGATACACCGCTATCGCGAGCAGGCTCACTCCTACATCGTGTTCCGTGTTTGGCTTATTTTTTGTGGTGTTCTACGAATTGCCCATAAGCATCGATGAATTTTTGCAGGAAAGGTTTCACTGTCTCGCTCAATTTGCCCGCCTCATCAAACGCCGACCCCGCGCCGCCCAGATACGCTTCAGGCTGCTGCATGCATGGCACATCGAGAAACACAAACGACTGGCGCAAATGCTGGTTGGCGCCAAAACCGCCGATGGCACCCGGCGAAACACTGATCACCGCGCCCGGCTTGCCGCTCCAGACACTCTTGCCATAGGGCCGCGAACCGACGTCGATGGCATTCTTCAACGGTGCAGGCACGGAACGATTGTACTCGGGGGTTACAAACAGCACCGCGTCGGATGAACCCACTTTTTGCCGAAAAGTGCTGTAGGCTGCCGGCGGTGAATCGCCGTCGATGTCTTCGTTATAGAGTGGCAGATCGCCAATTTCGACAATCTCAAGCTTGAGGTTCGAGGGAGCCAGCTCGGCCAGTGCCAGAGCGACCTTGCGATTGATCGAAGCTTTGCGCAGGCTACCGACCACTACAGCGACGTTGTAGACATTGCTCATGGAAGACTCTCGATGGTCCGTGGGAGGAGCCACTAGTTATAGATGATTCGGTGACGATTCCACCAGCAGGCAAGGGAAATTCCCGCGTGCTGATTATTTTTTTCCTGTAGGAAAACTTACAGGCCTTGATGACGGTCTACCAAGCCGCAAATCAAGCGTTTTATCTCCAGAGGTTCTAAGCAGATGGCAGCAGTACTCGTCGGTCAGTTCCATGCAAGAGATGCGGAAGGCCGCGTTTATTCCGTGCATGAATTCCAGGAATCCAACCCGTCGGCAGACGGTTCCACTGGCTCGGAGCCTATTTACAAACTGGCCATTGGCGATCGCGTCAACAAGGTCAGCGACAACGAGTTTTTGCTGGTTCAGTCAGGCATTACTCTGGTTCGCGAACCTGAGCCAACCATCGCTTCATAACCCGGCGTTATGAGCTGAAGTCATATACGCAGACTTGGGGTAGGATTCAGCCACTGACCCCACCTGCTGAACATGGACTTCACGCATGCGTTTACGTCATATCGAAGTGATTCAGGCGCTCTTGCAGACCGGTCACCTGGGCACCGCCGCCGAATGGCTGCAATTGCCAGTGGCCGAAGTCGAAGAGCGTTTGCGCGAAGCCGAAAGTCAGTTGGGGTTCATGCTGTTCGCCAGCGTTCGCGGACGCTTGCAGGCGACCCCCGAGGCACGGGCGCTACAGATCGAAATCGCTCATGTCTATGAGGCGCTGGAGCCGGTGCAACGGCTGGCCGGCAGCCTCAAGCAATACCTCGCCCCGCCCGTCCGCATCATCGGCACCCCGCCGCTGGCTCAGCAATTGCTCCCGCAAAGTCTGGCTGCCCTGCGCCGACGCTTGCCCGACGCACCTTGCAGCCTGATCAGCGCAGCGACTCGCGACATCGTCCGCAGCCTGTTGTTGCGCGAGAGCGATCTGGGGCTGAGCCTGCACGATCCTGAACATCCCGACATCAATTGCCAGCCACTGGCCCAGGGCAAGCTGCAATTGCTCGCGCCCCACGGCTGGCTGCAACCGAAGCAGAAATACATTTCCCTGCAGGACCTGGCCGGGCAAGCGATGGTCGGCCTCGAAGGCCAGGACCCACTGAGCCCGGCGCTGGAAAACAAACTCCAGGCCCTGCGCCCGGCACCGAGCATCCAGACCCGGGTGCAAACCCACCAGATGATGCGCAGCATGGTCGAGGCCGGCGAAGGCCTGGCCATCGTCGACCCATTCACGGCCCTTGGCGCCCGCAGCGCAGGCCTCGATGTGTGCCCGTTGTCACCGGCCGTGCCGATCAGTGTCTACGCGCTGACCTTCAAACACGCACCCACCCCCGCAGCCATTCACACCCTGTTGGCGATCCTCACGGAACAAGCCGAGGCGATGCTGTCGAGTTGACGGCGTGTTCCAGCGGATTATCGAACAATCGATACCAGAACAGCGCCACTTCGGCGGTATTCGGGTCGATGCCGCGATAACGTAACTGGTCAATACCGCCGATCACGTAGCCACACCGTTCATACAACCGGCAGGCTCCGAGGTTATTGTTCTGGGTTTCCAGCATGATCCCCGGCAACTTCTTCTTGCGGCTCCAGAACTGTGCGACATCGAGCAACGCCTTGGCCACACCGTGACGACGTGCCGGCGCGTGCACGGCCAGTTCATCGATATGGGCAAAGCCGTTCCAGTTGGTGCTGATCACCAGATGGCCGACCGGCTCGTCATCGAGGTAAGCCATGAAAATCGCGCTGTCGGCGGCTTTATGGAAACTGCTGAATTCCTCGGGATCGATGCCGTAGCACTTGCGGTACGGCACGATCGGCGTCACCAGCCATTGCTCGACTGGCTTGCCGATCACCGCGGCACCATAAGCGCTGACTTCAAAACTGAAGTCGCTGCCCCAGATATAAGGCGCAAAACCTTCATCGGCGACCCGCACCGACAGCCCTGGGTATTTCGGATTCATGACCGGTTGCATACTGGGAAAAGTCCTCATTCCTTTACGCAATCGACGGTGTAGTGCCGTCCATTGCCTTCATCTTCATGTTGCAGTCCATGCACATCGGCGACAAAACCGGGAAAGCTGCTATCGAACGTGCGGGCAAATTTCAGGTAATCAATGATCGAGCGGGTCGATTCGGTAAAGCGCTCGCCGGGCATGATCAACGGGATGCCCGGCGGGTACGGCACCAGCATTACCGCAGCAACCCGGCCTTCCAGCTCATCGATCGGCACCGCCTCGACTTCACCGCGCACCAGATGATCGTAGGCGTAAGCCGGTTTCATGGCGATTTCCGGCAGCACCGTGTACATGCGCTTGAGATGTTTGGCGGTGGCATTGCTGCGATAGCAGGCGTGCAATTGATCGCACAGATCACGCAGGCCCGTGCCGCGATAGCGCGCGGTGTCTTCCTGGGCGACACACGGCAGGCATGTGGCCAGACTGACGTTGGCGTCGTAACTGCGTTTGAATTCCAGCAACTCGGTAAGCAGCGTGCTCCATTTACCTTTGGTAATGCCCATGGAGAACAGCACCAGAAACGAATACAGCCCGGTCTTCTCCACCACCAGCCCGCGCTCCCAGAGGAACTTGCTGACCACGGCGGCGGGGATGCCCTTCTCGCTTAACGCGCCGCCGGCATTAAGGCCCGGCATCACCAACGTGACCTTGATCGGATCGAGCAAGACGTAATCGTCACTGACTTCGCCGAAACCGTGCCATTCGGCGTCCGGCTGCAGCAGCCAGTCTGCGGTTTGCACGCGGTCGATGCCTTCGACTCCCGGCGGCTGCCAGATCGAAAACCACCAGTCATCGGCCGCGATGTGCTGGCGCAGATTGGCCAGCGCACGGCGAAAACTCAGGGCTTCGTCAAAGGTTTCCTGCAACAGAGAGCGCCCGGCCGGGCCTTCCATCATCGCCGAAGCGACATCCAGCGAGGCGATGATGCTGTACTGCGGCGACGTCGAGATATGCATCATGAACGCTTCGTTGAAACGATCCCGATCCAGTTGCCGCGCGCCGCCGTCCTGCACATGGATCATCGACGCCTGACTGAACGCGGCGAGCAGTTTGTGCGTGGAATGGGTGGTGAACACCAGCGGACTGTCTTCGCTGCGCGAGGTGGCCATGCCGTAGCGCCCGGCGAAAAACTCGTGAAACGCCGCGTAGGCGTACCAGGCTTCGTCGAAGTGCAGCACCTCGACACTGTTGCCGAGGTGCTGCTTGATCAGCTCGGCGTTATAGCAGAGCCCGTCGTAGGTCGAATTGGTCACTACCGCAAGCTTCACTTTCGGTGCGCGGCCCTTGGTCAACGGGCTGGCATCGATCTTGGCCTGGATTGATTCGCGGCTGAACTCACTGAGCGGAATCGGGCCGATGATCCCCAGCTCATTACGCTCCGGGCACAGGTACAACGGGATCGCGCCAGTCATGATGATCGCGTGCAACACCGATTTGTGGCAGTTGCGATCGACCAGCACCAGATCGTCGCGCGCAACCATCGAGTGCCAGACGATCTTGTTGGCGGTCGAGGTGCCATTGATCACGAAAAAGGTGTGATCGGCGCCGAAATTGCGCGCCGCCCTTGCCTCAGCTTCAGCAAGCGGGCCGGTGTGATCGAGCAGCGAACCCAGTTCCGGCACCGAGACCGACAAGTCCGAACGCAGCGTGTTTTCACCAAAGAACTGATGGAACGCCTGCCCCACCGGACTCTTGTGATACGCCACGCCGCCGCCATGACCGGGGGTGTGCCAGGAATAATTGGAATCGGCGGTGTGCTGCACCAGCGCTTTGAAAAACGGTGGCAGCAGGCCGTCCAGGTACTTGCGCGCCGCCCGCGCCACTTGCCGGGCGAGGAACGGTACGGTGTCTTCGAACAGATAAAGAATGCCGCGCAGTTGATTGAGTTCGGCCATGGCATCGGCCGGGGCGTTCTCCAGAGTGACCTGTTCGCCCAAGGCAAAGATCGGCAGATCCGGTGCGCGCACCCGCGCCAGGCCAATCAGTTCGGCCATGTTCTGCAACAGATGAGAATTCGTGCTGGCGTCCTCGGCGGCAATCAGCATGCACGCGAGGCCATGATGGGTCGAAGCCACCAGACGCCCTTCGGCGTAATCGGTGGCCGAAACGATACTGAAACCTTCCTGCTCCAACTCCCGGGCGATGCCACGGATACGGTCACCGGCGACCGTGTCGGCCTTGATATCGCGATGGACGATCAACACCGGAAACTTCAAATCTTTGTACATGGGGCTCAGTGTCCTGAGGCGGCGGTTTCGGATCCGCCAATGCACTCAGGGTAGAGGGTTGCAGCGAAAGGCGCGAGGGTGGCCACTTGGCTTCATGCGCCGGCGTACTGCTTTTGTTGCGAGGGCGCTTGCTCCCGCTTGGGCGCGAAGCATCCCCTTCGCACTCTTTCAGACAAAACGGGTGTACAGGTTTTGCGACTGCTTCGCAGCCGAGCGGGAGCAAGCTCCCTCGCCACAGAAGATCTCTCAGGCTTGGGCGTCAGCCTCGGCAATCTGAGTCCACAGCGCCGGGCCACCGGCAGACTTGGCGATGATTTCCAGGCGCACCTGATGCGCCGCCAGCTCTTCTTCCGTGGCACGAATGATCCGGCTTGGCCGACGATCAGCAGGCAAACGACGGATCTCGGTAGCGGAGTTGTCCGCGCCCTCGCCCGAACCATTACCGTCCGACGCGTTGCCGGCCAGCGACAGGCTGGTCTGGCCACCGGTCATGGTCAGGTAAACGTCGGCGAGAATCTCCGAGTCGAGCAAAGCGCCGTGCAGTTCACGGCCGGAGTTGTCGACGCCATAACGTTTGCACAACGCATCGAGGCTGTTGCGCTGCCCCGGGTGACGCTCCCGAGCCATCATCAGGGTGTCGAGGATCGAGCAATGCTGCGTGATGTCGGCGCGATCGTGCTGACCCATCAAGGCGAATTCGTTGTTGATGAAGCCAACGTCGAACGCCGCGTTATGGATGATCAGCTGTGCGCCCTTGATGAACTCGAAGAACTCATCGGCGACTTCGGCAAAACGTGGCTTGCCGACCAGGAATTCGTTGGTGATGCCGTGGACGCCGATGGCGCCTTCATCACTCTCGCGATCCGGTTGCAGATAAACGTGAAAATGCCGGCCCGTCAGGCGCCGACCGATCAGTTCGACACAGCCGATTTCGATAATCCGGTGACCATCGGTCACCGGCATGCCGGTGGTTTCGGTATCGAGTACAACGGATCTGGTGGCCATCAGTGCTCAGCTCTCAACGGGTCAATCGTGCAAAAACGCGGATGTTAACACGCCGGCAGGGTGAGTCGCGCACCGCCAGGTGATCGGCGCTCATGCAGTTTTTAACAATCATTAGCAATGTTCATAAAGTCTGCCGGGAATCGACTTGTTAGCGTGCGCGGCTTGTTTCCCACGGATTTGAACGCGTCATGAAGACTGCACAGGTTTTATTGCTGGGCGGCTGTTTGCTGATTGCGCAAGCGCATGCCACCAGTTTCGTCATCAGCACCGACATCACCATGAGCCTGATTCTCAGCTCCAGCAAAGGCACCAGCGGATCGTTCAAGGACGACAAGATTGTGCTGGCGGCGAAAGATGATGCGGCGGCGTTTGTGGGGAGTGGCGGGGAGATTCGCGGGGCGCGGATGGAGGCGGCGTTTTTGCGGATTCGCGAGGTGCTGAAGGATTCGGTGTACACCGACCAGCAACTGGCCGAGGCTATTTTGATTCTGTGAGTCCGCGTTATCGTTCTTCGCGATCAGGCTCGCTCCCACATTGGATCTGTGTCGTGCACAAAGCCCCTGTGGCAGCGGGCTTGCTCGAGAATGGCCGCACCGCAGTACGTCAGGAACGACTCAGGTCTGCTTGTAACCGCGAACCTCATCTACGCCACGATTGGCGAGTTGGTCAGCCCGCTCGTTACCGTGATGCCCAATGTGCCCGCGCACCCACTTCCACGTGACCTTGTGGCGATTGACCTGCTCATCCAGCTCCTTCCACAGGTCAGCATTTTTTACCGGTTCTTTCGCAGCAGTTTTCCAGCCGCGCTTTTTCCAGTTGGCCATCCACTCGTTGATGCCCTTCATCACGTACTGTGAGTCGGTCACCAGCAGCACTTCGCACGGGCGCTTGAGCGCTTCGAGGCCACGGATGGCGCCGAGCAACTCCATACGGTTGTTGGTGGTGTTGGCCTCGCCGCCCCACAGTTCCTTTTCGACGCCCTTGCACACCAGCAACGCGCCCCAGCCGCCCGGGCCGGGGTTGCCCTTGCAGGCGCCATCGGTGAACAGTTCTACGGTGTCGACGCTTTCAACGCTTTCGCTCATGCCACTCTATCCAGAATAAATGTTTGCCTCACCGATCACGGATCGACGATAGCCCGGGCCGGGACACACCCGACCACAAATAAAAGAAGGTTTACGGTTCGATACGGCGACGGTTGACCTTGGCCATTGGCAGCGGAATCAGCTTGCCCATCGGCTCGCGACGTTCCTGACGCAGCGGCCGCAGCCCGACCACGATCTTGCGCGCGACCAATAAATAGAAGCCGCCACCCGACAATTGCCAGTCACCGGCCTTGCGCTCCCAGCCGGCCAGACGGGCCTGCCACTTGGGCGACGCGAGCGGCGGACGATAGCACCCGAAGCGGCGTTTCTCCAGCGCAAAGCCCAGCAGATTGAGCCAGTCGGCGACCCGTGATGGCGAGATGCAACGGGCCTGACGCAAGGCATCGTGGGCGAATACGTGACGCAGGCCCCAAGTGCTCCAGGGGTTGATGCCGATGATCAGCAGATGCCCGCCGGGGCGCACGCTGCTCGCCGCTTCACGCAGCAAACCGTGGGGCGACAGACAGAAATCCAGACCGTGCTGCATTACTACGACATCGGCAGCATGTTCGCTGAGCGGCCAGGCTTGCTCTTCGCAGACGATTTCGACACCGGGCAACGGCGCACCGAGGCGCACATTACGCTGCACTTGCGGCGCTGCCGGCGGGGTTTCGGCGGATGGCCCGTAATGCACCAGATAACCACCAAAGAACCGGCCCAGCTCGTCTTCGAGCATGCGCCGCTCTTCATCGAGCAGAAACTGCCCGAGCGGGCCCGACAGCCATTCGCGGGCGGCGCTGATCAACGCCAGCCAGTCGGGATCGGCCTGAGCGAACGCTTTATCGGTCATGTCATTCTCCAACGCGCCAGGAACTACTAAGATGCGCCAATGTTTTCCGCTTGGCGAATTCCGACGATGATACAGATCAGTGCCCTGCCCGCGTTCACCGACAACTACATCTGGTTGTTACAGGATCACCGCAGCCAACGCTGCGCGGTGGTCGATCCGGGCGATGCCGCGCCCGTCCAGGCCTGGCTCGCCGCCCATCCGGGCTGGGTACTGAGCGACATTCTGATCACCCACCATCACCATGACCACGTCGGTGGCGTCGAACGCTTGAAAGCGGCGACCGGTGCGAAAGTTTACGGCCCGGCCAGCGAAAACATCCCGGCACGGGACGTGGCCCTCAAGGATAACGACAACGTCAGCGTGCTCGGCTGGGACTTCGATGTCTATGCGGTGCCCGGTCACACCTTGGGACACATTGCCTATTATCACCACGGCCTGCTGTTCTGCGGTGACACTCTGTTTGCAGCCGGTTGCGGCCGCTTGTTCGAGGGTACTCCAGAGCAAATGCATCATTCGCTGAGCCGCCTCGCCGCGTTGCCTGAAGATACGCTGGTCTACTGCACCCACGAATACACCCTGAGCAATCTCAAGTTTGCCGCTGCCGTCGAGCCGAGTAACCCGGACATTGCCGCCCGTCTGGAAAAAGTCATCCAGCAACGGCAGAACGGCGTCATGACCCTGCCCTCGACCCTTGCCCTGGAAAAGCTCACAAATCCGTTTTTGCGCACCTCTGAAACATTAGTTACACAAAAAGTGGACGAACGGACAGGCGCTCAAAACCGGGCGCCGAGTGAGGTTTTTGCGGCCCTGCGGGCATGGAAAGATAAGTTCTAAGTGACTCACGGCTTGGTACAAAAATTCTGAATGGTTGACCGCAAGGGGTGCGCTTTCTAGAATCGCCCGACATTTTTGCCCGGAACTTACTTCCAGCCAATGTCGTCATCCATACGTAAGTCCGTCAATTCAGACGCATTGACCCGCCTGGCGCAAGCCATTGCGGTGGCTGTGTCCGCCACGCTGGCGGGCTGTTCCAGCCATGCTCCGCAGACTGAAGCGACGCATACGCCGAATATCGCTGCGCGAGCCAAGCAGAAGCCGATCTGGCTGAGCGAGAAGCCCAGCCCACAGGTTCCCCAGGACATCTGGGAGCGCATGCGCCAAGGCTTCCAGTTGCAGGAAGGCCTGGGCGTAAACCCGCGCATCGAGCAACAGCGCCTGTGGTTCGCCAGTAATCCCTCTTTCCTCGAGAATGCCGGCGAACGCGGCAGTCTCTACATCCACTACATCGTCGAACGCCTC
This sequence comes from Pseudomonas sp. FW305-7, assembly GCF_058786735.1. NCBI lineage: Bacteria > Pseudomonadati > Pseudomonadota > Gammaproteobacteria > Pseudomonadales > Pseudomonadaceae > Pseudomonas > Pseudomonas sp. FW305-7. The sequence continues at coordinate 111,872 of NZ_JBYSZA010000004.1, forward strand.
GAAGAACGCAACATGCCGCTGGAACTGGCCCTGCTGCCAGTGATTGAAAGCGCCTACAACCCGATGGCCTATTCCCGCGCCGATGCGGTGGGCCTGTGGCAATTCATTCCTTCCACCGGGCGTTACTTCAACCTGCGCCAGACCCGTTTCTATGATGGCCGTCGCGATATCACCGCCTCGACCACCGCGGCGATGGATTACCTGACCCGTCTGCACGACATGTTCAACGGCGACTGGCTGCTGGCCCTGGCGGCGTACAACGCCGGCGAAGGCACGGTCAGCCGCGCCATCGAACGTAACGAGAAGCTTGGCCTGCCAACCGATTACTGGAACCTGCCGCTGCCGGCGGAAACCCAGGCGTACGTGCCGAAGCTGCTGGCCCTGTCGCAAGTGGTACTGGCACCGGAAGCCTACGGGGTCAACCTCAACCCGATCGCCAATGAACCGTACTTCCAGGTCGTCGAGATCAACCAGCGCATGGACCTGTCCAAGGTTGCTGCCGTTGCCAACATCGACGAAGACGAACTGTTCCAGCTCAATCCGGCGTTCAAGCAGCGCACCACCATCGACGGCCCTCAGCATCTGCTGGTACCAACGTCGAAGGCGCAATTGCTGACGGCCAGTCTGCAAACCATGCGTCCGGAAGAGCTGATCAGCCCGCGTTCACTGAAACCGGTGTTCGAAGGCGCCGATCCTTCGGAAGTGGCGCAGCTCAAGCGCGCCTATCGCGTGAAGCGTGGCGACAACCTCGGTTCCATCGCCAAGGCCAACAAGGTTGAAGTCAAGGATCTGCAGCGCTGGAACAAGCTGACCGGCAAGAACCTCAAGGTCGGCCAGACCCTCGTCATGCAGGACACCACCAAGCGCGCTCCGGCGCGCAAGTCCGGCCGGGTCAACACGGTAATTGCGGCCAACAGCAAAAGCAAAGGCAATGACGACAGCCAGCAGCAGACCCAATACAAGGTCAAACGCGGCGACACGCTGTACGTGGTCGCCAAGCGTTTCAACGTTGAGATGCAACATCTCAAGCGCTGGAATCCGGGTGCGGGCAAGGCGTTGAAACCGGGGCAGATGCTTACGGTTTATCAGTCGCGTTGATAAAAGAGCCCCTGAAATTTCAGGGGCTTTTTTATTGCCGATTGTTTTGTGCCAGGCGGAACCCTGTGGCGAGGGGATTTATCCCCGATGGACTGTGCAGCAGCCCGCTTCTTGAAGAGCAAAGAAGGGCTGCTCCGCACCCCATCGGGGATAAATCCCCTCACCACAAGTAAATAGGCTCAACATCGCGCAGCGATTAACCTGCCATTAACCCCCGATCTTTTTCCTGTCCAGACAAGCTGTTACTGTACGGCCCACTAAGCCCAAGCCGCCTGGATCGGATCTGACTTGAAGCGTCCCCTCCTCCTGCTCCTGATCAGCCTGGCCTTGAGCTCAACCGCAAGCGCGACGATTACCGAAAGTCACGGTTATGCGCAGTTCGGCACGCTCAAGTACCCGGCCAGATTTACCCACTTCGACTGGGTCAACCCGCAAGCGCCCAAGGGCGGTACGTTGCGGGTGATGGCGTTCGGCACCTTCGATACGGTAAACCCTTACACTTTCAAGGGCACCAGCCCGGTCACCACGCCAAATTTCCTCCAGTACGGCATCAACGAGCTGAACGAGCCGCTGATGGTCGGCACCGGCCAATACTCGCCGTCCGGTGATGAACCGGCGTCCAGTTATGGCTTGATCGCGCAATCGGTGGAGTACAGCGAGGACCGCAGCTGGGTCGTCTTCAATCTGCGCCCCGAAGCCCGCTTTCACGACAGCACACCCATCACCGCCTACGACGTCGCCTTCTCCTACCGAACGCTGCTCAAGGACGGTCATCCGCTGTACCGCACGGCCCTGCAGGAAGTGCTGCGGGTGGACATCCTCAACAAGCAGCGCATTCGCTTCGTGATGAAACGCTCGGGCAATCCGCTGTTGATCCTGCGTCTCGGTGAGTTGCCGGTGCTGCCGCAGCATTACTGGAAAGACCGCGATTTCAAAGCGACCACTTTTGAGCCGCCACTGGGCAGCGGGCCGTATCGCATTACTTCGGTGACACCGGGTCGGCAGTTGATCTTCGAACGGGTCAAGGATTACTGGGGCAAGGACTTGCCGGTCAATCGCGGCAAGTACAACTTCGATCGCATGGAGGTCGAGTTCTACCGTGACAGCGACGTCGCCTTCGAAGCCTTCAAGGCCGGCGAGTTCGATATCTACATCGAGCATCAGGCCAAGAACTGGGCCAACGGCTACAACTTCCCGGCGATACGCCGTGGCGACGTGATCAAGGCGCAGATCCCGCATCAGATCCCGACCCAGAGCCAGGGCCTGTTCATGAACACCCGCCGCGCAACGTTTTCCGACGTGAAGACCCGCGAAGCGCTGGGCCTGATGTTCGACTTCGAATGGACCAACCGCGCACTGTTCAGCGACGCCTACAAGCGCACCACCAGCTATTACCCCAACAGCGAGTTTTCCGCGACGGGCCTGCCGGTCGGGCATGAATGGCTGATGCTCAAGCCGTACAAGGAGCAATTGCCGGCCAAGTTGTTCACCGAGCCGTTCACCCTGCCGCAAACCGACGGTCGCGGCATTCCTCGGGAAACCATGCGCAAAGCCCTGGCCCTGCTCGCCGAGGCCGGCTGGAAGCTCAACGGTCAGCGCCTGCAAAACGCCAACGGCCAGCCGTTGAGTTTCGAGCTGCTGCTGGTCAATCCGAACCTTGAGCGGATCCTCCAGCCGTACATTGAAAACCTCAATAGCATCGGCATCGATGCACGCCTGCGCACGGTGGATCGCGCCCAGTACAAACAGCGCCTCGATCAGTTCGACTTCGACATGATCCTGATGACGCTCAACCAGACCCTCAGCCCGGGCCTGGAGCAATGGCAGTACTTCCACTCCAGCCAGGTCGGGGTCAAGGGCAGCAAGAATTACGCGGGCATCGCCAATCCTGTGGTCGATCACCTGCTTGAACAATTGCTCGCCGCGCAAACCCGCGATGAACAGGTCGCCGCCGGCAAGGCGCTCGATCGCGTGCTGCTCTGGCAGCACTACAGCATTCCCAACTGGTACCTCAATTATCACCGTCTGGCCTACCGCAACCGGTTGGCCTTCGTCACCACGCCGCCCTATACCCTGGGCTTGAGCGCGTGGTGGCTGAAATCTTCGGAGAAAGATCAATGAGCCCCATCCGCGCCCTGCTCGTGCAGGCCAGCGGTCTGTTGTTCGCAGGGCTGGCCTTCGCCGCCCCGCAGCACGCCGTGACCCTGTACAACGAGCCGCCGAAATACCCGGCCGATTTCAAGCAATTCGATTACGTGAACGCCGATGCGCCCAAGGGCGGAGTCTTCCGTCAGGCCGGTTTCGGCGGGTTCGATAGCCTCAACCCGTTCATCAGCAAAGGCGTGCCGGCCGATGACATCGGGCAGATCTACGACACCCTGACCAAGCACAGCCTCGACGAGCCGTTCACCGAGTACGGCCTGATCGCCCGCCAGATCGAAAAAGCCCCGGACAACAGCTGGGTGCGTTTCTACCTGCGCCCCGAAGCGCACTTCCACGACGGTCACCCGGTACGCGCCGAGGACGTGGTGTTCAGTTTCAACACCCTGACCAAAGAAGGTTCGCCGCTGTTTCGTGGTTACTACAGCGATGTCGCCGAAGTCATCGCCGAAGACCCGCTCAAGGTGCTGTTCAAGTTCAAGCACACCAATAACCGCGAATTGCCGCTGATTCTCGGCCAGTTACCCGTGCTGCCGAAACACTGGTGGGCCGATCGCGATTTCAGCAAAGGTAATCTGGAAATTCCGCTCGGCAGTGGCCCATACAAGGTCGCCGAAGTGAAGGCCGGCCGTTCGGTGCGTTACGAACGGGTCAAGGACTACTGGGGCAAGGATCTGCCAGTCAATCGCGGCTTTTACAATTTCGACGTGATGACTACCGATTACTACCGCGACAACACCGTCGCCCTCGAAGCGCTGAAGGCCGGCCAGTTCGATTACTGGCTGGAAATGACCGCGAAGAACTGGGCCAACGCCTACAACATCCCGGCGGTCACCGAAGGTCGCTTGATCAAGGAACAGATCGCCAACAGCAATCCGACCGGCATGCAGGGCTTCGTCTTCAACCTGCGCCGCCCGGTGTTTCAGGATGCACGCGTGCGTCAGGCGCTCGGTCTGCTGTTCGACTTCGAATGGACCAACAAACAACTGTTCAACGGTGCCTACTTCCGCACCCGCAGCTATTTCGAGAACTCGGAGATGGCCGCCACCGGCCTGCCTGATGCCGATCAACGGGCGATCCTCGAGCCGTTCCGCAGCAAGCTGCCGGCGCAGGTGTTCAGCGAAGCCTTCGAGAACCCGAAGACCGACGCCAGCGGCATGATCCGCACCCAACAGCGCGAGGCTTATCAACTGCTGCAAGAAGCTGGCTGGAAGATCGTCGACGACAAAATGGTCGACGCCACCGGCAAACCGGTGGTCATCGAGTTCCTTCTCGCCCAGACCGAATTCGAACGCGTGTTGCTGCCGTTCAAACGCAACCTCAGCGACCTCGGCATCGATCTGGTGATCCGTCGCGTCGACGTCTCGCAGTACATCAACCGTGTGCGCTCGCGGGACTTCGACATGGTGGTCGGCAGCTTCCCGCAGTCCAACTCGCCGGGGAACGAACAGCGCGAGTACTGGATGAGCGCCGCCGCCGACAAACCGAGCAGTCGCAACACCATGGGTTTGAAGGATCCGATCGTCGATCAACTGGTCGAGAACCTGATCAACGCCGATTCACGCAAAAATCTGGTGGCCCACGCCCGGGCGCTGGATCGCGTGTTGCAGTGGGGCTATTACGTGGTTCCCAACTGGCACATCAAGACGTGGCGCGTGGCGTACTGGAACCACATCGGCCACCCCAAAGTTTCCCCCAAGTACGACATCGGCATTAACACCTGGTGGGTAAAACCCGATGCGAAACCTGCGGTAGAAGTGCAAAACCAACTGCAAGCCGAACCTGTGGGCACGGAGTAATCAGATGCTGGCGTACATTTTTCGACGACTGTTGCTGATCATCCCGACCTTGTTCGGCATTTTGCTGATCAACTTTGTGATCATCCAGGCCGCGCCCGGTGGACCGGTGGAGCAGATGATCGCCAAACTTGAAGGCTTCGAGGGCGCCACCAGCCGTATTGCCGGCGGTGGTGCCGAGGTGTCGGTGGCCGGCTCGTCCTATCGCGGCGCGCAAGGCCTGGACCCGGCGCTGATCAAGGAAATCGAGCACATGTACGGGTTCGACAAATCGGCCCCGGAACGCCTGTGGATCATGGTCAAGAACTACGCGAAGCTGGATTTCGGCGACAGTTTCTTCCGCGACGCCAAGGTCATCGACCTGATCAAGGAAAAAATGCCGGTGTCGATCTCGCTGGGACTGTGGAGCACGCTGATCATGTACCTGGTGTCGATCCCGCTGGGGATCGCCAAAGCCACGCGGCACGGCAGTCACTTCGACGTCTGGACCAGTTCGGCGATCATCGTCGGCTACGCGATCCCGGCATTCCTCTTTGCGATCCTGCTGATCGTGGTGTTTGCCGGCGGCAGTTATCTGGACTGGTTCCCGTTACGCGGGCTGACCTCGAACAACTTCGATGAACTGAGCCTGGGCGGCAAGATCCTTGACTACTTCTGGCACTTGGCGTTGCCGGTGACGGCGCTGGTGATCGGCAACTTCGCGACCATGACCCTGCTGACCAAAAACAGCTTTCTCGACGAGATCAACAAGCAATACGTGGTCACCGCCAAGGCCAAGGGGCTGACCCGTCATCGTGTGCTTTACGGCCATGTGTTCCGCAACGCCATGCTGTTGGTGATCGCCGGATTCCCGTCGGCGTTCATCGGCATTTTCTTCACCGGCTCGTTGCTGGTCGAGGTGATCTTCTCCCTCGACGGCCTCGGACTGATGAGTTTCGAAGCGGCGATCAACCGCGATTACCCGGTGGTGTTCGGCACCCTGTTCATCTTCACCCTGCTGGGGCTGGTGGTGAAACTGATCGGCGACCTCACCTACACCCTGGTCGATCCGCGCATCGACTTCGAAAGCCGGGAGCATTGAGATGAACCTGTCCCCTCTCAACCGCCGCCGCTTCGAACTGTTCAAGGCCAACAAGCGTGGCTGGTGGTCACTGTGGCTGTTTCTGGTGCTGTTCGGGCTAAGCCTGGGCGCCGAGCTGATCGCCAACGACAAGCCGCTGGTGGTGCATTACGACAACAACTGGTATTTCCCGGCGGTCAAGCGCTACCCGGAAACCGCCTTCGGCGGCGAATTCCCGCTGGAAGCCAACTACAAGAGCCCGTACATCCGCGAACTGCTCAAGGCCAAGGATGCGTGGGTGTTGTGGGCGCCGATCCCCTACAGCTACCAGAGCATCAACTACGACCTGAAGGTCCCGGCGCCGGCTCCGCCCTCGGCGGACAACCTGCTCGGCACTGACGATCAAGGTCGTGATGTGCTGGCGCGGGTCATTTACGGTTTCCGTATTTCGGTGCTGTTTGCCCTGACGTTGACCGTGTTGAGTTCGATCATTGGCGTGATTGCCGGTGCGTTGCAGGGTTTCTATGGCGGCTGGGTCGATCTGGCTGGCCAGCGCTTTCTGGAGATCTGGTCGGGTTTGCCAGTGCTGTATTTGCTGATCATTCTGGCCAGTTTCGTCCAGCCGAATTTCTGGTGGCTGCTGGGGATCATGCTGCTGTTTTCGTGGATGAGCCTGGTCGATGTGGTGCGCGCCGAGTTCCTCCGTGGCCGCAACCTCGAATACGTGCGCGCAGCTCGGGCGCTAGGCATGCAGAACGGTGCGATCATGTTCCGCCACATCCTGCCCAACGCCATGGTCTCGACCATGACCTTTATGCCGTTCATCCTCACCGGCGCCATCGGCACCCTCACCGCGCTGGACTTCCTTGGTTTCGGCTTGCCGGCCGGCAGTCCGTCGCTGGGTGAACTGGTCGCGCAGGGCAAGTCCAACCTGCAAGCACCGTGGCTGGGCATGAGCGCGTTTGCCGTGCTGGCGCTGATGTTGAGTTTGCTGGTGTTTATCGGCGAGTCCGCTCGCGATGCCTTCGACCCGAGGAAGTGAAATGAATCAGGACAATCTGATCGAAGTACGCGACCTCGCCGTCGAATTCGGTTTCGGCGAGCGTATGCACCGGGTCGTCGAAGGCGTGAGCTTCGACATCAAGCGCGGCGAAACCCTGGCGCTGGTCGGCGAATCCGGCTCGGGCAAATCGGTGACGGCACACTCGATCCTGCGCCTGCTGCCCTACCCGATGGCGCGTCATCCGGCTGGCAGCATCAACTATGCCGGGCAAAACCTGCTGGGCCTCAGCGAAAAAACCATCCGCCACATTCGCGGCAATCGTATCGCGATGATTTTTCAGGAACCGATGACGTCGCTGAATCCGCTGCACTCGATCGAGAAGCAGATCAACGAAGTCCTCGGCATCCACAAAGGCCTGACCGGCAAAGTCGCGACCAAGCGCACGCTGGAGCTGCTGGAGATGGTTGGCATCCCCGAGCCGCACAAGCGCCTCAAGGCCCTGCCCCACGAATTGTCCGGCGGTCAGCGTCAGCGGGTGATGATCGCCATGGCCCTGGCCAACGAGCCGGAACTACTGATTGCCGACGAACCGACCACGGCTCTGGACGTGACCGTTCAGCTGAAAATCCTCGATTTGCTCAAGGAATTGCAGGCCAGATTGGGCATGTCGCTGCTACTGATCAGTCACGATTTGAACCTGGTGCGAAGAATTGCGCATCGCGTATGTGTCATGCAGCGCGGTTGCATCGTCGAACAGGCATCGTGCGCAGAGCTGTTCCGTTCGCCGCAGCATCCGTACACTCGGGAATTGCTCGGCGCGGAGCCCAGCGGAGGCCCGGCGAGCAATAAAATCGGGGCGCCGCTGCTCGAAGTCGAGAACCTGAAAGTCTGGTTCCCGATCAAGAAAGGCCTGCTCAAGCGCACGGTGGATTACGTCAAGGCAGTGGACGGCATCAATTTCAGCCTGCCTCAGGGTCAGACTCTGGGGATTGTGGGGGAAAGCGGTTCCGGCAAATCCACGCTGGGTCTGGCGATTTTGCGGCTGATCGGCAGCAAAGGCGCCATTCGTTTTGAAGGCAAGCAGCTAGACTGCCTGACGCAGAACGAGGTTCGCCCGTTGCGTCGGGAGATGCAGGTGGTGTTTCAGGACCCGTTTGGCAGCCTGAGCCCGCGTATGTGCGTCAGCGATATCGTTGGCGAAGGCCTGCGGATTCACAAGATGGGTACCGCCGCCGAGCAGGAAGCGGCGATCATTGCGGCATTGAAGGAGGTAGGTCTGGATCCGGAAACCCGGCACCGCTACCCCCACGAATTTTCCGGTGGGCAGCGGCAACGAATCGCCATTGCCCGGGCCCTGGTGCTGAAACCGGCGCTGATTCTGCTGGACGAGCCGACATCCGCGCTCGACCGGACGGTGCAGCGGCAAGTGGTGGAGCTGTTGCGTTCACTGCAAGCCAAGTACAACCTGACGTATTTGTTCATCAGCCATGATCTGGCTGTTGTTAAAGCGCTGAGCCACCAGTTGATGGTGGTCAAGCATGGCCAAGTGGTCGAACAGGGAGACGCGCAAGAAATCTTTGCCGCCCCCCAACATCCGTATACACAGCAGTTGCTGGAAGCCGCTTTTTTGGCACCAGCCACTGCGCAATAACCTGAAAGAGGAGCAACACATGGGTTTTCTCGCCGGTAAGCGCGTACTGATCGTCGGTGTCGCCAGCAAGCTGTCCATCGCATCCGGCATCGCTGCCGCCATGCATCGCGAGGGCGCTGAGCTTGCCTTCACTTATCAGAACGACAAACTGAAAGGTCGTGTTGAAGAATTCGCCCAAGGCTGGGGTTCGAGCCCTGAGCTGTGCTTCCCGTGCGACGTGGCCAGCGATGAAGAAATCGCCAAGGTCTTCGAAGCGCTGAGCAAGAAGTGGGACGGCCTGGACTGCATCGTCCACTCCGTTGGCTTCGCCCCGGGCGACCAACTGGACGGCGACTTCACCGAAGCCACCACCCGTGACGGTTTCCGTATCGCTCACGACATCAGCGCCTACAGCTTCGTGGCCCTGGCCAAAGCCGGCCGCGAAATGATGAAAGGTCGCAACGGCAGCCTGCTGACCCTGTCGTACCTGGGCGCCGAGCGCACCATGCCTAACTACAACGTGATGGGCATGGCCAAGGCTTCGCTGGAAGCTGGCGTCCGTTACCTGGCCGGCTCCCTGGGCCCGGACGGCACCCGCGTCAACTGCGTATCGGCTGGCCCGATCCGTACTCTGGCCGCTTCCGGCATCAAGAACTTCCGCAAGATGCTGGCCGCCAACGAAGCGCAAACCCCGCTGCGTCGCAACGTCACCATCGACGAAGTCGGCAACGCCGGCGCCTTCCTGTGCTCCGACCTGGCGTCGGGCATCAGCGGTGAAATCATGTACGTCGACGGCGGTTTCAACACCACCGCGATGGGCAACATCGAAGAGTGATCTTCGGTTAGCCAATAAAAAAACCCGCCTCTCAGGCGGGTTTTTTGTGCGCCCACTATTCCCGCCACGCCCCAAATCCCCCTGTAGGAGTGAGCCTGCTCGCGATAGCGGTAGGTCAGTCAATGAAAGTTGAACGGGCAGACGCCATCGCTGGCAAGCCAGCTCCCACAGGAATCTGCAGTGAACCGGGACTTTGTGAACACCCGAGAAACCTGTGGGAGCTGGCTTGCCAGCGATGGCGTCCTGGCTAGATACGTTTCAGGGCCTGCTTGTGCGCATACATCGCGCCATCCGCATCCGCCAGCAAGCGGTCGACGCTTTCGTGGCGTTTTGGGTCGTATTCGATCTGACCCACGCTGAAGCGAATCGCATAACCGCGGTGCAACGTAGCATTGCGCTCTTCAAGTATTTCCTTGAGTCGCGCCATGATTGCGGTGGTTTCGATATGGCTGGAACCGGTCAGAAGTGCGACGAATTCATCACCACCGAGGCGCCCGACCACGTCGCTTTCGCGAAAGGCGATGCGCAATACGTCGGCGAAGGTTTTCAACGCGCTGTCACCTTCGGCATGGCCGTAGAGGTCGTTGATCTGTTTGAAATCATTCAAGTCAAAAAACAGCAACGTCGCCGGTTTCTCCAGTCGCGCACAGGCGTCCAGCGCATGCTGGGCCAACTGCTTGAAGCCGCGACGGTTGGACAGCAACGTCAGCTCGTCCATGCTCGCCATTTGCACGGCCGTCAGCTCTTGCTCGGCCATCTCGGCCAGATCCCGCAGCAGTGCGCGCTCTTCTTCGTCGAGGTCACGGGGTTTGGTGTCGATCAGGCACAACGTGCCCATCTTATTGCCATTGGGCACGGTCAGCGGGTAGCCGGCATAGAAACGAATGTTCGGCTCGCCAGTGACCAGCGGATTGTCGTGGAAGCGTTCGTCCTCGCGGGCATCGCGCACCAGCAGCAGGTCGTCATTGAGGATCGCGTGACCACAGAAGGAAACGTCTCGCGAGGTTTCCGTGGCGTTGAGCCCCACACAGGACTTGAACCACTGGCGATCCTTGTCCACCAGCGTCACCAGGGCGATCGGCACGTTGAACAGGCGTCTGGCCAGCCGTGTCAGCCGGTCGAAACGCTCTTCAGGCGCCGAGTCGAGAAGGTCGAGACCGTGCAGCACTTGGATTCGCGCTGCTTCATTGGCGGGTTTTCCGGGAACCAGCATCACACACTCCATTGGCATCAATGGCCTTTAGAGTAGCGCTTAATGGCCGATGGCACCCCATCAACTGCCCGCCACCGGACATGGCCCGCCCGCATCGGCCCAGAGCTTGAACTGGTTCACGAATATATCGTGCGGTACCGGCACCGGCGCGCGCCCTGCCCCGGGGTTCCAGCCCCACAGCACCAGCTTGTCCTCGCTGACGTGTTTGAGCAGCGCGGCAAAATCGCGGTCGCCATTGCTGGAACGATCCTTGATCATCGCGCAGAGCTTGTCTGGCGGCAGGCCGATCCAGGCCATTTTGTGCGCGGCCGGCGGCAGGCTCCAGTGCGGCGCGCCCGGTGGTGCATGGGGGCCGTAACTGGCGGGCGGGTTGCTTTCGGCGTGACAGGTGGCGCAAGGCAAACCGGCGGCGCCCTTGCCGTCCATGCCGCGCACCACGTTCATCGCGTGGGGGATGCCGGCGTCAAACTGCAGCGGCGAATCCCCGGGAATGTGGCAATTCTGGCAACGCGGACTCTGGAAGACTTTTTGAATCGTGTCGAAAGCCTTCAAGGCTTGCTGATCATCGGCAAACAGGTCCGAGGCATAGCCGCCCAGCCCCAGCAAAACTACCGCGCCCAACAGCAGATGTCGTTTCATCTCACACCCCCGACAGTTGCAGTGGCAGTTCGCGCAGGCGTTGCCCGGTCAGGGCGTACACCGCGTTGGCCACCGCTGGAGCCGTCGGCGGTACACCGGCCTCGCCGATGCCGCCGGGTTTGTCGCTGCTCGGTACGATGTGCACTTCGACCACCGGCATCTCGTTGAGCCGCAGCACCTGATAATCGTGATAGTTGGACTGTTTGACCATGCCGTCCTTGAGCGTCAGCTTGCTGTGCAGCGCCATGCCCAGGCCGAAGGTGATGCACGACTCCATCTGCGCGGCGATGCTTTGCGGGTTGACCGCAATCCCGCAATCCACCGCGCACACCACACGGTGCACGCGGATCGCCAGATTGTCTTGGGATACCTCCGCGACCTGCGCGACATAACTGCCGAATGATTCATGCACCGCCACACCGAGCGCGTGTCCGTCCGGCAGCGGCGCTGTCCAGTTGGCCTTCTCCACTGCCAGATTCAAAACAGCCAAATGCCGCGGGTGTTCCTTGAGCAGTGTTCGTCGGTATTCGACCGGGTCCTTGCCCGCCGCCGTGGCCATTTCATCGATCAGCGATTCCATGACGAATGCCGTGTGGCTATGCCCCACGGAACGCAGCCACAGCACGTTGATCCCGGTCTGCGGCGAATGCAGATCGACCTGATGATGGGCCAGACCCTTGACGTAAGGGCTGTCGGCAACGCCTTCGACCGATGTCGGGTCGATGCCGTTCTTGACCATGGTCGCTTCCATCAGCGTGCCGGTCATGATCGACTGCCCGACCAACACATGCTGCCAACTCTGCGGCATGCCATCGGCACCTAGGCCGATGCGCGCCTGATGCAAAAACATCGAACGGTAATAGCCACCGCGAATGTCGTCTTCACGCGACCACACGGTTTTCACCGGCATCGCCGCGGCTTTCGCCACTTGCACGGCTTCGGCGACAAAGTCCGAAGTCGGGTTGGCGCGGCGGCCAAAACCGCCGCCGAGGAATTCGGTGTGAATCTCGACCTGTTCAGGCTTGAGCCCGGTGATTTTGCCGGCGACCATTTGATCCAGCGTCTGAAACTGCGTGCCGGTCCAGATTTCGCATTTCTCGGCGCTGATCTTCACGGTGCAGTTGAGCGGTTCCATCGGTGCATGTGCCAGAAACGGCACGCTGTACTCAACGTCGATCTTCTTCGCCGCTTTGCTGAAGTTGCCTTTGGCATCCCCGGCCTGACTGGCTGAAGTACCCTGCGTGGTGGCCAGCTTACGAAAGCTTTCCAGCAATTTTTCACTGCTCAGTTCCGCATTCGGCCCCAGGTCCCAATCTACTTTCAGCGCATCACGGCCGAGTTTCGCGGCCCAGTAGTGATCAGCAATCACCGCCACACCGGTCGGCACCTGCAGCACTTTGTGTACGCCGGGCACCGCCAGTGCTTCGGCGCCTTCAAAGGATTTGACCGTCGCCCCGAACACGGGCGCACGGGCGACCATGGCCGTCATCAAGCCCTCGAATTGCACGTCCATGCCGAACTTGGCGCGGCCGGTGATTTTCTCCGGGGTGTCGAGGCGCTTGGTCGGTTTACCGATGACTTTCCAGTCCTTGGCTTCCTTGAAGGTGATCGACTTCGGATCCGGCACAGGCAGTTGCCCAGCGGCGTCCGCCAGTTCGCCGTAGGTCGCACGCTTGTCGCCGGCAATCACCACGCCCGACTCGGTGCGAATCGTCGAGGGCGCCACGTCGAAACGCTTGGCCGCCGCTTCCACCAGCATCTGCCGCGCCGTCGCGCCCGCCAATCGATAGCGATCAAACTCCATCCAGGTCGACGTCGAACCGCCGGTAATCTGCATACCGCCAAACCCGGGCATACCGTAATCGGCTGCGGATGCGGGCGAGTGTTCGACGCGAATTTTCGACCAGTCGGCGTCCAGCTCTTCGGCAATCAGCATGGTCAGGCCGGTCCAGATGCCCTGGCCCATCTCCGAATGGCCGAGCAGCACCGTGACGCTGTTATCAGCGGCAATCCGCAGGAAGGCATTCGGCGCAAAAACCTTGCCCTCATTCTCCGCCGCAAAGGCAAATTTGTGACCGCTGGGGACGACAAACGCCACCACCAACCCACCGCCCAACACAGCGCTGCCCTTGAGAAAACCGCGACGCGATACAGGACTGTTCATCGTCTATCCCCCATCAGCCAATTTCGGACGCACGCTTCACGGCTGCGCGAATTCTTGGATAAGTGCCGCAGCGGCAGATATTGCCGGAAAGCCCCTGATCGATATCGCTGTCAGTGGGCTTGGGGATTTTCGCCAATAGCGCGGCGGCCGACATGATCTGCCCCGACTGGCAGTAACCGCACTGCACCACGTCGAGTTCGGCCCAGGCTTGCTGCACCGGGTGCGAGCCGTCCGTGGACAAGCCTTCGATGGTGAGGATTTTCTGCCCGTGGGCGACGGCGGTGGCCGGGGTGATACAGGCGCGCAACGGCGCCCCGTCAACATGCACCGTGCAGGCGCCGCACTGGGCCATGCCACAGCCGAATTTGGTGCCGGTCAGGTGCGCGACATCGCGCAGGACCCAGAGCAACGGCATGTCCGCGGGGACATCGAGCTCCTGATCCTTGCCATTGATATTCAAGGTCAGCATCGGGGGATTTCCTCAGACTCACGGTGTTCTGAAGGGGCGTCGCTGCGGCCACAACAGCCTGCGCGCGCCTCGGCTTATCCCTTTCAGCTAAGCGTAATTTGCGTTTGAAGCCAGACGTTGCGACCACCGGTCATGCAGATGTCGACTTTAATCCTACAGTTGATAACGGCTCTCACCGAGCCAGCCACGCTGCATGAGCGAAACCGGTCCGCGAACACTGCGCGGGTTATCCATCACATTGGTCAGGAGTAGCGAGCATGGGATTTGTCACCACCCAAGACGGCGTCGACATCTTTTACAAAGACTGGGGCCCGAAAGACGCCCCGGTGATTCATTTTCACCACGGCTGGCCACTGAGTTCGGATGACTGGGATGCGCAGATGCTGTTCTTTCTCGGCAAGGGCTTTCGGGTCATTGCCCATGATCGCCGTGGGCATGGGCGATCGAGCCAGGTCTGGGACGGCCACGATATGGATCACTACGCCGATGATGCGTTGGCGGTGGTCAATCACCTGGGCGTGAAGAACGTCGTGCATGTCGGCCACTCCACTGGCGGCGGTGAAGTCATCCATTACATCGCCCGGCATGGACAGGACAACGTTGCCAAAGGCGTGCTGATCAGCGCCGTGCCGCCGTTGATGGTGCAGACTGAAAGCAATCCGGGCGGTTTACCGAAATCGGTATTCGATGATTTTCAGGCGCAACTCGCGGCGAATCGGGCGCAGTTTTATCGGGATATTCCGAGCGGGCCTTTTTATGGCTACAACCGGCCGGGGGCGATTCCTTCCGAGGGGATCATTGCGAACTGGTGGCGTCAGGGCATGATCGGCGGCGCTAAGGCGCATTACGACGGAATCGTGGCGTTCTCGCAGACCGATTTCACCGAAGACTTGAAGAAAGTCACCGTGCCGGTGTTGGTGATGCACGGCGAGGATGATCAGATTGTGCCGTACGCGAACTCCGGCCCTTTGTCGGCGAAACTGCTGCCCAATGGCACGTTGAAGTCGTATCCGGGGTTCCCGCACGGGATGCCTACAACGGAGGCCGAGACGATCAACGCTGATCTGTTGGCCTTTATTCGCGGCTGACATTTGTAATCTTGTTCGCGGTCCCCTGTGGGAGCTGGCTTGCCAGCGATGACGACGGCACACCCAGCATTGATGTGTCTGACAGATTGCTATCGCTGGCAAGCCAGCTCCCACAGGTTTTGTGAGATGACATCCATCTCGGTTACCACAAGGGCCCCATTACTCCTCTGTGCGCCCTGAACTTTCACGATCACGCTCGTAATGGTGAGCCAATGGCAGCGCCGACAGCCATGACTCGCGGCGGATGGTCCAGAGTTCGTAAGTAGGCTTGAACTGATTGGGTTGATCGAGTGAACCGACGTTGACCTCGACTTCATCCGCCGAACGCGTGAACACCGGAGAGCCGCAGCGCGGGCAGAAAAAGCGCCCGTTATAGTCGCGGGTTTCGCCGGTGACCTTCAACGCATCTTCGGGGAATATTGCCGAGGTGCCGAACAGCGCGCCGTGGCGTTTGCGGCAGTCGAGACAGTGGCAAATGCCGACGCGATAGGGCTGACCTGTCACTTCGAAACGGACGTCGCCGCATAGGCAACCACCAGTCAATCGATTCATGTCTCACCTCCACTTCAGAATTTGAAATTACCGATCATCCAGACGACAGCCCTCACCCTAACCCTCTCCCAGAGGTAGCGGGAACTGACCGAGCTGGATGCTCGAAATACGCCGACCTGAAATATCGAGTTGAAATCAGGTTCTGGAGTACATGGAGATCGGCTCCCTTTCCCCCTCGCCCCCTTTGGGGGAGAGGGCTGGGGTGAGGGGGATTCCCACTGACACACCCCAGAACCCAAAGCCCCGCCATCCCGTATTCTCATCAATAAACACAAAGCCGTGATCGCGTTTAAAGCACACAAACCGTTACGCCATCCTACCTACAAGACCTTGCGCCGTTACCTACGCGTGCGCCAGAATCCGCCGGCTTACACGGCTATGGGCCGGGCTATATCGTTTCCCTGTCACTGAAAAACAGTGATCGGGTTTGGTAGCCCGCTTTAAATTGTCGTTGTTGCGACACCTTCGATGCTGTCTCTTTTTTGAGGTACAGCTTTGATGGTGGGCATGCGTGGGGCTCCTCTGTGAGCGCCGGGTTTCCCAATTTAACCGGTCTACCAACCTGCGCATGGCCGCCACCCGCCGTTTGGTAGCGAGGGTGATGGCTCCCATTTTTTAAATTGGAGCTTTATCTATGTTCAAAATCACGCCAAACCCACCGTCCACCGATCCCATCCCCCACGACCCCGCGCTTGACCCGCAAAAGGTCAAAGAAGCGACTGATCGCGCCCTCGACTACTACCTCAAGCCCGAAGACCTGGCGGCTCCGCCAGCATCGCCCAAGTTTCGCCCCGTCTATCTCGTCGACCCCACGCTGGATGACGAAACCCTGCTGGTCGAGGCCTGTGAATCGCTTTCATACGCCCACGCCATGGCCGGCAATATCGCCAACTCCGTAGGTGGCCCGGAGCGCAAACCGTTGCTGGCGCTGCAACAGGTGATCATGTTGAACGAGCTATTGGTCAATCGATTACTGGATAAGCTACGACTGCCGTAGTCGTTGCCAGACGGATCGCCATGCAGGGCTGGCACGTCCTGCATGGCGATCTTCAATCCGGCGTCCATACTGATTTTTTTGCACCGCATCGGACCACGACATGCCCTCCCCCGAATCCACCCTTTTGCAGAGCTGGCACGACAACGCCCACGCCTGGATCGAGGTGATCCGCAGCGGCGCGATTGAAAGCCGTCAGCAGATCACCGACCAGGCGATTCTGCTGGCGATCATGGGCCGACAACCAGCACGCGTGCTTGACCTTGGTTGCGGCGAAGGCTGGTTGTTGCGGGCGTTGGCAGATCGCGGCATCGACGCGACAGGCGTGGATGGCGATGCGACGCTGATCGAGGCTGCACGGGTGGCCGGAGCTTCGGCGGTGCATGTCGCCACTTATGAGGCGTTGGTCGAGGCGACGGTGGACATCGGACGCGACTACGACCTGATCTGCGCCAACTTCTCGCTGCTGCATCAAGACATCATCCCGTTGCTCGCCGCGATGAATGCGTTGCTGGTGCCCGGTGGTGCGCTGGTAATTCAGACGCTGCACCCGTGGGCGGCTGCGGCAGGTGATTATCAGGATGGTTGGCGCGAGGAAAGTTTCGACGGCTTCAAGGGCCAGTGGCAGCCGATGCCCTGGTATTTCCGCACCTTGTCGAGCTGGCTTAATGCGCTCGACATGGCGGGTTTTCGTTTGATCGGACTGCAAGAACCCCAGCACCCGCAGAGCCCGGTGTCGCAGTCGTTGCTGATGATCGCTGAACGCCGATGATGCAGGAATCATCGTCGAGACATGGGTCTTGCATACGCCCCGCACTTGTGGGAGCTGGCTTGCCAGCGATGGCGTTGGGTCAGGCAACCTTGATGTCATGGCTGCTGGCCTCATCGCTGGCAAGCCAGCTCCCACAGGAATTCAGTGGATGGCGAGTGTGCGGCGAGTCTGGTACTGCGCCAGCAGGCGCATGACGTAGCCGATTTTCAGCAAGGTCGGGCCGAGGATGGTCATGGCGTGCATGGCCACCAGCAGCGCGATCGGCATGTTGCCTTGATACAGATAAGCGCCGTAAATACCCGCCAGCAAGACAATCAGGCCAGCGACGAGCACTTTGCTCGACAGGTGCAGAACGTTCAGCGGACTTTCGAGGAAGGTGAACATAGCGCGGTACTCCTGAGTAGGTACAGAAGCCGTGTCAATTCTTGTGCCAGATTTCCTCCCCCATAAAATCAGCTACTTGCGAAAAAAAGAGTCAATTTGACCCAGATCAATAAAAGTCATTTTGACTCACTGAATTGTCATTAAGACTACACAACTCCACGCCCGACATCCCAACCACCCAAAAGCAAACCAATATCATTTGCACACCATCCGTCCTTTTGCTTTAATCGCGACCCATTCTTATTTAGACCCGAAACGGTCGCTCTGGACGCTTGCTCTGATGACGGTCGCCGACGCCTCTCTCGTGCAGAATCTCTACCTCAGCCATCACCGCTGGCTGCATGAGCTATTGCGTCGGCGCCTGAGCAACGCGATGGATGCCGCGGATCTGGCGCACGACACCTTCATCCGCGTACTCAAACGCCCGCAAACCTTCAATGGCGAAGTTCACGAACGCTCCTATCTGGCGACCATTGCCCGGGGCCTGTGCGTCGATCACTGGCGACGTCGGCAACTGGAGCAGACCTGGCTGGAAACACTCGCCAGTCGCCCGGCGGACTTGCAGCCCTCGCCCGAGCAACAGGCGATCATCGTCGAAACCCTGCACGAAGTGGACGCCATGTTGCAGCGTCTGCCACAGCGGGTCAGCGATGCGTTCATCCTCGCGCAGCTGCATGGCATGCCCTACAAACTGATCGCCGAACAGCTCGGCGTCAGCGAGCGGATGATCAAGAAATACCTGGCTCAGGCGATGATGCATTGCGCCATGCTCGAAGCCGAACTCGATGGTTTGCTGATTGAATAGCCCGGTGAACAAGCTCAGCCACACCAGCCTTGAGCAAGCGGCGCAGTGGTACGTGCAGTTGCATGACGACCACGTCGCCGAGCACGAGCGCCTGAGCTGGCAGGCGTGGCTGGCGCAAAGCCCTGAGCATCAGGCTGCCTGGCGTTATGTCGAACGCGTCGGCCAGCGCTTTGCGCCGTTGCAGGGCGATAACGAGGCCCACGCTATCAGCCACACCCTGCGCACCAGCACACGCACCTCGATCAGCCGTCGACAGTCGCTCAAAGGGCTGTTAATTCTGGCGGCGACCGGGCTGACCGGTTGGGCCGCGTGGCGCAGTACGCCGATGGTCGAACGCCTCAGCGCGGATCTGTCGACAGGCACTGGAGAAACCCGCGAGGCCACCCTCAGCGACGGCAGCCGCATCTGGCTCAACGCCCTGAGCGCCGTGAATGTGCGATTTGACGCCACGCAACGCCTGTTGCAATTGCATGCCGGTGAAGTGCTGATCGACACCGCCAAGGAGCTGGGCCGCGCCTTTCTGGTCGATACCGAGCACGGCCGGATGCGCGCACTGGGCACGCGGTTCAGCGTGCGCCAGAACGAGCGCAATACCTTGCTCAATGTCTATCAGGGCGCGGTCGAGGTGCGTAACCAGCAAGGCGCAAGCCTGGTTGTGCAGGCCGGCCAACAACTGGCCTTCAGCATCGAGCGCCTGGGCAACACAGCTCCGGCCAGCCCGTCCCGCGAGGCCTGGCGTCAGGGCCTGTTGCTGGCGGACAACCTGCCGCTGGGCGAGTTGATTGAAGAATTGAGCCGTTATCGCCCGGGGCATCTGCACTGCGATCCGGTCGTGGCGAGTCTGCCGGTGATGGGCTCGTTCCCGCTCAAGGATACCGATCAAGCCCTGCGTTTGTTGGAAGCGGCGCTGCCCATTCGTGTCGATAAAACCTTCAACTGGTGGGTCAGCGTCGGGCCGAGCGTGTGATTTTTTCGGCGCACGGTTCCCTTTTTGCCGATTCGTTCGGTTGACCCTCAGCAGCCCCTCTTTTCGTTGATCGCCCCGGGAACTTCATGTTGCGCTCCACCCTCGCCCGCAGCCGTTTCGCCCTGGCCCTGGCATCTGCCTTGCCGGGGGCGTGCGTGTCGATGGCGCTGGCGGCGCCCGCTGTCGATCAAGCGCCAAGGCATCACTATTCCATCGCTGCCGGCCCACTGGTCACGGTGCTCAACCGTTTTGCCGAGCAGAGCGGCGTGTTCCTCGCCGGCCATAACGATCTCGCCGCCGACAAGCGCAGCCCCGGCCTCAACGGCGATTACAGCGTGCGGCAAGCCTTGCAAATCCTCCTCGATGGCAGCGGCCTGCAAGCGCAGCAGCAAAACGGCGGCGGTTTTGTCCTGCGTATCAGCGATACCGCAAGCCCCGTGCAACTGGACGCCACGACGATTTCCGGCAAGCCGCTTGGCGCCATCACCGAAGGCAGCCACGCCTACACCACCGGCCAATCGTCATCGGCCACCGGCCTGCCGGTGTCCCTGCGCGAAACCCCGCAATCGGTCACGGTGATCACCCGCCAGCAACTCGACGACCAGGGCGCCACCGCGATTGCTGATGTCCTGCGTCGCGCGCCGGGCATCAGCGTGCAGAACTACGACAGTGAGCGCTGGGAGTTTTCCAGTCGGGGCGCGCCGATCAGCAATTTCCAGTACGACGGCGTCAATACCGACTACGACGGGGTCTACGATTACGGCACCACCAGCACCGACATGGCGCCCTTCGACCGCGTCGAAATCATCAAGGGCGCCACCGGCCTGATGACCGGTTCGGGGGATCCATCGGCCACGGTCAATCTGATCCGTAAGCGCCCGACGCCAGTGTTCCAGGCGGCGCTGAGTGGCAGCCTCGGTTCGTGGGATAACGTGCGCACTGAAACCGATATTGCCGGCCCGTTGTCTGCCAGCGGCAACGTGCGCGCACGCTTTGTCGGCGTCCATCAGCAGCGCAGCGCTCACGCCGATCACTACCAAAACACCAAGGACATTGCCTATGGCATCGTCGAAGCCGACCTGACCCCGGACACGCTGCTGACCCTCGGTTTTGACCAGCAGAACACCCGCTCGCGCGGTGCGAGCTGGACCGGGTTCCCGATGTTTTTCAGCGACGGTTCACGGACCCATTTCTCGCGCTCGTTCAACCCGGCCACCGACTGGAGCCGCCGCGATTTCATCAATCAGACGCTGTTCGCCGCCCTCGCCCACCAACTGCAAAACGACTGGACGCTGAAACTCAGCTACGACCGCAAACACCGCGAGCACGACACCCTCCTCGGCTCGGCCAGCGGCGGCAATCCGGACCCGGCAACCGGCGGCGGCATGTTTCTGTACATGGGCAAGTTCAAGGGCGATGAGGTGCAAGACAACGTCGATATCAACCTCGGCGGACCGTTCAGCCTGTTCGGCCGCGAACATCAGCTGCTTATCGGTTTCATGTCGATGAACACCCGACAGGACAACCCGGTTTACGGCTCGGTCTACCCGCCGCTCAATGGCAGCATTTTTGACTGGCGTGGCGAATATCCCAAGCCCGACATCCCGCAGATCGGCACGGACGCCATCGTTCAGCGCCAGACCGGCGCGTACTTTTCAACGCGCTTCAAGGCCAGCGACGATCTGGCGTTGATCCTTGGCGGACGGGTCAGCGATTTCACCGCCAGCGACCACCTCGACTACCGCGATCCGGCCACAGCGGATGTGCGCGACGGCTACCGCCAGACCGGTGTGGTCACGCCGTACGCGGGCATGGTCTACGATCTCGACGATTCCTATTCGCTGTACACCAGTTACACGCGCATCTATCAACCGCAGCTCAGCAAAGACGCCTCGCGCCAGGTCCTCGACCCTGTGCAGGGCGACAGCTATGAAGCGGGCATCAAGGCCGAGTATTTCGACGGTCGACTCAATGCCAGTTTCGCCGTGTTTCGCATCGAGCAAGACAACGTCGCCGAACAAGTCAGCGGCTTCGACAACGAGGCCGTGTACCGCGGCGTGCAAGGCGCGACCACCAAGGGCTTTGAATTCGAACTGGCGGGCGAGGTGGCCGACGGCTGGAACCTCTCCGCCGGCTACGCCTACAACCACACCCGCGATACCCACGGCAAGCCGGTGTACGCCTCGATCCTGCAAACCACCGCACCGGAGCAATTGATCCGGCTATTCAGCAGCTATCGACTGCCCGGCCACTGGCAGAACCTGACACTGGGCGGCGGCGTCAGTTGGCAGAGCGAGTTTTTCGGCAACGTGTTCCAACCCGATGCTGGCGAGAACGTGCGCATCACTCAGGACAGTTACTACCTGGTCGATGCGATGGCGCGCTATCGCTTCAACGAGCACCTGAGCACCACACTCAACATCAAGAACCTGTTCGACAAAACCTACTACACCGGGCTCGGCAACTTCGGCACCGGCTTCTATGGCGAACCGCGCAGCCTGCAACTGACCACGCGTTGGGATTTCTGATGGTGCGCGCCGGTTACGGTTGCTTCAGATACGTGCCCCGGAAAGCGTCGTACTCGCCATAGGCTTCCACCCACACAGCACCGTCGAGCAGACGTACGCGGTAGAGCGGCTCAGTCACTTGTTTCTGTGCGATCAGCAGATTGCCCGCCAACAATGGCCACTGTTCATTCACCTGACCAGCCGGTTTGTCCGGTTGCGTGACCGCCATCTGCAGGGACGCCACTTCGCTACCCTGCGGATCGCGGGTGATCTTCAATGTCAGCCATGCCGAGCGCTGATCATCGGTCACCATGACGTAGCGCCCTTCGCGTTGATCGGCCGCCACCGCGGCGAGTTTCTGCGGCGCAATATGGAAACCGGTCGGGCGCGATTCAACGGAATACGACTTGTCACCGCTGTGCCAGGTCCCGCCCTGGAAGCCGTTCTCATCGGGCTCACCGTCAATAAACCAGTTGCCGGTAATCGTGCCCTGCTCACTGATCTCGTGCAGGGCAATGCCGCCATCGTCGTAAGGTTCGCCGACCAGTCGGATGGGTTTGCCGCTGCTACCGGTGTAGCGCACTTCGCCGATGTAGACAGCGCCCTGCAATTGCCACCACAACTGGAAAGCGATTTTCCCGTCGAGCTTGCCGCGCAACATCACTGGCGCCTCACCCGTCGGCCCTTCGAAACGACGTTGCTCGACCCACTGACCGCCCTGCAAATTGCGCTGGGTGATTTCGGTGTAGCCTTTGGGCATGAACGGATTGGCTTCGGAGGGCGCCTGCGCCACTTCGATGGTTTCAGCCACGCGCAGCGGGCGCTGGTCCTGAACCTGCCAGCTCGCACGCTGGCGCCAGCAGCAACCGCTTTTCGAGCGGGTGATCAGGCGTTTGCCTGTGCTATCGATCTCGAACATGCCCAAGTTCGGCTCACGGGTCAGCGCGGAGAATGCCTTGTTCGGCATCAGCAGCGGATTCGCCGCATCGAACAGGTAAATGTCGTATGACGCCGCCGCGTAACCACCGTCATTGCCGTTGCGCACGGCCAGATCCTGCTGACCATCGAAATTGAAGTCGTCGAACACCAGCAGCCGCTGTTCATCGCAGCGCAGGGTTGGGTCTGCGCCATCAGTCTTCAACAGCTCGGAAGCGTCGGGTGTTGCGATTGTTTGCAGCACATCGCCGCTGACTTTATCGCGCAAGATGATCTGCGCCGATACCGGGTCGAAGCTGTCTGTCGGCGGCTGCTCGACACGCACGTCGACAAGGTATTTGCCGGCCGGGTCCTGGAGCTGACAGCTCAATGGGGCCGCGCTGGCCGATGCAGTGGCGAACAGGCAGGCGAAAAACAGGGAACGTGGGGCAACCATGATGCGAAGCGTCCTTGCGGCAAAATCGGGGCGGCAAGTCTATCGACAATCCAATGGCGGCGCACTTGTCGATCTACAGCACCGCCAGTCGACCAAGGACTGACTACGCTGTTAATCCTGCGTGTCTAACCTGCCGAGGATGACTGCCATG
This sequence comes from Pseudomonas sp. FW305-7, assembly GCF_058786735.1. Taxonomy (NCBI): domain Bacteria; kingdom Pseudomonadati; phylum Pseudomonadota; class Gammaproteobacteria; order Pseudomonadales; family Pseudomonadaceae; genus Pseudomonas; species Pseudomonas sp. FW305-7. The sequence goes on from NZ_JBYSZA010000004.1 coordinate 135,531, forward strand.
CAACGCTTTCAAAAACTCACACCGTGCCTGTGGTTCGACGATCAGGCCGAAGCGGCGGCGAAGTTCTACTGCGCGATCTTCGACCACTCGAAAATCACCGGCGTGACCCACTACAGCAAGGTCGGTCAGGAATTTCACGGCAAGCCGGAAGGTGCAGTGATGACCGTCAGTTTCGAACTCGATGGCCATGCTTTCACCGGGCTGAATGGCGGGCCGATGTTCAAGTTCAGCGAAGCCATCTCGTTTCAGGTCAATTGCCAGAACCAGGAGGAAGTCGACCATTTCTGGGGCAATCTGTCGGCCGGCGGGCCAGTGGAGGCCCAGCAATGTGGCTGGCTGAAAGACAAGTTTGGCGTGTCGTGGCAGATCGTGCCGGTGGCGTTCATGCACATGATGCAAGATCCGGACATCAGCAAATCCCAGCGGGCGATGCAGGCCATGTTCCAGATGAAAAAACTCGACATCGCCGAACTGGAACGGGCCTTTGCCGGCCAGAGCTAATACACTCGGGCGCTGGCCTGCCGGGAATGACGTTGATGAAACACGCTGCCGCGAAAAACCCTGAAAAAGCCCCGCGCTTCTGGCGCGACGACGCCCTGCCCTTCATCGAGGCGCGGGCGATCGCCGATGGTCGCGAGGTGTGTTACGCCCGGCATTCCCATGCGCATTTTTCGATTGGAGCGATCACCGCCGGGCGCAGCACCTATGTACACGAACAAGCGCAGTTCGAAGTCACGGCGGGCACCGTGGTGCTGATGAATCCCGGTGATGTGCATGCGTGCAACCCTATCGATGATCAGCCGTGGTCGTACCTGATGCTGTACGTCGAGACGCCATGGCTGACCGATCTGCAACATCAACTGGGCTTCAGTGCCGAGCTTGAGTTTCGCCGCTTTGCCACCACTCATCTCGACGACGCCAAGCTGTTCGGCGATCTCAACGGGCTGTACGAGGTGTTGATCGACGAGCAGCAGGACGTCTTGCGCAAACAGAGCGTGGCGGTGGAATTCTTCAGCGATCTGCAACTGCGTCTGAACCCGGCACAAGCTCCCGTGCGCGAGCCGAATTTCAAGCTTGAACGCGCCGCCGATTACATCCGCGAACATTGCACGGACCTGCTGAGCCTGGATGACATTTGCCTCGCGGCGCAGCTGTCACCGTCGTACCTGATTCGCGCCTTCAAACAGTATTACGGGATGACCCCGCATGCGTTTCTGGTGAACCAGCGCATCCAGTTCGCCCGTGGCCGTTTGCGCAGTGGTCAGTTGATCGCCGATGTGGCGCTGGAAGCGGGGTTTGCCGATCAGGCGCATTTTCAGCGAGCGTTCAAACAGCATCTGGCGGCGACGCCGGGGCAGTATCGCGGCTGACCGGAACGCATCGATGTCTGTGGCGAGGGAGATTGCTCCCGCAGGAGGGCGAAGCACGCCCAAATCCGCAAGAATGCGCTACATCTGGCAGCTCTGGTTGTGCCGGATTGGGGTCGCTGCGCAACCCAGCGGGAGCAAGCTCCCTCGCCACAAAGGTCAGCGTTGGAGTCAGGGTTGCTCCTCGTCAAGGTAGCAGCAAGTAGATCGCACTCACCGCCAACAACCCCGCCATCAGTCGATTGAACAAGCGCATCCCTGCCGGATTGCCCAGATACCCGCGCAAAAACGTCCCGGCATACACCCAGCAACCCACCGACACATAGCAGATCACCAGATACACCGCCGCAAACTGCCAGACCAGCCGCGCCTCGCCATCGGCGACAAACGCGCCCATCCCGGCCACGCAGGCCAGCCAGGCTTTGGGGTTGAGCCATTGCATCACTGCGCCATAGAGCATCGACGGCGCACGTGCCGAGTCGCCAGTGTTCAGTTGCCCGTCATCGCTGGCGAGTTTCCAGGCCATGAACAGCAGAAATGCCACCCCCGCCAGTTGCACCAGCCGAGTCATGAACGGCCATAGCTTCAGCACTTCATGCAGGCCCAACCCCATCAGCACCAACAGCAGCACAAACCCCAGCGTCGCCCCGGCGACATGCCGCTGACTGGCACGAAAGCCGAACTGCGCACCGGCACTCAGCGCCACAATATTGACCGGCCCGGGGGTGATGGACGCGGCGAGGGCAAACGCCGCCATCGAAACAATCAGACTCATTGCACACCTTCTTCAAAACGAGGAACAAGGCGCTCAAAGTAACCAGCGCCCTGCCCTCGGGTATTGAAGAAAATCGCCCTGACAGCACAAATCCTTCGTCCACCGACAATACCTTGCAGGATTGTGCTGATGGTTATTTGTCGGACTTGATGCTGGTCCAGACCCGGGTCCGTACGCGCTCAAGCTTCTGCGGCAATGGCTGGACGACGTAAAGGTTTTTCAGCGCTTCGGGGGTCGGTGTCAGGTTGGGATTGCCGGTGATTTCCTTGTTGATCAACGGCATCGAATCCTTGTTCGCATTCGGGTAACCGAGGAAGTCACTGATCGGCGCAATGACTTTCGGATCGAGCAGGTTGTTGAGAAATTCATGGGCCTCGGCGACGTTCTTCGCGCTCTTCGGAATGGCGAAGGTATCGAACCAGATCGGCGCGCCTTCCTTCGGCAAACGCCAGTCGACCACCACGCCGTTGCCCGCTTCTTTGGCGCGGTTGCCGAACTGGTAGAAGCTGCCGGAGTAACCGATGGCCACGCAGATATCGCCATTGGCGATGTCTGTCATGTATTTGGCCGAGTTGAAGTAGGTCACGTACGGACGAACCTTGAGCATCAACTCCTTGGCTTTTTCATAGTCGGCAGGGTTTTGGCTGTTGGGGTCGAGGCCGAGATAATGCAGGGCCAGCGGCAAGATCTCCGAGGGCGAATCGAGCATCGCCACACCGCAGGATTTGAGCTTCTCCATGTTCTCGGGTTTGAACACCAGATCCCAACTGTCCACCGGCGCGTTGTCGCCCAGTGCCGCCTTGACCTTGGCCGGGTTGAAGCCGATCAGCACGGTACCGACCATGTAGGGCACGCCGTACTGATTGCCGGGGTCGTTTTTGTCCAGCAGCTTCAACAGTTCCGGATCCTGATGGCTCCAGTTCGGCAGCTTGGTCTTGTCGAGTTTCTGGAAAACGCCGGCCTTGATCTGCGTATCAAGGAATTGGTTCGACGGCACCACCAGGTCGTAACCCGAGTTGCCGGTCAGCAGTTTGGCTTCCAGGGATTCGTTGGTGTCGAAGGTATCCCAGGTCACTTTGATGTTGGTTTTCGCGGCGAAATCCTTGGGCACGGACGGCAGGATGTAATCCGCCCAGTTGTACACCCGCAGTTCGCGCTGCTCGGCGTGGACGGCGCTGGCCAGCAGCGTCAGCCCACACACGGTGGCACCCAGAATACGTTTCATCGTGACCATGGTTGTTTCCCCAAAAAGCGGCGTGAGTTCGATGGTTTTTATGTTCTGTACACGGCAGCGGCGTTAAAGGTCGCCGAGGGCAAAAAGGTCTGGCGTCTCGTTATGGCTTTGATTCTTGCTGACAGCGCAGACGGAGCACAGTGGGGGATTGGCCAAAAGGGGATCGATGTGGCCAATTTGAATGACCGCCGGAATGCGGAGGACCGGGCGAGCATCACTTGTGGCGAGGGGATTTATCCCCGATGGGTTGCGAAGCGGTCCCCTCAACCAAAGGACACCGCATTCGCAGATTTCACGACTGCTTCGCAGCCGATCGGGGATAAATCCCCTCGCCACGCCCCAACCGCAGCGCCCTGCTCTGCTGCGTCTGGCCGCGCGTTGCCAGGCAGTAATACAGCGGAACGGTCACCACCAGGCCGACCAGCCACGACAGATCCGCACCATCGACCAGGTTGGCGTAAGGCCCGACGTACAGCGAGGTATTGGCGAACGGCAGCTGCACTATGATGCCGATGAAATAGGCAATGATCGCGTGCAGATTGAAGCGCCCGTAAATCCCGCCGTCGGCGCGGAAGATCGAGGTGATGTCGTAGTTGCCGCGCTTGATCAGGTAGAAGTCGATCAGGTTGATCGACGCCCACGGCACCAGCACCAGCAACAGCGCGAGAATCAGCCCGATGAACTCGGAAATGAAATCCGCCGACGCCCCGAGCGCCACCACACAGCAACCAGCCAGCACCACGCTCGACAGCACCACGCGCACCTTGATGCTCGGCGTCCATTGGCTGGCGAAGGTCTGGATCGAGGTGATGATCGACAGCACCGCGCCGTACAGATTCAGCGCGTTGTGGCTGATGATATTGAGCAGGAACAGCACCATCAGAATCGGCCCCAGCCAACCGGTCGACTGCTTGACCGCGACCATCGCTTCGGTGCCTTCCGGAGTCGCCAGCACGGCCACCGCGCCAAAACTGAACGACAAAATCGTGCCCAGTGTCGCGCCCAGATAGGTGGCCCAGAATGGCTTGGCAATACCGATATCCGCCGGCAGGTAACGCGAGTAATCGGAGACGTACGGCGAAAAGCTGATTTGCCAGATGATCCCCAGCGACACCGTCGCCAGCCAGCCGGACAGGTTGAAACTGCCACGGCTGAGAAAATCCGCCGGCAAGTCATGGGCAAAGATGTAGATGAACCCCGCCAGCAGCGCACTGCCCATCACCCAGGTACCGATGCGATTCAGCGTATGGATGAAGTTGTAACCGATCACGCCGATCGCCGTAGCGGCCAGCGCCCCGATCAGAATACTCAACGGCGCGGGCACCGACGGCGCAATCCCGACGATGGATTTACCGGCGAGCACGATGTTGGAAATGAAGAAACCGATGTAGATGATCGCCGCAAAGAACACGATCAACAGCGCGCCGTAACGCCCGAACTGGCCACGGCTCTGAACCATTTGCGGAATGCCCATGCGCGGGCCCTGTGCCGACGCCAGCGCAATCACCACCCCACCGATCATGTGCCCCAGCACAATCGCCAGTAGCCCCCAGAGCAAATCGAGATGGAACACCTGAACCACCATGGCGCCGGTGACGATGGGCAGTGGCGCAATGTTGGTGCTGAACCAAAGAGTGAAAAGGTCGCGGGCCTTCCCGTGGCGTTCCGCGAGTGGGACGTAATCGACCGTGTGATTCTCGATCAACGGATCTTGCCGGGACATCTGGGACATATGCATGAACTCGAGTTTGTCTGTTCTTATCGTTGTGTGAAGCCAAACCGGGGGGACGCTTTGATCACCCCTCAGATGGAAACCATATTATGGTATTCCAAACAATTCACAAGACTGATCCGTAGTTTACGGCGCTATCTGATGCGCCATCCTCGCTGATACCGCAGCTCAGCGGCCAGCCGAAAGCCCCATAAACATTGAGTTTCCGACGAACGCGGTACGTTTATCGGTTCAGCTTAAAAGCCCTTGCAAAGATAAAATAGTGGTATACCATCAGACCAACAAACACATAAAAACAGCGTCACGCCACCCGAGGATCGTCCAATGATCGATGCGGCCATCTACAAACAAGTCATGGGTTCGTTCCCGTCCGGCGTCACCGTGATCACTACCCTGGATGACGACGGACAGATCGTCGGCCTGACCGCCAGCGCCTTCAGCTCGCTGTCGATGGACCCGGCCCTGGTGCTGTTCTGCCCCAATTACAGTTCCGACTCCTATCCTGTCCTGATCAAGAACAAGCGTTTTGCGATTCACGTCCTGTCCGGCGGCCAGCAAAGCGAAGCCTACGCCTTCGCCCGTAAAGGCAAGGACAAGGCGCAAGGCATCGAGTGGACGTTGAGCGAGTTGGGCAACCCGATCCTGGCCAATGCAACAGCTATCATCGAGTGTGAGTTGTGGCGCGAATATGAAGGCGGCGACCACGCCATCATGGTCGGCGCGGTGAAGAACCTCATCGTGCCCGAACAGATCGCCGGGCCGCTGGTTTACTGCCACGGCAAGATGGGCGCCCTGCCCGTCCTGGCCTGATCAAAACCTCAAGCCCCGCACAAATCAAATGTAGGAGTGAGCCTGCTCGCGATAGCGATTTATCCGATGTCGATGAGTTTTCTGACACACCGCCATCGCGAGCAGGCTCGCTCCTACAGTTTTGTAGCCATAACAACAATAGATCCGAGGAAGCGTCATGAAATTTTCCCTGTTCATCCACATGGAACGCTGGGACGAAAGCGTCAGCCACCGCCAACTGTTTGAAGACCTCACCGAACTGACCCTGATGGCCGAGGCCGGCGGTTTCAGCACCGTATGGATCGGCGAACACCACGCCATGGAATACACCATCTCGCCGAGCCCGATGCCGCTGCTCGCCTACCTCGCCGCGAAAACCACTACCATCCACCTCGGCGCCGGCACCATCATCGCGCCGTTCTGGCACCCGCTGCGGGTGGCCGGCGAATGTGCACTGCTCGACGTGATCAGCAACGGCCGCATGGAAGTCGGTCTCGCACGCGGCGCTTATCAAGTTGAATTCGATCGCATGGCCGGCGGCATGCCCGCCTCATCCGGCGGCCAGGCCCTGCGGGAAATGGTCCCGGTCGTGCGCGCCCTGTGGCAAGGCGACTACGCCCACGACGGCGATATCTGGAAATTCCCCACTTCCACCAGCGTGCCGAAACCGATCCAAAAGCCAAACCCGCCGATGTGGATCGCCGCACGCGACCCGGATTCGCACAACTTTGCCGTGGCCAACGGCTGCAACGTGATGGTCACGCCGCTGATGAAGGGCGACGAAGAAGTCCTCGATCTGAAGAACAAATTCCAGACCGCGCTGGACAACAATCCTGAAGTGCCGCGCCCGCAACTGATGGTGCTGCGCCACACCCACGTGCACACGGCGAATGATCCGGACGGCTGGAAAATCGGCGCGAAAGCCATCTCACGTTTTTACCGCACCTTCGATGCGTGGTTCGGCAACAAGCAAACCCCGGTGAACGGCTTCCTCGCGCCGAGCCCGGAAGAGAAGTTTGCCGGGCGTCCGGAGTTTGAGCTGGAGAGCCTGCACAAAACGGCGATGATTGGTACGCCGGAAGAGATTATTCCGCGCATCAAGTATTACCAAGAGCTGGGGGTGGATGAGTTCAGTTTCTGGTGTGACAACAGCTTGCCGCATGCGGAGAAGAAGAAGTCGCTGGAGTTGTTTATCAAGCACGTGGTGCCGGCGTTTCGTTAAGTCACTGCCGATGGCCAGCCGAAATAAAAAGCCCCGAGCAATTCGGGGCTTTTTATTTTAAATCGGAAAATGCATATTCCTGCCTGCGAACTCAACCACTTTTAAAGCAACATCACACTCGCGCCAATAAACGGCGTGCACGCTCGGACATTTCAGCGTTATCAACCTTGGCCAGCAATTGCAATTTTTCTCTAGCCTTATCGGTACCGATCTCGTGTAAAGCATAAATGCATTTCACACCCAGAGCATGCTCGGAAGCGATATACGGAAAGCAGGTCAGCGCCGTCTTGAATAAATAGTCGACCGCCCCAGGGTATCTGAAAACCTTCAATTCCCTTGCAATATTCTCGTGACTGATGTGCCATTCTTCAACGAGTAAGCGGCATAACACATCCGCACAGTCTTGAGTGAAACCGAACACCGCACCGAATATCAGCAAGCATTCCACACTGTCAGCGTCTTTAATTTCAAGCGCAGTTTCCAGTTCAGCACGCAGGTAATCTTCGGGGATATCCCCACCATTAAATAAGGACTCAAGAAAACAGTCTGTTGAGATCCGATGCGACACCAGATCAATCATCAAGTCCTGCTGTTGTTGATTCATAGCCCGCCTCCGAAAAAACTGCTCCTATCGCCAGATTTCTATTCATATCCAGGAAAAATCAGGCGTGATTTCACAAACAACACCCGCTGACGCAAGAATATTTCTAGCCTGTAAGACCTCCTGCGCCTGACCGCTGAATACCAGAGCATCGCCTTGCTGGAGTGTAAGCCTGGAAATCAAATAATTTTGACCTGTCACCTCGGAGACAGCCTTTACCTGGGCTTGATTCCGATAGTCGCCGCGACAGCGAACTTCATACCTGCACCTATCCAGCTGGATGCCGGGCATATTCGTTGTCACTACCGACCAGTCACACTGATCGCATCGTGTTCCCTGGGCACGACCTTCTTCGAAGAAGATCAAATTGCCCCCACACTGCTCGCACTTCACGCCGCAGGATTCATTCATTAGGGGTTACCACAGTCAATAATCCGAAGATTCGCCTCTTCTGCAGATCCGCAACGGCTATACACCGCTCATCGGCTTGAAGTCATCAATGGCTGGTGTTTTACGTCAGTCTTTACTGGATCGGCTTCCTGCACATCAACTCCAGCATAACGTTGCACACGTCGCTTTTTCTATCAAGACGCCCACTGGGTTTTTTCAGGAAACTCGCCACTCACGAAAAAACGAGCCAATTTCATACCGACTCTATCTGACCATTGACCTTTCGCATCCAATGGACACTCCTTTAGAACAGCAATAGTTCCCTTTATTTTATCCAGCCTTATCAAACCCACCTCCACCCCCCGGCCAAACGTATACTCAACATACTCCTCAGTCTCTGCTGTTTTATCCATCTCTATATAAAACGCCATATCGGCTACTCAACTCAACAATTGAACAATAAATTGGCCCAAAACAAAATCAACACCCCCACTTACCTCTATCCCAAACAAGCTTCATATTTCACCAAGACCAAACGACAGGAAAGAACGGCGTCGTCTACGTCATGTAAAATACAAGGCCAAGCTTTGGCAAAGCTCAAAAAAACTTTCAAGTACAGAATCCTTTCAATGGGTCGAACTGAAAGCTTAGCGGGCAGCAAGGCTAAAATGTCGGCAAAATTTTACGTATTTTTTCAGCCGGTCTCCCCCCATTTACTCCATGTCTCGACCAGTCTACTCAACTGGAATTTCGCGGATCGTATTGCTGAGCGTTAGGTAGGCGGAAAACGTGGCTATCAATCTCAATCGGAAACCATGCAGGCTTTTTCTCCACATTCACTTCCAATAGAACTCCACGCTACACGAGCCACCTCTTGGGTCCAATTGTGAAGATACAGTCCCCCATACAAAATCATAAGCTATTAGAATTTCATTTTTTTTCTGAGGAATACCAAACAGCTCATTTAATAAGGCGTCGTGTTTGATCTTTAGCCCTTCGAGATCACGCCCATCACCACTTATCAATGCGAAGCCAAATTTTTTCAGACAACCTTTGAAAAAACCGAAACTCACATTAACTTGGCGACCTAAAATGCAATGATTCCAACTGGAAAACAGCATCCAGCCATTACCCATATCTATTTCACCATCAAATTTAACACCCTGCTCAACAAGCGCAGTGAACGTTAAATCTTTTCCAATCTCGATATGATCATCTAGATAAACACACCCACTTTTAGTATCTTGCCTAAACACAACAGTAGTTAACACAACGAAAACTCCGAGCGAATATGATCCGCCAGCCCAACCAAATCCTCGTACGCCAGTGGGCCAAGTAGCGGTTCGTGAATAGATAAATACACTGCAGCAGCCATATTTGTCATACCGCATTCACTCGCCTCCAACAGCCTTGTGGGAGCGATCATAAAGTTAGTCCCCGGTAGAGTTTCGCGTGCCCGACCAACAAACGACCATGGCAAAGCCCCCTTGTAGCCATCCACCGCGGCCCTCAACTTATCAATTTTATCTTTGGCAACACACTTAAACCTGAAAGCGATGAAAGGGGGAAAAGCAGAATGATCTTCTCGCCGAATTTCATTTCCAACCCACACCTCAGGAAACCTCTGCCGATACTTCCGCCACTCCAAGGCGCCGATATCAGCAATAACATTTAGGAGTTGGCCTTCTTCATTCTCAATCTTCATAGACTAAAGACCCTTTAAATTATTTGAGATTTTGACACCCTCAGGTTTCATCCCTTTGATGTGCTTCTCCCAAACACTTTTAGCAATCGGTCAAAGAGAGACGGGAGAAAACGGGGACAGACCAGGCTTTTTTGAGTAAATTTGAAAGCCGTAGCCCAACCCCCTTTATCTAAACGTGGTCTGTCCCCATTTAATCCTCACCATTCACCTCTCACCGGGATGACTCATTTCAATAGCTGGCTCGGAACCGCTCTACCTGTTTGAAAGTCGAGGTTATAACTACCACCATCCCACCTGTAAGCTTTAAGCTGTCCCCCCTCCACAAAAATATGGGTGAATGCCCCCCCATCCGAATCAAAATCAGAACTCACCTGCCAAACTACGTTTCCCACGTTATCAACCAGAAAAATATTGCTTGAGCACTCCTTCGATCCGTATAACGCCTCCTGACCCAGACGATCAAGTAGAACAACACTAAACAACTCTGAAACGGCAATAGCTTTTGAAACTGCATCCATCTCAATAACTCTAGTCATCACAAGGCCCTCGAAACCCCAAAACTTTCACTTGGTATCAGTTCTTCGAGGCTTGGCTGCTGCTCTTCGAGCAAGCGATTCTGACGTTTGCGAATCAGGTCGGTTTCACCAGGAGTGGGTGCAGCGAAAGCACTTTGGACTGAAGGCAGGCACAGCAACGCTACGCACAACCTCGTCACGAGGACGGGTGGGTACATGTTCGATCCCTCGAGACGGAAAGTGACATCACAATAGTGGCGCGATACTAGATGGCCATCATTTTGGCGTCAAACAATCGTTTTGACCTTGCGTCGGGTTTGTATCGAGGATTGAACAATGGGAGCTACCACGGCTCCGCGACGTAGCGCCTTAGCCAATCAGTGCTCAACAGCCAGGCGGGTTGCGCCATCCTCCGGTGCCAGCACGCGGCCATCGGCGGCCATCAATTCCAGCTTGCGAATAGGCTGCCGATGCTTCGCATCGACCATGACCGAGCCCGGCTCGCCCGGTGCGTACATGAACTCGCCGCCCCACTGCGACAACGCGACAATCACAGTTTGCAAGGCTTTGCCGCGCTCCGTCAGCACGTATTCCTTATAGGCGCCGCCGTCAGGGGCGGGCACCGTCTGCAGAATCCCCTGCTCCACCGAAACGACTGCCTCACACCTGATCTATCAAAGCTTGCAGACACTCGTAAACTCGTCCAGTGACATGACCGCACCTGCATCACTTTCCGGCAATAGCACATCCGTCACCACGACTGTGCGCGCTTCAAAATCAATCACGACATCAAACAGATTAAAAGTGAACTCACGAATGCACACGACCCCGTCGGACTGTTGGGTAGTGAAAATTTCCGTGCGCAACAATTCACAAATTCGCCAGTCAAGTTCCTCATCCAGGAAGCGCTGGAATAGCTCACTTATCATCAAGGTTCAATCATTCTCTTGTACGTCAACAGTTCGCGATCTCTAACGGTGTAGATCGACTACTGAAAAGAAAGCGAGAAGGGAGTATTGATGACCTTTACAGTCGCTGACATAAAGTCATCCAACTCTTTTGCGCCTTCTGCCAGTCAAAGAACATCAATAAAAATACAACCATTAAGCCTGGCAACTATCAGGTGAACGTCACAGACAACCGCAACAGACCTCGTCCGTCAATGCTCAACACTGAGCTTGGTCGCCACGTCTTCCGGCGCTAATAGACGGCCATCGGCGGCCATCAACTCCAGCTTGCGAATCGGCTGCCGATGCTTCGCATCGACCATCACCGAGCCCGGCTCGCCCGGTGCGTACATGAACTCGCCGCCCCACTGCGACAACGCGACAATCACCGTTTGCAAGGCTTTGCCGCGCTCCGTCAGCACGTATTCCTTATAGGCACCGCCGTCAGCGGCGGGCACCGTTTGCAGGATCCCCTGCTCCACCAAACTTTTGAGGCGGGCGCTGAGCATGTTCTTGGCGATATCCAGGTTCTTCTGGAAATCACTGAATCGGCGAATGCCATCCAGCGCATCACGGACGATCAACAACGACCACCAATCGCCGATCAGATCCAGCGTGCGGGCGACGGGGCAGGCATTACCCTCAAGACTTTTGCGTTTCATTTCAGGTGTCTCCGGCAAACGACAGTTTCGTGCGGTTGCATCTTACAACTCCTGATGAAAATTGGTTGCGCAAGCGAGCGGGCAAACTTAGCACCTGCGTACAAGTTGTCAGCGGATTTTGCGCAGATAGTGGCGGCTGCTATGCCCACGATTGAACTCAAAACGCAGGAGTTTCCATGAGCACGTTGAAGACCCAAGACGGCACCGAAATCTATTACAAGGACTGGGGCAGCGGTAAGCCCGTGCTGTTCAGCCACGGCTGGCCGCTGGATGCCGACATGTGGGAATACCAGATGGAATACCTGAGCAGCCGCGGTTATCGCACCATCGCCTTCGACCGTCGCGGTTTCGGTCGTTCCGATCAGCCGTGGACCGGTTACGACTACGACACCTTTGCCGATGACATCGCGCAGTTGATCAATCATCTGGACCTGCGTGAAGTGACCCTGGTGGGCTTCTCCATGGGCGGCGGTGATGTCAGCCGCTACATTGCCCGCCACAGTAGCGAGCGCGTTGCCGGCCTGGTGTTGCTGGGCGCGGTAACGCCGCTGTTCGGCAAGAAAGCCGACTTCCCCGAGGGCGTCGACAAGTCGGTGTTCGACGGCATCAAGGCTGGCCTGCTGAAGGATCGCGCGCAGTTCATCGCCGATTTCGCGGCACCGTTTTACGGCACCAATCAGGGCCAGACCGTCTCTGACGGCGTGCTCACGCAAACCCTGAATGTCGCGCTGCTGGCCTCGCTCAAAGGCACGGTGGATTGCGTCACCGCGTTTTCGGAAACCGACTTCCGTGCGGACCTGGCCAAAATCGATGTGCCGACCTTGGTGATCCACGGCGACGGCGACCAGATCGTGCCGTTCGAAACCACCGGCAAGCAGGCAGCGGCGCAGATCAAGGGTGCTGAACTGAAGGTCTACGCAGGCGCGCCGCATGGTTTTGCGGTGACGCATGCGCAGGCGTTGAATGAGGATCTGCTGGCGTTCCTTAACCGCTAATAGCGCTCGCGTGTTGCTGCATTTGTGGCGAGGGGATTTATCCCCGATGGGTCGCGCAGCGGCCCCAAAAAGAATGGGCCTGCTTCGCAGTCCATCGGGGATAAATCCCCTCGCCACGATAATCACTCAGACATTGCTTTTTTGTACGCAAACCTTGCTATTGCTCTTCCAGGAAATGCCCGTATTTAAAGGCTTTCAGCCCTCTGCATCAGAAAATTATCTTCACATCCCAGCTTAATAATATTTTACCGATACCCCCCTCCTCCCTAGTCTGACCGCAAGCAAAACGGACAAGCCAACAGCGCCCGAATCCACTGCCTTGCTAGGAAGGATGTAGAGATGACCACTGAAATAATAAAAACAGACACGCTGATCGTGGGTGCCGGCCAGGCAGGCGTGGCCATGAGCGAACACCTGAGCAAACTGGGTGTGCCGCACCTGGTGCTGGAGCGCAATCGCATTGCCGAGCGCTGGCGCACCGGACGTTGGGATTCGCTGGTCGCCAATGGTCCGGCGTGGCACGACCGCTTTCCCGGGCTGGAATTCGATGACGTCGATCCCGACGGTTTCGCCCCGAAAGAACGCGTGGCCGATTACTTCGAGGCCTATGCGAAGAAATTCAATGCACCGATCCGCACCGGCGTCGACGTCAAAAGCGTGGTGCGCAATATCGGTCGCCCGGGCTTCACCGTCGAGACGTCCGAAGGCGTGATCGAGGCCGCCCGCGTGGTGGCGGCTACCGGCCCGTTTCAGAAACCGGTGATCCCGGCGATTGCGCCCCAAGACGAACGCCTGTTGCAGATTCACTCCGCTGACTATCGCAATCCGCAGCAACTGCCTGCCGGCGCAGTGTTGGTGGTTGGCGCGGGTTCTTCAGGCGTGCAGATTGCCGATGAACTGCAGCGATCCGGCAAGCAGGTTTACCTCTCCGTTGGCGCGCATGACCGCCCGCCTCGCGCCTATCGCAATCGTGATTTCTGCTGGTGGCTGGGGGTGCTTGGCGAGTGGGATCAAGCGGCGATGAAACCCGGCCGCGAGCACGTGACCATTGCGGTCAGCGGAGCCCATGGCGGGCGCACCATCGATTTTCGTGGTCTGGCCCATCGCGGCATGACCCTGGTCGGCGTGACCGAGTCGCTCAACGACGGCGTAGTGACTTTCAAGCAGGATCTGCTCGGCAACCTCACTCGCGGTGATGAGAACTATCTGGCGCTGCTGGATGCCGCTGACGCCTACATCGAGCGTAACGGCTTGGACCTGCCGGAAGAACCTGAAGCACGCGAGACCTATCCGGACCCGGAGTGTGTGAAAAATCCGCTGGCCGATCTGGATCTGGCCAAGGCTGGTGTCACCTCGATCATCTGGGCCACCGGGTTTGCCGTGGATTACTCGTGGCTGCAAGTCGCGGCGTTCGATGACAAGGGCAAACCGGTGCATCAGCGTGGCGTGTCGAGTGAGCCGGGCGTGTATTTCCTCGGCCTGCCGTGGCAGTCGCGGCGGGGCTCGTCGTTTATCTGGGGCGTGTGGCATGACGCCAAACATGTCGCTGATCACATCGCCACCCAGCGCAAGTATCTGGACTACCGAGATGCCGAGCAGCGTGAAGCCGCCCTGCATGCAAGCGCCCAACACAAAACCGCCGACACCGTCGACGCTTGAATTCCTCTTTCTCCGCGGCGCCGATTGCGCCGTGCCTTTATTCGTCAGGAGCTTTCCATGAGCCAGCCCACTCACACCCGTATTCGCATGTTCAACACCAAAGACACCTATCCGAACCAGACGCTGGATAACGATCTGTGCCAGGCCGTCCGCGCTGGCAACACCATTTATGTCCGGGGTCAGGTCGGCACTGATTTCGACGGCAACCTGGTGGGTCTCGGCGATCCGCGTGCGCAGGCTGAACAAGCCATGCGCAACGTCAAACAACTGCTGGAAGAAGCCGGCAGCGACATGAGCCACATCGTCAAGACCACCACTTACCTGATCGACCCGCGCTATCGCGAAGCGGTGTATGGCGAAGTCGGCAAGTGGCTCAAGGGTGTGTTCCCGATTTCGACCGGTCTGGTGGTCTCGGCGCTGGGGCAGCCACAGTGGTTGATGGAGATCGATGTGATTGCAGTGATTCCCGAGTAAGTCGACATACCGAGTCGCGGCCATCGCTGGCAAGCCAGCTCCCACAGGTATCGGGGTGTTCACAAAGTCTGTGACACACACAGATCACTTTGGGAAATTGATGTGGTGGCGGTAATTCCGGGGTAAGTCGACAGACCGAGTCGCCGCCATCGCTGGCAAGCCAGCTCCCACAGGTATCGGGGGTGTTCACAAAGTCTGTGACATACACAAATTACTGTGGGAGCTGGCTTGCCAGCGATGAGGCCAGCACAGGTACCTCATCCTCCCTGCTTGAAATGCATTTCCCTGTGGGAGCGAGCCTTCTCGCGAAGAGGCCGGGACACACACAACAAGGAGCATAACCATGACTTTTTCCATCGCCGCACGTTGCCCCGAAACCGGCCAGTTCGGTGTCGCCATCAGTTCCTCCAGCATCGCTGTAGGCGCGCGCTGCCCGTGGCTGTTGCCCGGCGTGGGCGCAGTGTCGAGCCAGAACATCACCCTGCCGTCGCTCGGCCCGGAAGTCCTCGCGTTGATGGAACAAGGCCTGGCGCCGGACGACGCACTGGACAAAGTGCTGACCCGCAACGGCTACAGCCAGTACCGCCAGATCACCGCGATCAACCACCTCGGCCAGACCGCACATTTCAGCGGCGCGCAAACCCTCGGTGTGCACAACGCGGTGGCCGGCGAACAATGCGTGGCGGCCGGCAACATGCTCGCCGGGCGTTCGGTGATCGAAGCCATGGTCAGCGCCTTTGAAGACGCTGAAGGCCAGTTGACCGACCGCCTGCTCAGAGCCTTGCACGCCGCCCAGGCACTCGGCGGTGAAGCCGGTCCGGTGCATTCGGCCGCCGTTGTGGTAGTCGGCGAGCAGACCTGGCCGATCGTCAACCTGCGGGTCGATTGGGCTGATGAAAACCCGATCGGCCAGTTACAGAAACTCTGGGACGCCTACCAGCCGCAGCTGCAGGACTACATCGATCGCGCCCTCGACCCGGCCAAGGCCCCGGGCTACGGCGTCGCCGGAGATGATTGATGAACGGCAGCGTCGAGTTGCTCAAGGCGCTGGTGGGATTTGATACCACCAGCCGTGAATCCAACTTGCAGTTGATCGAGTTTGTGCGCGATTACCTCGCCCGCTTCGACGTGCCGTGCGCGCTGATCTACAACGATGAGCGCAGCAAGGCCAACCTGTTCGCGACCATTGGCCCGGCGGATCAACCGGGCATCGTGCTGTCCGGGCACACCGATGTGGTGCCGGTCGATGGCCAGCCGTGGACATTGCCGCCGTTCGAACTCAACGAGCGCGACGGCAAACTGTTCGGTCGTGGCACGGCGGATATGAAGGGCTACATCGCTTGCGTGCTCGCCCTGGTACCCGCGTTGGTGAACGCAGCATTGCGCCTGCCGGTGCACATCGCCTTGTCCTACGACGAAGAAGTCGGCTGCCTCGGCGTGCGCTCGCTGCTCAAGGTGCTGGAACAGCGTCCGATCAAGCCGCTGCTGTGCATCATTGGTGAACCCACCGAACTGAAACCGGTGCTCGGGCACAAGGGCAAACTGGCGATGCGCTGTGACGTGCACGGCCACCCGTGTCATTCCGCTTATGCGCCGCTGGGTGTAAATGCCATCGAGTACGCCGCCGAATTGATCGGCGAACTCGGGCGCCTCGGCCAGCAACTGAAAGCGCCGGAGCATCACGACGCACGCTTCGACCCGCCTTACAGCACCGTGCAAACCGGCGTGATCAGCGGCGGCAAGGCCTTGAATATCGTCCCCGCCGACTGTCGCTTCGACTTCGAGATCCGCGCCCTTCCCTCGCAGGATCCCGCTTTGGTCGCCGCCGCGCTGAAAACCTACGCCGAACAACAGCTGCTGCCGCGCATGCGTGCAGTCAGCGAACACGCCGATATCCGCTTCAGTGAATTGTCGGCCTATCCGGGCCTGGCCACCGATGCGCACAGTCAGGCCGCCGAGCTGATTGCCGCGTTCTGCGGTTCAAGTGAATTCGGCACGGTGGCGTTTGGTACCGAGGGCGGCCTGTTCGATGCGGCAGGGATTGCCACCGTGGTCTGTGGCCCCGGCAGCATGGATCAGGGCCACAAACCGGATGAGTTCGTCAGCCTCGCTCAACTGCAGGCCTGCGATGCAATGCTGCATCGGATGTTGACGTCTATCAGCGGCTGAAAACCGGCTCGGCGCTACTCAGGGGTACAGCCGAGCCAACTCCTCCCGGCAATGATCGACAAACAACTGCACCGGTTTGGTCAGTTGCACGCGTCGCAGCCACGCGGCCGACAATCCCGAACCAGTCACGCTTTCTGCCAGCGGCACGCACACGACTTTCTGGCCGTCGTAGGTGTAGTCGCTGAACGGTTTGGTCACCAGAATCGAAAAGCCGAAGCCACTGCCGACCATGCCCCGCACCATTTCAATCGACGGTGAGCTGAACACAATGTGCGGGGTCAAGCCGCGCTCTTCAAAGATGCTCACGAAGTAGGTCCGGCTCGGCACCACGTCGAGCAGAATCATCGGTTCCAGCACCAGCTCATGCAGCGAGACTTTCGCCTGCTGGGCAAAGCGGTGATTGGCCGGCAGCAAGGCGTACGGCTGTTGTGGCGGCATCAGTGGCGTGGTTTCGATGGTGCTGTCGAGGTCGTGTTCGAACAGCATGGCCATGTCGATACTGCCGGCGGTCAGCGCCTGCACCAATTCCTGTTGCTCACCGTCGCGAATGCGGATTTCCACCCCCGGCCAGCGTTCCTTGAAGCCGGCGATCAGCCGTGGCAGGTACAGCGGCGCGACCGTTTCGAAACAGCCGATATCGATCTGGCCGGACACCACGTCGTTATCGGCGAGGGCGTTCTGCTCGAACTCGTGGGCCACCCGCAACAGTTCCATAGCCTTGCGATAAAACCGCGAACCACTCGGCGTCAGGGAAACGCCCTGGGCGTGATGACGAATGAACAGCTGCACGCCAAAGCTTTCTTCCAGATGCTTGATGGCGGTCGACACCGACGGCTGGGCGATATAGAGCTTGCGCGAGGCCTCGGCAACGCTGCCGCAATCGGCGGTGGTGACGAAATATTTGAGCTGGCGCAGGTTGTAGGCGGCCATGGAACCTCCGGTGGATCAGCCTGACATCACTTTTGTGGCAAAAGGACTCATCTGTGGCGAGGGGATTTATCCCCGATGGGTCGCGCAGCGGCCACACTTTTGACTCTAAAACCAAGGGCCGCTGCGCAGCCCATCGGGGATAAATCCCCTCGCCACAGGACTGTGCAAATTCAGATAAGAGTGAAGACTGAACATACCGGACAGCCCCGCCACGCGCGGCATACTTTTTTTAAGGTCTATAGCAACAAACTTACTAATTTATCTCTCCCGAACCTTTGCACATGATCGCTTCAACAAGAAATGCGCCGTCCGTGTCGGCGCTTACCGAAGTACGTCCACGTACTCATCCTTGCCTTGGAGTTCGTCATGTCCACCTCTGCAACAACGTCCGCCCCGCTCATTGAAAAACACACGATAGGATACGTGCCCCCCGAAGATCGCCACGGAAAGGTCAGGGATCTGTTCACGCTCTGGTTCGGCGGCAACATCGCGCCGTTGCCCATCGTCACCGGTGCATTGGGCGTGCAGTTGTTTCACTTGAATCTGGTGTGGGGCATCGTCGCCATTCTGGTCGGCCACTTGGTTGGCGGAGTGCTGATGGCATTGCACTCGGCGCAAGGCCCGCAGATGGGCATTCCGCAGATGATCCAGAGCCGCGCCCAGTTCGGTTCCCTCGGCGCCCTGCTGGTGGTGCTGATTGCCGGCGTCATGTACATCGGCTTCTTCGCCTCCAACATCGTGCTCGCGGGCAAGTCGCTGCATGGCGTGGTCGACAGCGTTCCGGTGCCGGTCGGCATCGTCATCGGCGCCTTCGGTTCGGGGATCATCGGCATCATCGGCTACCGCTTCATCCACGTGCTCAACCGCATCGGCACCTGGGTGCTGGGGATCGGCATCGTCGTCGGTTTCGGCTACATCTTCACGCACATCCAGACCGATGATTTCCTCACCCGGGGCAGCTTCAACCTCTCCGGCTGGCTGGCCACCGTGTCGCTGGCGGCGTTGTGGCAGATCGCGTTTGCGCCTTACGTTTCCGACTACTCGCGTTATCTGCCGGCCGATGTAAAGGTGTCGTCGACGTTCTGGACCACCTATCTGGGCTCGGCACTGGGTTCGAGCCTGGCGTTCATCTTCGGCGCCGTTGCCGTGCTGGCGACGCCGGTGGGCATGGACACCATGGATGCAGTCAAACTCGCCACGGGCTCCATCGGCCCGCTGATGCTGGTGCTGTTCCTGCTCAGCGTGATCAGCCACAACGCCCTCAACCTGTATGGCGCAGTGCTGTCGCTGATCACCCTGGTGCAGACCTTCGCCTATCGCTGGATTCCGACCGCCAAGAGCCGTGCGGTGATCTCGATCATCGTGTTGCTGGGCTGCTGCTTTGCCGCCGTGGGCGCCTCAAAGGACTTCATCGGTCACTTCGTCGATATGGTGCTGGTGCTGCTAGTGGTGTTGGTGCCGTGGACGGCAATCAACCTGATCGACTTCTACGCGATCCACAAGGGCAAGTACGACATCCAGTCGATCTTCCAGGTCGACGGCGGCATCTACGGGCGTTACAACCCGCAGGCCTTGCTGGCCTACGCGATCGGCATCGCCGTGCAGATTCCGTTCATGAACACGCCGCTGTACGTCGGCCCGGTGTCGGCGCACATCAACGGCGCGGACCTGTCGTGGCTGGTGGGATTGCTGGTGACGTCGCCGCTGTATTTCTGGCTGGCCAATCGGGACAGCGCTTACCGTCGGCGGATGACCGGTGGCAACCTGGCGAGCAGTCTCTGAAATCGCTTCGATGCCCCAGGAAGGCCCGCCATGTGCGGGCCTTTTGCATTGTCCTGTGGTATTTGTTTGCGACCGACGACTACCGGAAAGGGAACTCCAATGCTGCGAATCCTGGGTAAAGCTTCATCGATCAACGTGCGCAAAGTGCTGTGGACCTGCGCCGAATTGCAGATTCCGTTCGAGCGTGAGGACTGGGGTTCCGGGTTCAAACCGACCGATACACCGGAGTTTCTCGCATTGAATCCGTGCGCCATGGTGCCGGTGGTTCAGGACGGTGATTTCACTTTGTGGGAATCCAATTCCATCATCCGTTATCTGGTGGCGCGCTATGACGGCACGCACCTTTACCCGACTGACGCGCAAGGCCGAGCGCGGGTCGATCAGTGGATCGACTGGCAGGCGTCGGAGCTGAATCGCTCGTGGTCATATGCGTTTTTGTCGCTGGTGCGCAAGTCGCCGGGCCATCAGGATCGCGCGGCATTGGCCAACGGTATCGAGCAGTGGTCCAACACCATGAAAATCCTCGACCGACAGCTGGAGAAAACCGGCGCCTACATCAGCGGCGAGCAGTTTTCGCTCGCTGATATTCCTATCGGGCTGTCGGTCAATCGCTGGTTTGAGACGCCACTGGATCACCCTGATTTTCCAGCGGTGAGCGCCTACTACGAACGCCTGACTCAACGGCCCGGCTATCGACTGCACGGGCGCAACGGCACGCCATGACGCACACTATTTCGCTTTGAACGCCTCACGCCGCGCCTGCCGTTCGGCGGCGTAGGCTTCTCTCGGTTGGCTGATCAAATCCTCACGGCGCAACGGCTCGCCACAGTGATCGCACAGCGGGCCCAGACCGGCGCTGTGATTGCAGAGCTTGTGGGTCATGTTCACCGCCAGCCCCTCCGCCGGTGCCTTGCACCAGGTTTCGCCCCACTTACGCAAAGCAATGACCACCGGGTAGAACGCCTCGCCTTTCGCGGTGAGGTGGTACTCGTAGCGTTTCGGCCGCTCGTTGTACAAGCGACGCTCGACCAGCCCGTCCGCTTCCAGGCATTTCAGACGAGCGGCGACCATTTGCGGCGTGCCGCCGGTCTGCGCCTGGATCTCGTCATAGCGATGATTGCCCATGAACAACTCGCGCAAGACCAGCACCGTCCAGCGGTCACCGACGATCGCCTCGGCCCGGGCAATCGGGCACAGCGTCTGCGCGGCAGGACTATCGTTTACTGACATCAGGGCTTGCCTCTTTTACAGTTACTATGATTATCATATCTACAAGATGCCGGGACAAGCCCTGCGCACCGATCAATCCCATTGCCGGAGCAAACAGTCATGTCGAACTCTCTCTATCCGCTGGACAGAACCGCTTACCTGCTGGTCGATCCGTATAACGATTTCCTCTCGGACGGCGGCAAGATCTTCCCGCTGATCAAACCGATGGCCGAGGACAACGGCCTGCTCGACAACCTGCGCAAACTCGACCGCGCCGTGCGTGCGCTGGAAATTCCGGTGGTCATCGTACCCCATCACCGCTGGGAAAAAGGCGACTACGAAAACTGGCAGCACCCGACGCCCACGCAATGCAAGATCATGCACATGCACCATTTTGCCCGGGGCGAATGGGGCGGCGAGTGGCACCCGGATTTCGCGCCGAAGGACGGCGACATCGTGGTGCAGGAACACTGGGGCTCCAGTGGTTTTGCCAATACCGATCTGGATTTTCGCCTGAAGCAGAAAGGCATTACCCACGTGATCATCGTCGGCCTGCTGGCCAACACCTGTATCGAGGCCACTGCGCGTTACGCCTCAGAACTGGGTTACCACGTGACCCTGGTGCGCGACGCGACCGCCGCGTTCAAGCCAGAGATGATGCACGCCGCCCACGAACTCAATGGTCCGACCTTTGCCCATGTCATCGCCAGCACCGACGAACTGATCGCCAACCTCAAACCACAGGGTGAAGCGAAATGAGACTGAGCGGCCACCTGCTGATCGGCGCGGCTGATGTGCCCGCCAGCGAAGGCACGATGAAAGCGTTGAATCCGGCAACAAACCAATTGATCGAGCCCGAGTTCGCCTTCGGTGGACCCGCGCAGGTCGATCAGGCCGCGATGCTTGCCGATGCAGCATTCGACAGCTACAGCCACACCTCACTGGCCGAACGCGCGGCGTTTCTAGAAACCATTGCCGACAACCTCGACGCCGTTCGTTCTGAGCTGGCGGCGCGCACGGCACTGGAAACCGGTCTGCCGCACGCTCAGTTCGAAGGCGAAGCCGCAAGGGCCGCCACCCAGTTCCGCCAGTTCGCCGACGTGGTGCGCAAGGGTCGCTTCCTGCAATTGGCGATCGACCCTGCGCAACCCGAACGTCAGCCGCGCCCGCGCATGGATCATCGCCTGCAAAAAATCGCCCTCGGCCCGGTGGCGATTTTTGGTGCGAGCAATTTCCCCATCTCTTATTCGGTGGCGGGTGGCGATACCGCGTCGGCACTGGCCGCCGGCGCGCCAGTGATTCTCAAGGCACACAACGCGCACCCCGGCGCATCGGAAATCCAGGCACGCGCCATTCGCAATGCCGTGCAGGCCCATGGTCTGCACGAAGGTGTGTTCTCGATGGTGCGCGGCGACGGCAATGCCATTGGCGAGGCGCTGGTGGATCACCCGTTGATCAAAGCGGTGACATTCACCGGCTCCGAGCAGGGTGGCATGGCCCTCTATCGTCGCGCGCAACTGCGCCCTGATCCGATACCGGTGTTCACCGAGATGACCAGCGTCAACCCGACGTTCATCCTTCCCGATGCCCTGGCCGTTCGCGGCGCAGAGATCGGTGACGGCTTTATCGAACGGATGCTGGTCAACGTCGGCCAGGCCTGTTTGTGCCCGTCGATTCTGATCGCCATCAAAGGCGCCGGGTTTGAAACGCTGCGCAGCGCCATGCGCAAACGGGTCAGCGAGGCACCGGCGCGCACGATGCTGACACCGGGCATTCATGGTGCCTACGTGAAAGGACTGATGGCGATGGAAAGTGCCGGGGCTGACCTGATCGCCGTGGGCACGCCAGCCGATGCAACGTTGGACGGTCGCGCGGCATTGCTGGAAGTCGACGGGCAACGTTTGCTCAACGAACCAGCGCTGGCCCACGAAGTGTTCGGCCCGTCGGCGCTGCTGGTTTCAGTCGATGATGAAGCGCAACTGCTGGCGGTCGCCCGCTCGTTCAAAGGACAGCTCAGCGCGGCGATGCATCTTGAAGATCGCGATCTGGGACTGGCCCGGCGCCTGCTGCCGATTCTGGAACGCCGCACCGGGCGCATCGTGGTCAACGCCTTCGCTCATCCGCAGGAAGTGACCTATGCCACTGTCCATGGCGGGCCGTTCCCGGCCACCTCCGACAGCCGGTTTACTTCGGTCGGCATGACTTCGATCGAGCGTTTTTTGCGGCCGGTGGCCTACCAGGGGTTTCCCGATGCGTTGCTGCCCGAGGTGTTGCGCGAAGACAATCCGCTGAATCTACCGCGCAATGTCGATGGGGCACACAGCGCTGTCTGATATGTCCGGTCCTGAATAAGGTTTACAGCCGTTTCAGGACTGGCCAAGAACGCTACGGCCATGACACAACGTGTCAGTTACTCTTCAGCCCGCACGACACCGCGCTCCTCAAGCAAGCGCACAAACATGCTCAGACTGCGCGACACCGTGCCCCGCCGCCACACCAGCCAAGTGGTCAGATAGCGAAAATCCGCCGCCAGCGGCCAGACGCTCACCGTCGCGCTGCCGGGCATGCTCTGCAGCATCTTGCGCGGCATCAGGGCCAGACCGGCACCCGCACTGACGCAGGCGAGCATGCCGTGATAGGACTCCATTTCGAAGATCTTGCCGGGCACGGCGGCGTCGGTGCTGAACCATTTTTCGAAGTGATGGCGGTACGAGCAGTTGGAGCGAAAGGCGTAAATGTTTTCGCCGTTGACATCCGCCGCGCGCCGCACCGGCGGGTGATTGAGCGGCGCGATCACGACCATTTCTTCTTCGAATGCCGGCACGCCTTCCAGCGTCGGGTGCAGCACCGGACCGTCGACAAATGCCGCCGCCAGACGCCCGGAAAGCACGCCGTCGATCATCGTTCCGGACGGCCCGGTGGACAGATCGAGATCGACTTTCGGATGCAGTTGGTTGTACGCCGCCAGCAGTTCGGGAATGCGCACCGCCGCCGTGCTTTCCAGCGAACCGAGGGGAAAGGCACCCTGCGGTTCTTCGCCCGCGACGGTGGCCCGGGCTTCCTGAACCAGATCGAGGATGCGCCGCGCGTATTCGAGAAAACTCCATCCGGCCGGTGACAGGCGCAAACGGCTTTTCTCGCGAATAAACAGATCGACACCCAGATCCTGCTCCAGCTGCTTGATCCGCGTGGTCAGGTTCGACGGCACGCGATGGATCTGCGCCGCCGCCGCGCTGATGCTGCCGTGCTCGGCCACGGCTTTGAAGATTTCCAGCTGCACCAGATCCACAGTCATTCTCCAAACGTGAAAGAAACGATCTTTATTATTCAGTTTCCAGAAAACAAACGCCACCCTACTCTAGGCCCATCCACTGAACACGCAGGACGACGCCATGAGCCAGATTTCCAGCCAGACCCACGCCATCTCGATCAACCCCGCCACCGGCGAGCAAATCGGCGCCTACGCCTTTGAATCCGCCGAAGCCCTCGACGCCGCCCTGACCCGCGCCGCGTTCGGCTTTGGCAAATGGAAACGCAAGCCGCTGCAAGACCGCTCCCGCGCACTGACTGCGCTGGCCGGCGCCCTGCGTGAAACCGCCGAAGAAATGGCCACCATGATCACCCTGGAAATGGGCAAACCCATCGCCCAGGCCCGTGGCGAAATCGAAAAATGCGCCAAGCTCTGCGAGTGGTACGCCGAACACGGCCCGGCCATGCTCGACGCCGAGCCGACGCAAGTCGAAGGTGGCAAGGCGCGCATCGAATACCGTCCGCTTGGCCCGATCCTCGCGGTGATGCCGTGGAACTTCCCGATCTGGCAAGTGCTGCGCGGTGCGGTGCCCGCGCTGATCGCTGGCAACACCTACGTGCTCAAGCATGCGCCGAACGTGATGGGCAGCGCTTATCTGCTGCGCGATGCGTTTACCCGCGCCGGGTTTTCCGCCGGTGTATTTGAGGTGATCAATGTCACGCCTGAAGGCGTTTCGACAGCCATCGCCGATCCGCGTATCGCCGCCGTGACTCTGACCGGCAGCGTGCGTGCCGGCATGGCAATCGGCGCGCAGGCCGGCGCTGCACTGAAGAAATGCGTACTGGAACTGGGCGGTTCCGATCCATTCATCGTGTTGAATGACGCTGACCTCGACGAAGCCGTTGAGGCCGCCGTGATCGGTCGCTACCAGAATTCCGGCCAGGTCTGCGCGGCAGCCAAGCGTCTGATCATCGAAGAAGGCGTGGTCGAGGAATTTACCCGCAAATTCGTCGAAGCGACGCGCAAGCTGAAGGTCGGCGATCCACTGTCCGCCGAGACTTACATCGGGCCGATGGCGCGCTTCGATCTGCGTGACGAACTCGATCAGCAAGTGCGCGACACCCTCGAAGAAGGCGCAACGCTGTTGCTCGGTGGCGGTAAATCCGCAGGTGCAGGCAACTACTACGAACCGACTGTGCTGGCCGACGTCACCGATCGCATGACTTCGTTCAAACAGGAACTGTTCGGCCCGGTCGCCTCGATCATCACCGCCCGCGATTGTGCGCATGCCGTCGCTTTGGCCAACGACAGTGATTTCGGCCTGACCGCGACGATCTACACCGCCAATGTGCAACTGGCCCAGCAACTGACCAGCGAACTGGAAACCGGCGGCGTGTTCATCAACGGCTACTCCGCCAGCGACCCACGCGTGACCTTTGGTGGCGTGAAGAAAAGCGGCTTCGGCCGTGAGTTGTCGCACTTCGGCGTGCGCGAGTTCTGCAACGCGCAAACGGTGTGGCTGGATCGCAAGTAAAAGCGACACCGAAACCTGTGGAAGCTGCGTGGCCCTTGGATTTCAGTACACCCGTAAAACCTGTGGGAGCTGGCTTGCCAGCGATGGCAGTGGGTCAGGCAAAATCGATGTTGCCCGGGCCGACGTCTTCGCGGGCAAGCCCGCTCCCACAGGGATTTGCCGTGGCCCTGAATTTCAGTACACCCACTCCCACAGGGATGGTGTTATGCCGCTGCCTTTTGCGTCGCTGTGACGTTGCGATCCCTGCTCAGCAACCCCAACACCACTGCCGCCGACAGCAACGTGATGACCGTCAGGATGTGCAGCAGATACTGGAACGCCGAGGCGTAACCTTGCATCAATCGCTCGTTGGCCAGCCCCGGCACGCTGTTGATCGCATGGGCCATGTCGCCGGTGGTGACACGATGCGCCGTTTCGGCAATCAGTGCCGAATCGGCATCGCCCGCCAGCGCATTCGACAGATCGGTGTGCAGCAGTGAAGCCAGGATCGCCGCCACAACCGCCAAGGCAATCCCCTCTCCCGCCACCCGCACGGTATTGAAGATCCCCGCCGCCATGCCGGCGCGCTCTTTCGGCACCACGCTGACCGATAAACCATCCATCAGGCCCCACGGCAACCCGGCGCCAATTCCGATCAACACCATCGGCACGATAAGCGCGAATTTCGGCTCGCCAACGTTGTACAGGCTTAACCAGTGCAGGCCCACGGCAGCCACCAGAAAGCCGACACCGGACAAGATGCCTGCCGAGACAAAGCGTGTCATCGACGCGGCAAACATCGGCACTACCAGCATCGGCGCCGACAACGCCAGCAACAGCAGGCCGGCATCGATTTCACTCAAGCCTTCCACGCCGATGAAGCGAAGTGGCAGCATGACCACCAGCACGATGTAGCAAAAACAGGTGCCAATCGGCAGCACCTGCACACCGATGAAGCGCGGGAAGCGGAACAGGGTCAGATCGAGCATCGGCCGCTTGACGCGCATTTCAACCATCACGAAGGCCACCAGCAAGCATGCCGAAGCACCTAGCAAACCGATCACCCACAGGCTGCCCCAACCACTGTCCGGCGCCTGGATCAGACCAAACGTGAACAGCGCCAACATTGAACTGAACAGAACGGTGCCCGGCCAATCCAGACCTTTAGCGTCCGGATCGCGGCTTTCATGCATGCGTGGCAGGCCGAAGACCATGGCGATCACGCCAACCAGCGCGGTGAAGACAAAAATCGCCCGCCAACTGAACGCCTCGATTAGCGCTCCGGCCAGCAACGGCCCAAACGCCAGACCAATGCCGAATGTGGTGCCGAGCAGACTGTACGCCCGCGTCCGTGCATGGCCGTCGAACTCTTGGGCCAGAGAGGCCGAACCACTGGCCAGTGCCGCCGCACCGGCCACGCCCTGAACGGCACGCAGCACATCCAGCCAGAACACCGAAGGCGCAAGACTCTGCGCAATCGATGCCGCGGTGAACAGCAACATGCCGAACGTGAACAGCCGCTTGCGCCCGTAAGCATCGGCCAGTGCCCCCGCTGCCATCAGCAGACTGCCGAACGACAACATGAACGCATTGGTGATCCAGGTCAGCGCCGCGGGGCTGCCGCCCAGATCACGACCAATGGCCGGTGTCGCCACCGCGCCGCCAGTAAAACTCAAAGGAAGTACCAGTGCTGAAAGGCACACGGCTGCGAGGATCAGCAGCTTGTCGCGTGCTCCGCGCTGTTCAACTACAGAAGTCATGAGGCAATCCCTTGTCAAAAGAAAATCATTGCGTGAATACACTGCACAGCGCTTTCGCTGTGGGAGCAGCTTTGCCGCGAAGACGATTCGACCGTCACACGATTTGTCGACTGACACGCCCTCTTCGCGAGCAAGCCCGCTCCCACAGGATCTGCGACTCAGCCGAGGTGCCGGCCCTGCTCGAAAGTTGATGCGACTTTAAGGCCGTGCTACTGATGTGATAATCCCAGCAAAATCGCATGGCTTTGTGAAAGGCATTCACAGATGAAATCCCCCTCAGCGGCAGATCTCTCGGTATTTTTATGCACGGCGCAGCAGCTGAACTTCAGCAAAGCCGCCATCGAACTCGGCCTGACGCCCTCCGCGCTGAGCCATTCGGTGAAGGCGCTGGAAAACAGACTCGGCGTGCGTCTGTTCAATCGCACCACCCGCAGCGTGGCATTGACCGAGGCCGGCGAGCGCCTGTACGCGCGGCTCAAACCGGCGTTTCGCGACATCGACGATGCGCTGGAAGACCTCAACCACTTTCGCGACAAGCCCTCGGGCAATCTGCGCATCACCTGCGGGCGCCAAGCCTGCGAACTGGTGCTGTTGCCGATTGCCAGTGAATTTTTACAGGCGTATGCGGACATTCGCCTGGAAGTCGTCGAAAGCGACGCTTTGCTGGACATCGTCGCCAACGGCTTTGATGCCGGCGTGCGCTTTGGCAATCGCCTGGAGGCAGACATGGTGTCGCTGCCGATCGGGCCGTCGATGCGCTCGGTGGTGGTCGGTTCGCCGGCATTTTTCCAGCGCCACGCCGCGCCACAGAAACCCGAGGACCTGCATGACCTGCCGTGCATCCGCCATCGTTTCCCCAGCGGCGCGATGTATCGCTGGGAATTCGAACGGGACGGCATCGCCGAGGAAATCGAAGTCAACGGCCCGCTGACCCTCGGCGACGTCAGCCTGATGGTCGGCCCGGCACTGCAAGGGTTGGGGCTGGCATATGTGTTCGAAGAGATGGTCAGCGACCATCTGCGCGCCGGGCGTCTGGTGCAAGTGCTGGCCGACTGGTGCCCCAGTTACCCCGGCCTGAACCTGTATTACCCGAGCCGCCGCCACGTCCCGGCTCCGCTCAAGGCGTTCATCGACTTCGCCCGCCACTTCCCGCCGCGCCTCTGACGGATCAGCGTCTATAGTGATCAGGTCCCTGCGTCGAGCGTTGTCCATGGTCAACACCGAACACCTGATCATCTGTGAGCACTGCGATTGCGTGTACGAAAAAGCCGTGCTCGCCAAGCATCAGAAGACCCTGTGCCTGCGCTGTGGCGGGGTGCTCCAGCGCTTCAATGGTCTGACCGTCGAGCAACGTCTGGCCCTGACGTTCACGGCGGCGATATTGTGGCTGTTCGCCAATTTCTATCCGGTGATGAGCATCAGCATGAAAGGCCTGAAAAACAGCGCAACGCTGTGGGATTCGGTTCTGGCGCTGAGTCAGGGGCCGATCACGTTCATGGCCATGGTCGCGGCCATTTCGATCATCATCGCCCCGGCGTTTCAATTGGTGTTGCTGGCCTGGGTGCTCGGTTACGCCCTCTCCTCGCGACGCGCCCCCGGCTTCAAGTTGTGCATGCGCTGGCTGGAAACCTTGCGCCCGTGGAGCATGCTCGAAGTGTGCCTGCTGGGGGCGATGGTGGCGGTGTTCAAACTCGCCGGGCTGCTCGATGTCTTGCCCGGCATCGGCCTGTTCGCGCTGGCCGTGCTGAGCCTGATGATGATCCGCATTGCCGGCCGCGATATCCGTGAGCTCTGGGACATCCTATGAAACGGCCACCGATTGCCAGTGAACTCAATCTGTGCCTGTGCCACAGCTGCGGGCTGGCCTGTGACATGAGTGATGAGCCACACGAGTGCCCGCGCTGCGATGCGCCGTTGCACCGGCGCAAGACCAATTCCCTGGCTCGCACCTGGGCCTATCTGTTCGCTGCGCTGGCGTTTTATGTGCCGGCCAATCTGCTGCCGGTGATGAATACGGTGATGCTCGGCAACGGCGCCGACAGCACGATCATGAGCGGCGTGCTGGAGTTCTGGGAAGGAGGTGCGTGGGACATCGCGCTGATCATTTTCATCGCCAGCATCGCGGTGCCGGGGATCAAATTTGTCGCGCTGTCGCTGCTGCTGATCACCGTGCAGCGCGACAGTGCCTGGGCGCGCCGGGAGCGCTCGAAGCTGTTCCGTTTCGTCGAGCTGATCGGCTATTGGTCGATGCTCGACGTGCTGGTGGTCGCGCTGGTCGCGGCGCTGGTGAAGTTCCAGGCGCTGGGCGACATCGAGCCGCGCCCGGGCATCCTGTTTTTTGGCATGGTGGTGGTATTTACCATGCTCTCGGCGATGAGCTTCGACCCACGCCTGATCTGGGACAACGCCGCGGACGACGAGCCGCTCAGCGACGAACGCCCTCCAGCAGCACCTGCAACGGATGGCGCAACGCCCGATCCGACTGGCGCTTGACCTGGCTGCGGCACGAATAACCGGTGGCCAGTGCCTCGCCCTGCTCCGCCGGCGCATCGACATGACGCGCCCACGACTGCTCATAAATCACCGCCGAGGTTTCTTGGTTGCGCGCCTCGTGGCCGTAGGTCCCGGACATGCCGCAGCAACCGGTGGCCTGGGTCGCCAGTTTCAAGCCTGCGCGCTCGAACACTTGTTCCCACTGCCGAGTGGCGGCCGGTGCGTTGGTTTTCTCCGTGCAATGCGCCAGCAAGCGGAAGGTCTCAGCGCTGCGGTGAGTCGTCTGCTGCGGCATCACTTTGAGCAGCCATTCCTGCACCAAAGAGACTTCCGGGCATTGCTCCATGCCCGGCACTTTCAGGTATTCCTGGCGATAGACCAGTGTCATCGCCGGGTCTAGCCCCACCAGTGGCACGCCAATATCGGCCAACTCACGCAGTTGCCGTGCATTGCGCAACGCCGCACGATTGAACGCCGACAGAAAACCCTGCACATGCAGCGGCTTGCCGTTGGCGCTGAACGGTGCCAGATACACCTGATAACCGAGGCGCGAGATCAGCTCGAGCAGATCCGCCAGCAGCGGTGCTTCGAAGTAACGGGTAAACGCGTCCTGCACCAGCACAACACTGCGCTCACGCTGCGCCGGGGTCAGCGCAGACAAGGTCGCCAGCGTCGCCGGCTGCACCTGCCAGCGACGCAGTGCCGCATGGAAATCGAAGCGGCTGAGCAATGGCACATCGACCATGCCGCCAAGACGCTCCAGCTGCTTGCGGACAAAGGACGCGCCCATCAAACCGTTGTACAGCGCCGGAATCCGCGCCATGTACGGGATGCTGTACTCCAGCGAGGCGATCAGGTAATCCCGCGCCGGACGCAGATATCGCGTGTGATACAGCTCAAGAAACCGCGAACGAAACTCCGGCACATTGACCTTCACCGGGCACTGCCCCGCGCAGGATTTGCACGCCAGGCACCCGGCCATGGCGTCATAAACCTCATGGGAAAAATCCTCAGTCTGCGTACGACTGTTGCGCCAGCGCTGCCACAACGTGGTGAAAAACCCCGGCCGGCGGATCACATCGGACAACACATCGACGCCTGCCTCGCCCTGCAAGCGCAGCCATTCGCGGATCAACGAGGCGCGGCCCTTGGGCGATTGCGCGCGTTCGCGGGTGGCTTTCCACGACGGGCACATCGCGTCGTCAGGATCGAAGTTATAGCAGGCGCCGTTGCCGTTGCAGTGCATGGCGGCGCCGTAGTCCTGCCAGACTTTCTCGTCGATCTGCCGGTCCAGTTCGCCACGCAGGGTCACTTCGTCGATTTTCAACAACGCCGCGCCCGTGTTGGCCGGGGTGGCGATCTTGCCGGGGTTGAACTGGTTGAACGGGTCGAATGCCGATTTCAATGCTTGCAGCGCCGGATACAGCTCACCGAAAAATGCCGGGGCATATTCCGAACGCAGACCTTTGCCGTGCTCACCCCACAGCAGGCCCCCGTAACGTTGAGTCAATGCAGCAACGCCATCGGACACCGGGCGCACCAGCGCCGCTTGCTGCGGATCTTTCATGTCGAGAATCGGCCGCACATGCAACACGCCGGCGTCGACATGCCCGAACATGCCGTATTGCAGACCGTGGCTGTCGAGCAGGTCGCGCAGCTCGGCGATGTATTCAGCCAGATGTTGCGGTGGCACGGCGGTGTCTTCGACAAATGGCTGCGGCCGTGCTTCCCCGGCGACGTTACCGAGCAGGCCGACCGCGCGTTTGCGCATGCCATAAACCTTGTTCACCGCCGCATGACCGACCGCCAGCGTGTGCCCCAAACGTTCAACGGTGAGGTCGCTGCTCAGGTGTTCGACAAACGCCTCGACCCGCCGTTGCAGCTCTTCGGGATCATCACCACAGAACTCGACGAGGTTGATGCCCAACGTCGCTCGCTCGGCATTCTCCGGGAAATACTCGGCAACGCCGTGCCAGACGATGTCCTGCATCGCCAACAACAACACCTTCGAGTCCACGGTTTCGATCGACAATGGCTTGAGCGCCATCAAGGCACGGGCATCGCGCAGCGCATCCATGAAGCCGGCGTAACGGATGTTCACCAACATCGTGTGCCTGGGGATCGGCAGCACGTTCAACTTCGCCTCGACCACAAAACCGAGCGAGCCTTCAGCGCCACACAGCACGCTGTTGAGGTTGAAACGGTTGTCCGCCTCGCGCAGGTGCGCCAGGTCGTAACCGGTCAGGCAACGGTTCAAATCCGGGAAACGCTGTTTGATCAGCTCACCCTGCTCATCAATGATCTGCCGCGCACAACGGTAGACTTCACCGACCCGATCCTCCCGGGCGCACAGCGTTTGCAGTTCACTTTCTTGCAGCGGTTGACCGTGCAGACGTTCACCACCACGCAGAATCATGTCGAGTTCAAGGACGTGGTCGCGGGTTTTGCCGTAGGTGCAGCTGCCCTGGCCGCTGGCGTCGGTGTTGATCATCCCGCCGACGGTGGCGCGGTTGGAGGTCGACAGCTCCGGCGCGAAGAACAATCCGGCGGATTTCAGCGCGGCATTGAGCTGATCCTTGACCACCCCGGCCTGCACGCGCACCCAGCGTTGTTCAACGTTGATTTCCAGAATGCGATTCATGTGCCGCGACAAGTCGACAACGATGCCGTCGGTCAACGACTGACCATTGGTGCCGGTGCCACCACCACGCGGGGTGATCACCACTTGTTGGAATGCCGGCTCGGCGATCAGTCGTGCGACCCGCGCTACATCGTCAGCGTCCATGGGAAATACAGCGGCTTGCGGCAGGCGCTGATAGATCGAATTATCGGTGGCCAGCACCACGCGGCTGGCGTAGTCGGCGCTGATCTCGCCGCGAAAACCACTGATTTTCAGGGCTTTGAGGAACTGCTGGTAATCGGATGTCAGAGCGGTATCGGGCGACAGCTGGGCAATCATCGGTCAGGGCATCTCGGGTCAAAATCAGGCCGTGTGGCGGTGAACAGTTGTACGCAACGAATGATTGCGTCAGGCTCCGCCATCTCATGTTGCCCATGTTCATTGTTGAGACTCGTTGGGACAACCGTAAATTCGACCCGTTATTAATGACTTTTCCGAATGAATCCGCGAACGCTCACCCCTTCCATGTCGTTACTGCTCGCCTTCGAGGCTGCCGCTCGCCATGAAAGCTACACCCGCGCCGCCCACGAACTGTCGTTGACGCAAAGCGCGGTCAGCCGTCAGGTACAGATTCTCGAGAAGATGCTCGGCATGCGCCTGTTCAATCGCGAAGGGCGCAAAGTCGTGCTGACAGATGTCGGGCGCATGTATCAGCGCGAACTGGCTGAAGTCCTTGGGCAAATCCGCAGTGCCACGCTGCAAGCAATGGCGTTCGGTTCCGGCATCCACAGTTTGCGCCTGGCGACATTACCGACCTTCGGTTCGAAGTGGCTGCTGCCGCGCCTCAAGGATTTCTACACCGCGCACCCGGGCATGACCGTGCACCTGCATTCGCGTATCGAAGCCATCGACTTCGACACCAGCGAAATCGACGCGGCGATTTGCGTTGGAGGGGGTGAATGGCCAGGGCTGACATCGCTGCCCTTGCACACCGAGGAACTGGTGGTGATCGCCAGTGCGCAATTGTCGGCCGCTGAGCGCAACGACGCCGAGCAGCACATCGCCGGGCAATTGCTGCTCAATGTCAGCAGCAATGCTCAGGCGTGGGCCGAATGGTTCAGCCATCACGGCTTGCCGCACCGCAGCATGCGCATCGGCCCGAGCTTTGAAATGACCTCGCATTTGATTCAGGCCGTGCGGGCCAACATTGGCGTGGGCCTGGTGCCGCGAATTCTGGTCGAGGATGAGTTGCTCAACGGTGAGTTGCTGCAACTGGGCGAGCCGATCACCAGCCGGCGCAGCTATTACCTGGTGTATCCGCCACGCAATGAAGCGTTGCCGTCGTTGAAGGCGTTTCGGGATTGGTTGGTGGAGACGGTTTGACCGCGGTGTGCGGCAGCGGACCACTAATCCTGGATAACTGCCGCACCAATGAAGCGCCGCTCATAAAGCGGCGCGCCTGGCGTGTTAGCGCTTTGGTGCCGGAGGTGGTGCGCTGGGGCCTTTCAGGTTTGGTGAAGGCTTGCCGTCCGGGCCGACAAAAAGGCGCGCCACGCTGGGAGGCATTGGTTGCGTTGCTCTGGCAGTCATGTCGAACCCCCTGATAGCGGGCTGAATTCAACCCATTGGACCTTCGCGGAATCTATCACCAAATACTCAGCGCCAAAAGACGCCACGGTTCCATCACTTTTCAACCATCTGGGGTTCTGCATCACAAACTGACCTTTGGCGGACTCGGGAGGCCACTCTGCGGGCCAGCCGAAAAGGCGTCTATCATCGGTCAAATGCAGTGTGACCAGACGATGATGCTGCGCGAAAGTGCTGAACCACTCACTGGGGTAGGAAGATTGTTTCGTCAGATTTCTGCCTCGCAACCACCCGTGCAACTTGCCACTGGTGGCGAGGCGACAGAAAAACAGACCGAGAGAGATTGAAACAACCAGAGCCCACAGTGTTTCTGCCTTGGCACTCCACGGACCAACTGAGATGCCTTTGGTCCCTACCCACAAACATATCCCTCCGATCCCCGACACCGCTCCTTGAATCACAAACGTAAAAATCAAAGCCTGCACAATCTGACCAAATGTATCCGGTCGCCTGAACGCTGTGAGCGAGTAAAAAATCCAGGTCGATAGAAACCCGGGAATCAAGTACTGCAACAGCGGAATTACCTCTTTCACCAGATCATCCATGATCCGCATCTCCTTCAGATATCGAAACAATCCTTCCCTCGCCTCTTTCAAGGGCTGGCGTGATAAAGCCTAGCCGACCCAAGAAAGCCGCCCTCGCACAACTGTCACTTCTCATTGCAGGCGCCGATCTGCGCAAAGCCAGATCAGCGCCGCCCCCTTCTAACGCAGCGACAAACTTGACAAGCATGCGTCGAGAAGCCTGGTAACAGCCTATTGCGCAGACAAAAAAATCCCGCTCAATGAGCGGGATTTTTCTGCGCAGCATGGATTACGCCACAGGAATCATCGGGTCCGCTGCCGCCAGCGCGCTGGCACGATCAGCCACAGGCGGATAGATCCATTGCGTGTTGATCTGGGTCTTCAACGCTTTGCCTTCCTGTTTGACCAGTTTCACCTGACGGTCCCAGCCTTCGGTGTACACCGCACCCCAGGCACCGAGGTCCAGGCAGGTGACGTATTTCGGCTGGCTGTACGGCGTCGGGTCGACACCGAGAATCTGCGCCGCGACGTTGTTGCCGGCGTGACGACCCAGCGAGATCGCATGCTGGCAAGTCATCAGCGCGTAATTGCCGATGTCGTCGGTGGCGGCGTAGGCCACGTCGCCGGTGGCAAAAATGTCTTCCTGACCGATAACTTTCAGGTGCGCATCGACGTGCAGGCGCCCTTGTTTATCGCGCTCGGCCGGGATTTGCTCGGTGAGCGAGCTGGCGCGTACGCCAGTTGTCCAGATGACGGTTTTCGCCTCGATATGCTGACCGTCCGACAGCGTCACGCCGTCGGCATCGACCGACTGTACCGACACGCCGAGACGCCATGCAACGCCCAGCTCCTCGCTGGCCTCGACGATGGACTTGCTGATTTCTTCACCCATCGAAGCACCGATCTTCTGCCCGCGATCAACGAGGATGACGTTAATGTCGGCCTGTTCGCCGAGAATTGCGCGCAGGCGCGTCGGCATTTCTGTCGCGGTTTCAATACCGGTGAAACCACCGCCCGCAACGACAACCGTGTTGCGCGCTTTGCTGTCAGGGAGGTCTTTCAGGGCTTTGAGGTGTGCTTCGAGACGAATCGCCGCTTCGATCTGATCGACGTCGAATGCGTATTGCGCGACGCCCGGTGTCGCCGACTGCGCCAGACCACTGCCGCTGGCCAGAACGAGTTTGTCGTAGTGGAACGTCTGCTTCTGACCCGACTGATCGGTGTAACCGACGGTTTTTTCTGCCACATCGATGGCTTGCGCCGCACCCTTGATGAAGTGAACGCCGACTGCTTCGAACAGTTCATGCAACGGTGCAGCCAGTTGATGAGCGTTCGGCTCATAAAATCGCGGACGTACACGCAGCTCCGCCTGAGGCGCGAGAACGGTGATTTCAACGTCGTTGCGGCCATGAAGGTCGACCAGACGCGTAGCACTCAATGCCGACCACATGCCGCCAAAACCTGCGCCGATAACCAGAATCTGCTGCTTCATTGTGTTTCTCCAGAAAACGCCCAGCGACTGTAAGAGAGAAATCGAATTCGTTTTGAGTCAGTCACTGCCAACTCAATAGCGCCGACTTTATTAGTCGGACATATTTCTCACAAGTCAGATTATCCGATAGGTTTGATCGGACTTATCGATGACACCGGCAGCTAAAATCCGGACAAATCGCACAGACAATGCACTCACAGCCCTTTATTGATGCAATTCCACCTCTCTCCGCAGATTGCCCACTCGGATCATGGCTGATAACATTTACGACAAATCAAGTCGGACTTAACCATGTCTCTATACAGCGCAGGCGTCGAATACGGCATTCATTGCCTGGCATTTCTGGTCGGTAGCGGCGGCGATACTCGTGAGGCCAGCGTGCGTGACCTCGCCGAACTGCAGGGCGTGCCGGTGGAATATCTGGCGAAAATCTTCACCAGACTGGCCAAGAGCAAACTGGTGGTGGCGTCCGAAGGTGTACGCGGTGGGTTCAGCCTGGCGCGCCCGGCCGATGAAATCACCCTGCTCGATATCGTCAAAGCGATCGATGGGCGCAAGAACATTTTCGAATGTCGCGACATCCGTGGGCGTTGCGCCCTGTTTGAAGGCAAGCCGCCAGAATGGGCCACCGAAGGCACCTGCTCGATCCACGCCGCGATGATGACCGCGCAGCAACGCATGGAAGAGGCCCTCGCCCAACAGACCATTCTCGACATCGCCAGAAAGGTCGGGCGCAAGGCACCAGCAGAATTTGGCCAACAGGTGGAAGACTGGATTCAGGATCGACGCGAGAAAAAAGGCAACTTCGCGACCATCCCTTTGACCGACATTTCCGACTGACCGCCCCGCAAAAAATCGAAAAAAAAGCAGAAACCGCTGATCCGGTTTCTGCTTTTTTGCGCCAGACAAGAGCGCTACAGACAATCACGCACCGATTTGCGCAACGAGCCGGACTTGGCCCACGGCGGCCCCTGATACAACGAAACGCGACTGCCATCCTTGTACTTGACGATATCGAGAATCTCGTCAGCGGTAATGATGCTCGGGGCGGTAATGCGATAGCCGTTGGAAATTGATGTCTGCGACGTTTTCGCCACATCCTGCTGCCACAACGGCAATACACACGCGGCGTAATCCTTCGGCGCCTTGTTACTGGTCTTGCTGACGTTCGGTTCACCCGGCACCAACGATGTCGGCAATGAACAGCCTGCCAACATGGCTAACGCCAGCCCTCCGATCCATATCCGCATGGTGTTTCCTTATTTGTAGAAAGCGTGCTGAAAAAAAAGCGAATGTAACGCCTAACAGGATACACATCCATCGTGGCACCGCGCCCTCGGGGGAGACGGCACAATTTTTCACAACCTTTCTGGCCACTGACAGACGAGCTACACGCTACCCGCAAAAAATCCGACTACTATTTTCTACCGAGAATGTTCTGGAGGTGATCATGCGGCTCAATGAATACGAACACGAACTTCAGCGCGACCTGCAAAGCGTTGCATCGGATCTGCGCTGGTCGGCAGTCGACCTCAAACGCATCGCCGAGCAACTGCGCAAGTCCGGCAACGAGGCGGACGCCCAGGCAGTGCTGAGATCCTGCGAAGTCCTGCAGAGTGATGAGGAGCGGCTGCAACTGTACGCCAAGGAAGTGAAGGCCCGCGCGATCAGTCGAACCAAAGTCCACTGACACTGGCTCGCCCCCAAACAAAAGCCCCGGCCTAAACCGGGGCTGTTCATTGCCGCCATTCAACTGGCCTTGTGACTTTGCGCACACTTCGAGCGTTTTTGGTAACCGGGAAGTGCGGCCGCGTAGGCCAGCGCCTCTTCTCTGCTGGCAAATGACGCCAGCCGATCACCCTGGGTGCACACCCGCCATGGGCCGTTGTTCACGCTGAGCACGTCATAACCGTTCATGTGCATCTTGTTCAGCATCGCAATGCTCATGGTCACCTCCTTTCGCTAACGGACAGGTTCAGCTTCACGCTTTTACCTTACACCCTGTTTTCGCCGCGGTGCCTACCCGGTGTCGTCACGCCTGCCAGTCAGGGGCCTGGCACTTTTCGTACAAGCAAAAGCTCCAAACCGAGAAGGAACCTTTAACCAAGGGCTCGGCTCGAATATTGCAGTTTTATGACTATTTTGTGACAAGCAGTAATCAGGTAACCGATGAAAGTACGTGCCACCGTCATTTGCGAACAGGATCGACATATTCTCCTGGTGCGCAAACCCCGCTGCCGCTGGACATTGCCCGGCGGCAAGGTCGAGCCCGGGGAAACCCGAGCCGATGCTGCCGTACGCGAATTGCAGGAAGAGACCGGCCTGAATGCCGACGAAATGTTGTATCTGATGGAACTGGAAAGCGGTGGCACCCGGCATCACGTCTACGAGGCATCAGTGCTGAACATTGATCAGGTGCGCCCGCAAAATGAAATTATCGACTGCATCTGGCACCCGCTGAATGCGGTGTGCAACCTCAACACCAGTGATGCGACATTGCGCATCGTCCAGGCATTTCAACGGCGTTTATGAGGACTAACCGGCGAACGCCCGGCGACCCGCGCTCATTTCCGTGCGCAACTCACCAATGAAGTTGGAAATGTCACGGATGGTGACGAGGTGCTCTGGGGAAACGCCATTGAGCAGCAATTCGACGCGTCCGCTTTCTGGCTCATACACCTTGATCTGCAGCAGCCCCTGCGTGGAGGGAACGCAGTCGCACTTGAACGCCGGAAACCCGGATTCGACGATGCGGCAAATCTCGGCAATGGCAAGCATGGACGGACGCCTCGCAGGCGAAAATCAATCGATCCGTAGAGCATAGATGAGCAATTTGTACCGTGCCCGGTACAAAACCGTTAACCCGGTCACAACTTTCACGCAGTCACTCAGTGCGCGTCGTGATCCCAAATCCAGTTCCAGATACCCGGCAGCTGCACTGGCTCCGAGCTTTTTTCCACGGTACGCGCCAACGCGGCCCGTTCCAGATCGGCGTGATCATCGTAGAAGGGCTTGTCCGCCAGCCTCACACCTGTAGCCGCAGCGCTATCGAGAAGGATCTGCAAGTATTCGCGAGTGTGCCGCGCGGTGTAACGGTTGAGGTCGTGAAACGTCACCACCACCGGAATCACGCCATCGACGGTCGGAAATTGCCCCAGCGCAATGCGCTCACGAACCTCCGATAACTGCCGCAGCATGTTTGCCCGCCGGCGCGGACTGGCATTGAAGCCCCAGATCTTGCCGTCATTGGCGCTCAAATCGGTGAGTAACACGTGCAGCCCATGCTGTTGATAGGCAGCGAATGTACGTTTGTCGTAGTTCCAGAACGGCGGACGCAACAACGTCGGTGGCGCACCAGTGATGGCGGCGATGTCCGCTGTGCCGTTGGTCAGCGACTCTTCGAGCTCTTGAGGATCGAGCGATCGGTGATTGGTGTGCCAGTGAGTCGCGGTGTGGAAAGCGAGAATGTGCCCCTCGGCAAACTCTCGACGCATGATGCCGCGGCCGATATCGCTGTTGCCGGCCCGGGGCGCACGGGTCTGGACAAAGAACACCGCTTTGATGCCCGGCTGCACAGGATTGTCCTTGAGACTGTCGAGTACGGTGGCCGACGGGTTCCAGAAACTCGAAGCGCTGGGGCCGTCATCGAACGTCAGCAGAAAACGCACGGGGGCTTGAACCTTCAGGCGTGTTTCGGTTTGTGCGGTCATTTCGATGGGCGCGGCGATGCAGCCGGCCAACCCCAACACCATGGCCGCTGCACAAAGAAGTCTGAATCCGGATGTCATGTTTTGCCTTGAGCCCGACCACTGCGGTCATGTTGTCGATTGGCAAAACTCCCTCGCCCTTATCCATCCTTGTGCCCGGTTCTGAGAGCCGAGGTTGGATAAGGTACACAGGGTTTGGTTCCGGCGCTCGCTCAGTGCGTCAGTGCCTGCTGAAAGGAACTGTCGATAATCCCCGCCGTGGCCAGCGGTGCCGGCAGCGCTTTCACTTTAAACAGGAAGTCTGCGGTGCTTTGCAGATCCGTGGCCGCCTGTTGATCCACCGGCCCGACCGTCATGTGCGCCTGGCGCAGCCAGTGCCGCGAAACCTCCTGATCAAGATTGGCTTTCTTCGCCCACAGGTCAGCGTACTCATCGGTATGGCTATCGACCCAGGCCCGCGCTTGCTTCAAACGTCCGAGAAAATCGGCGATCACTTCACGTTTGCTATCAATGGAAGGGGTTGAAGCCGCGATCGCGCTGAGCCCCGGCATCAGATTCTTCGCCGTGAGAATTGGTCGAGCGCCAGAGAAGACAATCTGCTGGGAAATGTACGGTTCCCAAACCGGAAAGGCGTCGATGCTGCCTTGCGGCAAAGCGGCAGCGGCATCAATTGGCATCAGTTTGACGAAGTCGACGTAATTCTCCGGCAGGCCACCCTGCTCCAATGCGCGCAAGGTCAATTGCTGGCTCCAGGCGCCGGGCCAATAGGCGACTTTCTTGCCCTTGAGGTCGGCGATGGTTTTCACCGGAGAATCCTTGGGCACCAGCAAGGCAATCGTGTCGGGGTTTTGTCGGGAGACGCCGATCAACTTCACCGGCGCTTGCTTCGCTGCCAGAAACAGAAAACCGGAATCGCCGAGGAATCCCAGATCAATCGCACCGGTTTGCAAAGCCTCCGCCAACGGTGCAGCCGCCTGGAAATGTTTCCAGTCCACGGTGTAAGGCGCGTCTTTCAACACACCGGAAGCTTCCACCGAAGCTCGAATGTTGTAGTAGTTCTGGTCACCGACATGCAGGACCAAAGGTTCGGCAGCGTAGGAAAGCGGCGACGCAAACAGCGCAGCGGTCAACGCGCAACGGAGGAAACGGGAAAGCTTCATGGCGAGTCCTGCAAAGAGAGATTGCATAGAACATAACGCCGTTAAATGATCACTTTGAAATTCGATTAATGCATAAGCTCAGCACCTCGGATCTCCACTGTCCATCCAGCAACAGTGGCAAATCACACTGTTCGCAGAGCAACAGCGACACCTTGGCATTCTTCAATAAACCCCTTGTAAACCGGCACTTCGAGGCACATGGCACAGAGCCTGCAATATTCCATTCATGCAGAAAGCATTCAAAAAAAATATCTTTTTGGACATAAGAACCTTTGCCTTTGCCGGAGCGACCCATGAAATTGTCATTGCCCTTTTCCCGTCTCAAAACACTGCTCGCCGCCAGCGCAATGGCACTGAGCCTGCAACCGCTGGCCCAAGCCGTCGAAACCGCTCCGGCGGAAGTACACCTGGACTACGCCTATTACTCCCCGGTCAGCCTGGTGCTTAAACATTTCGGCTTCCTCGAAAAAGCCCTGCCGCAAAGCAAAGTCAGCTGGGTGCTGAGCCAGGGCAGCAATCGCTCACTGGAGTACCTCAATAGCGGCGGCGTCGATTTCGCCTCCAGCGCCAGCCTCGCCGCCGTGCTGAGCCGCGCCAATGGCAGCCCGATCAAATCGGTGTACGTTTACAGCCGCGCTGAATGGACTGCGCTGGTCGTGCGCAAAGACTCGCCGTACCAGAGCATCGCCGACCTCAAGGGCAAGAAGATCGCCGCGACCAAAGGCACCGACCCGTATCTGTTTACCCTACGCAGCCTGCAACAGGCCGGGCTGAAAAAGGACGACGTGGAATTGGTGCACCTGCAACATCCGGACGGCCGCACCGCGCTGGAAAAAGGCGATGTCGACGCCTGGGCCGGCCTCGATCCGCACATGGCCGCCAGCCAGGTGCAGGCGGGTTCGCGCCTGTTGTATCGCAACCCGGCGTTCAACAGTTACGGCGTGGTCAGCGTTACCGAGCAGTACGCCAAGGAACATCCGCAGACCATCGACACGGTGATCAAGGCTTACGAACAGGCCCGCGAATGGGCGCTGAAAAACCCTGATGAGTTCGCCGCCCTGCTCGCCAAGGAGTCGGGCCTGCCGCTGGACGTGGCCAAACTGCAGCTGTCGCGCACCGACTTGAGCAGCCCGCAACTGACCGCCAATGATGTCGTCGCCTCGAAAGCGGCCGCGCCGATTCTGGTCTCCGAAGAACTGGTGCGCCGTGGCGTGAATGTCGATCAAGTCATCGACCAGTTGCTCGACAGCGGTGTGCAGCAAGCCGTCGCCCGCCAGTAATCGAAAAGCCTCACCCCGAATCCGCGCGCGTCGTGGATTCGTCGTGAGCGGAGCCATCACCATGACCAGTCACAGCAAAGACCTGCCCGCGCCACTCACAGCGCCGCATCGGCAGCCGCCCATTTTTAACCCCGCATGGCAGCGCCGACTCAAAGGCCTCGCCCTGCCGCTGCTGATCGTCATTGCGCTGGAAATCATCGTGCGCGTCGGCTGGTTGCCGTCTTATCAGATGCCGGCGCCGAGCGAGATCGCCCTGACCCTCACCGATCTTGCCGAAGGCGCGCTGTGGAAACACATCGGCGCCAGCCTGATTCGCGTGCTCCTGGGCTTTGCCATCGGTGCCGGTCTGGCCCTGGTGTTCGCCGCGTGGGTCGGTTTGAGCCGAGAAGCCGAGGCGTATCTGGAGCCGACCTTCGCTGCGCTGCGCTCGATTCCGAGCCTGGCGTGGGTGCCGTTGTTGCTGCTATGGCTGGGCATCGACGAGACCTCGAAAGTTGTCTTGATCGCCATCGGCGCGTTTTTTCCGGTGTACGTCAACGTGGTTGCGGCGATTCGCAACATCGACCGCAAACTGGTCGAGGTCGGCCACATCTACGGCTTCAGCCGCCTGCAACTGGTGCGGCGGATTCTGCTACCCGCCGCCCTGCCCGGCCTGTTCACGGGACTGCGCAGCGGCATGAGCCTGGCGTGGATGTTCCTCGTCGCCGCCGAACTGATCGCCGCGACCAAAGGCCTGGGCTACCTGCTCAGCGACGGCCGCGAGACATCGCGCCCGGACATCGTCCTGGCGGCGATCATCGTCCTCGCCCTCCT
Organism: Pseudomonas sp. FW305-7; assembly: GCF_058786735.1. NCBI lineage: Bacteria > Pseudomonadati > Pseudomonadota > Gammaproteobacteria > Pseudomonadales > Pseudomonadaceae > Pseudomonas > Pseudomonas sp. FW305-7. The sequence goes on from NZ_JBYSZA010000004.1 coordinate 178,947, forward strand.
CGGCAAACTCAGCGACGGCTTGCTCGCCGCACTGGAACGTCGCTGGCTGAGATGGCGCGACACGTTCACCGGTCAGGCCGCCAAGGAGTGAGCCGCAGCGCCGACTAAGCTGACATCGTCCACCAGGAGATTCAGCCGATGTGCGGAAGACTCTCGCAGTACCGTGGCATTCACGACTTCGTCGCGGCGCTGAGCATTCCCGATGCGTTGATCAATCACGTCGGCGACGCGCCGCTGGCTCGCTACAACGCTGCGCCGACTACCGCGCTGGCGGTTCTCCACCAGCACGATCAGCGTATCTACGCCGACAATTTGCGCTGGGGCTGGCGCCCGCATTGGGCGAAGGACCGTGCTGCGCCGATCAACGCCCGAGTGGAGAAAGTCGCCCACGGGCCGTTCTTCCGGGCGATCTGGCGTCAGCGCCTGATCGTGCCTGTCGACAACTGGTTCGAGTGGGTGGACGCAGAGGATAAAAGCCGACAACCGTGGCTGATCCGTCGGGCGGATCACGGGCCGGTTTTCTGCGCTGGAATCGGGCAATTTCCCACACCCGGCACGGCCCCCCGCGACGACGATGGTTTCGTGATCATCACCGCTGACAGTGCCGGCGGCATGCTCGACATTCATGATCGCCGCCCTGTGGTGCTGTGCGCAGAGTTGGCCCGCGAATGGCTCGATCCTGCCACGCCCGTGGAGCGCGCCGAACAAATGCTGCTATTCGAGGGTGAAGCTGCGGAGGCGTTCGAATGGCATAAAGTCGACAAAGCCGTGGGCAACGCACGCAATCAGGGGTCGAACCTGATTGCCCAGGTCGCCTAAAAATCCATCGACGGCGCCCGTTCTTTCTGTAGGAACTGCCGAAGGCTGCGATCTTTTGATCTGCAAATCCAAAGTCAATGATCGGAGCCTTCGGCACCGTCTGCAGGCTGATGCGCGATCTTTACAGGGGGTGTTTCAGCCTTGAGACAAGGCTGACAAAACAATCGTTTGAGCGAACTAACCGCCTGTCTGACATTTCAACCGTCATACATACATTTAGTTGCACTACGGATAGCATGCGCGCCGCATTTCCATTTGGCATACCAGTTGACCAAAGAGTCAACAAAACCAGGAATCCCCTACAATTTTAACAAGCCTTGCAGAGAACTAAGTTGCGCGACGATTTTGCAATCAAACAGGCCAACGGCCTGGAGTGTATTTATCTGTCCATGACAGAACGCTTTCAACTCGACTGTTTTATCGGCCACTACATCAAGACTCGAAACCTGCGTTCAGTGCCTGACATCGAACGTATCTTGCGCACCACCCTCGAAGGCTATCCCGGCCATCCGCCGGTGATGGTCAACGAGCTCAATGCCTGGATCGACAGAACGCTGGGTTATCGGGCGGCACACCCCGATTTCACGCAGTTGGAAGACCTCTGAAACGCAAAAAGCCCCGCATGATCGGGGCTTTTTGTTTGCAGCATTCAGGGTTTCAAAGGCATTTCCTGATCACGATCAGACAGCTCTCTGCTGTCGTCGTGTTTCCAGGTCTGCTTTTCTCTTCTTTCCTGTTCCTCAATCTCCGCTTCTGTCGGCTCATCGTCATCATTCGGACGCGTTTTCTCGGTTGCCATGCCCACCTCGCTCTCAGAGGAAATCATCTTCCATAAAGCGTAGATCAGTTTTCATCGGACAACTTACAACCACCAACGCAGCAAAAAGAAAAACGCCATGCTCAATAACATGCTCAGTAGCGTACTGCGTGTGTAGATCACCAGTCCGATCGCCACCAGCGAACTAAGCAAATACGGGTTATCCCACTGCAAATTCAGCTGTTTTTCCGGCATGAATACAATCGGCCCACAGATTGCAGTCAACATGCCCGGCACCGCAAAACCGAGAAACTGCCGCGCGTTACTGCTCAGACGTAGCGGCAAACGCGGCTCAAGAAACACATAGCGGTTGAGGAACACCAGCAATCCCATCCCGACAATGACTGCCCAAACCATCATGTGCGCCCCCGATACAGCTTGTTGCAGATAAACCCTGCAGTCATCCCGGCCAATCCCGACAGGACAAGCGCCGAGCCCCATTGCCAATAACTGAACAACACCGAACAGAACAACGAGACCGCCACGCAGACCACGGTCGGCACGTTGCGCACCACCGGCGTGATCAGGGCAATGAAGGTCGCGGCAATCGAAAAATCCAGGCCCAGATGCTCAAGGCCCGGAATGCTGCTGCCCAGGACAATCCCGGCGAGGGTAAACAGGTTCCACGCGATGTAGAACGTCAGGCCAACCCCCAAGGCATACCAGCGATTGAACTGCTGACGATCATGCTGGCTGGTCAGGGCGAACAACTCGTCGGTGAGCAAAAAACCCAGCCCGATCCGCCAACGTCCCGGCAGCGGCGAAATCACCGAGCGCATGCTCATGCCATACAACAGATGTTGCGAAGTCAGCAGCAGCGTGGTCAGCAGAATCGAGAAGATCCCGGCACCGCCCTTGAGCATGCCGATTGCCACCAACTGCGCAGCGCCGGCAAACACGATGCTCGACAAGCCCTGCCCTTGCAGTGGTGTGAGGTTGGCTTCAATCGTCATGGAACCGGCAAGCAGCCCCCACGGCGCAGTCGCCAGAGACAGCGGTATGATCGCCGCAGCGCCGCGAAGAAACGCACTGCGCGGCATAAGAGAGTCAGACATAACGCTTTTCAACCCAGGAAAACGGTCGACGACTGTGCCAGTAAAAACGCCGCCCGGTCTTGAACAATCTTGCGCAATTACCCAGGCCCTGCGCGTAACATAGCGCCACTCACAATTGCGTCAGGGAGACGACATGCTGTACCGAATCGCAGCCGACGGGCTGGTGCTGTTTCATTTGCTGTTCATATTGTTCGTGCTGTTCGGCGGGCTGCTGGTCCTCAAGTGGCCACGACTGATGTGGCTGCACCTGCCAGCCGCTGCATGGGGCTTTGCGGTCGAGGTGTTGCACCTGACCTGTCCGCTGACCTACTGGGAAAACCTGATGCGTCACGCTGCCGGGCAAACCGAATACGCCGGCGGATTCATCGAGCACTACATCTGGCCGATCATCTACCCGGCCGGGCTGACCCCGGGGATTCAACTGGTGCTGGGTAGCGTGGTCCTGGCGGTCAACCTGCTGGTGTATGGGCGCCTGATTCGCTCGTGGAAACAGCGCCGCGCCCGGCGTATTGCGCTTTAACGCGACGCCGGTTTCAAGGCTTCCAGCCATGCCGGATCAAGGCGTGGCTGGTCGATATCGAGCCCCAGCGCCTGCATCCGCTCTTTGTGTGTTTCGACTTCCCGGTGCAATTGCGCATGATCGCTGGAGTTGCCATCCAGTTCATGCATTTGCGTCAGCCCCATGTGATAGAAACGCAACACTTTCATGGCCGTCGGATCATTTTTCTCAACCGCTGCCGTCACCTGGTGCATCACATTGGTGACGCTCATCAGGCTGCGCTTGAGCCGCCAGCTATAGACCGCCGGGGCCATCCACGTCTGGGTCCAGAACCGCCCGCGCAACAGCGCCGCCGTCAACAGAAACGCGACAAACACCCCGCCGACATTGAAGCGCAGGTTATCGCCACCGGGCTCGCCGAACAGCGCCACTGCCGTCGTCGAAAACAACATCGCCAGCACCAGAAACAGCACCGCAATGATCAGTGTGCTGCGTCGGGTCTGCTGGCGAAAGGTGACCGCGTCCATCGGCTGAATCTCGAACATCACTTATGACTTCCTTGAGCGACAAAAAGAGCAACGGAAAAAACTCGCCCGCGCATTATCGCCTCTGCGAAGGATTTAGCTATGCTGGGGCTCCTTTTCATCTTTTCAGCGTCCAACGGGGACATGGCGGTACAGCGCAGATCGTGCCATCTTCATTCATGGATACACACTATTCGGATGCCATTCGCCTGGTTTTGGGATGACATCGTTTTAAGGATCATTGCATGACCCAACGACACGTAATCAATGCCTCGGTCAGCCCGAAAGGCAGCCTGGAAACCCTTTCTCAACGTGAAGTCCAGCAACTGAGCGAAGCCGGATCCGGCAGTACCTACACCCTCTTCCGCCAGTGCGCCCTGGCCATCCTCAACACCGGCGCCCATGTCGATAACGCCAAGACCATCCTTGAAGCCTACAAAGATTTCGAAATCCGCATTCACCAACAGGATCGCGGTGTGCGCCTGGAGCTGCTGAACGCTCCGGCCGATGCTTTCGTCGACGGCGAAATGATCGCCAGCACCCGGGAAATGCTCTTCAGCGCCCTGCGCGACATCGTCTACACCGAAAACGAACTCGACAGCCAACGCATCGACCTGAGCACCTCGCAAGGCATCAGTGACTACGTTTTCCACCTGCTGCGCAACGCGCGCACCCTGCGCCCGGGCGTCGAACCGAAAATCGTCGTGTGCTGGGGCGGTCACTCGATCAACACCGAAGAATACAAATACACCAAGAAAGTCGGCCACGAACTGGGCCTGCGCAGCCTCGACATCTGCACCGGTTGCGGTCCCGGCGTGATGAAGGGCCCGATGAAGGGCGCGACCATCGCTCACGCCAAACAACGCATTCACGGCGGCCGCTACCTCGGTCTGACCGAGCCGGGCATCATCGCCGCCGAAGCGCCAAACCCGATCGTCAACGAACTGGTGATCCTGCCGGACATCGAAAAGCGTCTGGAAGCGTTCGTGCGAGTGGGCCATGGCATCATCATCTTCCCGGGCGGCGCCGGTACCGCTGAAGAATTCCTATATCTGCTGGGCATCCTGATGCATCCGGACAACGAGGGCTTGCCGTTCCCGGTGATCCTGACCGGTCCGAAGCATGCCGCGCCGTATCTGGAGCAACTCGACGCGTTCGTCATCGCCACGCTTGGCGAAGCCGCCAAACAGCACTACGAAATCATCATCGACGACCCGGCTGAAGTGGCGCGCCAGATGACTCAGGGCCTGAAAGCGGTGAAGCAGTTCCGCCGCGAACGCAACGACGCTTTCCACTTCAACTGGTTGTTGAAGATCGACGAGGGCTTCCAGCGTCCGTTCGATCCGACCCACGAAAACATGGCCAACCTCAAATTGCACCGCGACCAGCCACCTCACGAACTGGCGGCCAACCTGCGTCGGGCGTTCTCAGGGATCGTTGCCGGTAACGTCAAGGACAAGGGCATTCGCCTGATCGAAGAGCACGGGCCTTATCAGATCCGTGGTGACGCGGCGATCATGCAACCGCTGGATGCGCTGCTCAAAGCCTTCGTCGCCCAGCACCGGATGAAACTGCCGGGCGGCGCGGCATATGTGCCGTGCTATCGAGTCGTGGCGTAACTCTTTCGCTTACCACGCTACAAATGTAGGAGCGAGCCTGCTCGCGATAGCGGTAGATCAGTCACCTTTTATATCGACTGAACCACCGCTATCGCGAGCAGGCTCACTCCTACAGGTTCTGTGGCGTGGCACAAATGGTGTTTACAACCAGAGTCCTGTGGGAGCGGGCTTGCCCGCGATGAGGCCCAGCCCGTAAACAGAAGCCCTCAACCTTGCTCAGAGCCCAACCGCGCCGCCAGTGCCTTGGCCTGCAACGCCACATCCGTCACTGCCGTACTCTCCCACCACATCCCGCGCAACGGCGGCCCCATGGCGAACAACCGATTCGCGACCTGGCCGTTTTCGTCCAGCACCGCACCGTCAATCGCAGCCGCAATCCCCAACGCCAACGGCCCCGGCTGCACCAGTCCACGGGCCAGTAACTGCTGTGGCAACGGCCTGGCAACACGCCGCCAGTCGTATTCGATCCCGCTGGAGTTGATCAACGCCGCCCCCTGCACCACGCGGGTTTCGGCTTCACCCCGGCGCCGAATGCGAATATGCACACCGCCCTCCGCGCATGGCTCGAGCCCCTTGAAAGAAGCCGCATGAATCCGCAGCCGTCCCTCTCCCAGCAAACGCTCAACCAACTGCGCACTCAACGGTGGCGAACGATGGTGATGGCTTTCCCACCACGGCCGCACATGCCGTACGAATTGTCGACGCTGCACGTCAGTTGCCTGACTCCACAATCGAGCGATGTGCACCCGTACCGTGTCCAGCGGCGCCTGCCAATCGATGCCTTGGGCGATAGCATCACGGCAATGCCGGCGCAGTTCGCGTAACAACTGGCGCGGCGAGCGGATGCTGTGATCTTCAGCGAGGAAATCCACCCAGGCTGGCGGTTGCCGGCGCACATGGGGCAGCAAGCCGTGACGGGAAAACACCTCGATAGGCCCGCGATGGCCGGCCTGCTCCAGCGAGACCACGGCATCGACCATGGTCAGGCCGGAACCTATGATCAGCACGGTCGATAGCGGATCGAGCTGGCGCATGGCCGCGACAGCCCATGGGTCGAGTGCGGCGGCATTCAGGCCGCTGGACTCTTTCTGTGGCGTACGTGCAGCGGGGAACATGCCCGTGGCAAGCACCGCATAAGCGCCCCGAATGTGCTGACCATCATTCAACGTGACTTGCACCGATTCGGCTTCGGTTTGCAGGTCGATGACTTCTGCACAGATATGCTCGACGGTCGAACCGTATTGCTCGCCAACCTCTCGCGCTTCAGCCAGGCGCTGCTGCACGTAGACGCCGAACAATCCCCGAGGCGGGAACAGTTCACAGACCGGCACTTGCTGCTCGGAAGACTGCGGCCAGCCTCCAGCAGCAATATGTTCGGTCAGCCATTGCGTCAGATCATCCGGGTTGTCCGGATCAACGCTCATGCGTGCAGCATTGCCGTTGAGCGTGTGGCCCAATTCGACCGCGCTGTAAGCTTCGCCGCGACCCAGTTCGGCACGGGGCTCAATAATCAGAATCTTGCGCTGACCGGGCAGACGCAACAATTGCACCGCCAGCATCGCGCCACTGAGGCCACCGCCGATGATCAGGATGTCTGCGCACTGACTCATTCAAATCACCACATTTCGTACGAACCGCGCCGCCACGTTGCCATCATTGCGATAGGCATGCGGCTGATTGCTGGCAAACATGAAAAACTCGCCCGCGTTGATGCGCTGCGGCTGGTCGCCGAGCATCAGCGTCAAGCAACCTTCGAACACATAGATCTGCTCGCTCCAGCCGTCGGCATCCGGTTGTGAGGGGTAGACCTCGCCCGGTTGCAGGCACCACTCCCATTGCTCGACCTCGCGGGTGGCGGTGGCTTTGGACAGCAGCACCGCTTTGCTGCCGGGAATCTTCCCGGCCCATGCCACTTCATTGATGCGGCTCGGATCGCGTGCATCGGGCGCCTGGATCAGATCACTGAAAGCAACGTCGAGCGCTTCGGCAACGCGGTCGAGAGTGGTCAGGCTGACATTCTTTTCGCCGGCCTCGATCGCCACCAGCATGCGCCGGCTCACCCCGGACTTTTCCGCCAGCGCGGTCTGGCTCATGTCGGCAGCATGCCGCAAGCGCCGCACATTCTGGCTGACGTGTTGCAGAACGGAGGCTCGTTGGCTGGAATCTTTGTGCACTATATTGCTCACTCGATGGGGTTGGGCAGTATACTGCGCAACATTTGGCGCATTGTGCGTCGCTCTTTCTCCAGCGTGCAAGGACATGACGTCAGTGAATCGCCCCGACACTCCCCTCCGTTTCTCCCGTTTCAGCAAAGCCGAGTGCGTGCTGGTGCTGATCACCATGGTCTGGGGCGGCACGTTTTTGCTGGTTCAACACGCGATGACCGTCAGTGGCCCGATGTTCTTCGTCGGCCTGCGCTTCGCCGCTGCAGCGTGCATCGTTGCGCTGTTCTCCTGGCGCCATCTGCGTGAACTGACCCTGTTCGAACTCAAGGCTGGCGCCTTCATCGGCGTGGCAATCATGCTCGGTTACGGCTTGCAGACGGTCGGATTGCAGACCATTCCGAGCAGTCAGTCGGCATTCATTACCGCGTTGTATGTGCCGTTTGTGCCCTTGCTGCAGTGGCTGGTGCTCGGGCGGCGTCCGGGATTGATGCCGAGCATCGGCATCATGCTGGCGTTTACCGGGCTGATGCTGCTGTCCGGGCCGTCCGGGGCTTCGCTGAACTTCAGTCCCGGCGAAATTGCGACATTGATCAGCGCCATCGCGATTGCTGCCGAGATCATTCTGATCAGCACTTACGCCGGCCAGGTCGATGTGCGCCGGGTGACGGTGGTGCAGTTGGCAACGACGTCGGTGTTGTCATTTCTGCTGGTGGTGCCAACGGGTGAGGTGATTGCGGACTTCTCCTGGACCCTGCTGGTGACCGCTTTGGGCCTGGGCGCGGCGAGTGCAGCGATTCAGGTGGCGATGAACTGGGCGCAGAAGAGCGTTTCGCCGACCCGGGCCACGTTGATCTATGCCGGTGAGCCGGTGTGGGCCGGGTTTGTCGGGCGGATCGCCGGAGAGCGGCTGCCGGCAATTGCTTTGGTGGGGGCCGGGTTGATTGTGGCGGCGGTGATTGTCAGTGAGTTGAAGACCAAGGGTAAGGTTGCTGAAGCAGAGGCTGAACTGGAGCGGGAAACCCAGCGCTGATCCGCAACGTCTTGAGCGTCTGAACGAAAGTCATCGCGGGCAAGCCCGCTCCCACAGGGTTTGTGCACGACGCAAATACTGTGGGAGCGGGCTTGCCCGCGATGGGGCCCTCAAAGACGACGTCCCCCTCCTGAAATAATGCCAAACACAAATTTTCAGACTACTTTGTAGGATTCTGAGACATCCTGGCGTTTGGTGATCGGGGAGCTGGCACGTATGATGCTTTACAAACTTCCGCAGATTAGAAGCCTATGTCCCTGATAGTTCTACTGCTTCTGCCATTCATTGGCAGCTGTCTGGCAGCGGTGCTGCCACATAACGCGCGTAATACAGAATCCCTGCTGGCAGGTCTGGTCGCTTTGATCGGCACCGTCCAGGTCGCGCTGTTGTACCCGCAAATCGCCCATGGCGGCGTCATCCGCGAAGAGTTCATGTGGCTGCCCAGCCTCGGCCTGAACTTCGTCCTGCGCATGGACGGCTTTGCCTGGCTGTTCTCGATGCTGGTGCTGGGCATCGGCACCCTCGTCTCTTTATATGCCCGCTATTACATGTCGCCGGATGACCCGGTGCCGCGTTTCTTCGCGTTTTTCCTGGCGTTCATGGGTGCCATGCTCGGGCTGGTGATTTCCGGCAATCTTATCCAGATCGTGTTTTTCTGGGAGTTGACCAGCCTCTTCTCGTTCCTGCTGATCGGCTACTGGCATCACCGCGCCGACGCCCGTCGCGGTGCCTATATGGCGTTGATGGTCACGGGGGCCGGTGGTTTATGCCTTCTGGCGGGGGTCATGATCCTCGGCCATGTCGTCGGCAGCTATGACCTGGACAAGGTCCTGGCCGCCGGCGATCAGATTCGCGCACATGCCCTCTACCCTATTCTGCTACCTCTCATTCTTATCGGCGCACTCAGCAAAAGCGCCCAGTTTCCCTTCCATTTCTGGCTGCCGCACGCCATGGCGGCGCCCACCCCGGTTTCGGCTTATCTGCACTCGGCAACCATGGTCAAGGCCGGGGTGTTCCTGCTCGCACGCCTGTGGCCGTCGCTGTCCGGCAGTGAAGAATGGTTCTATATCGTCAGCGGCGCCGGCGCCTGTACGCTGCTGCTCGGCGCGTATTGCGCGATGTTCCAGAACGACCTCAAGGGTCTGCTGGCCTATTCGACCATCAGCCACCTTGGCTTGATCACCTTGCTGCTGGGTCTGAACAGTCCGTTGGCAGCGGTCGCGGCGGTGTTCCACATCCTCAACCACGCGACATTCAAGGCCTCGCTGTTCATGGCCGCCGGTATCATCGACCACGAGAGCGGCACGCGGGATATCCGCAAGCTCAGCGGTCTGATCAAGCTGATTCCGTTCACCGCGACGCTGGCCATGGTCGCCAGCGCCTCGATGGCGGGCGTGCCGCTGCTCAACGGTTTCCTGTCGAAAGAAATGTTCTTCGCCGAGACCGTGTTCATCAACGCCACCGCGTGGGTCGAAGCCGCGCTGCCGATTGTCGCGACCATCGCCGGTACCTTCAGCGTCGCCTATTCGCTGCGTTTCACGGTCGATGTGTTCTTCGGTCCACCGGCCACCGACCTGCCGCACACCCCGCACGAACCACCGCGCTGGATGCGCGCCCCCGTCGAATTGCTGGTGTTCACCTGCCTGTTGGTGGGCATTTTCCCGGCACAGATCGTCGGTCCATTACTGGCCGCCGCAGCATTGCCGGTTGTCGGCGGTCCCCTGCCGGAATACAGCCTGGCGATCTGGCACGGTTTGAACGCACCGATGATCATGAGCCTGATCGCCATGTCCGGCGGCATCGTGCTCTACCTCTTGCTACGCAATCAGTTCAGACAGGGCCGCTTCAAATATCCGCCACTGGTAGGCCGCTTCAACGGCAAGCGCCTGTTCGAGCGCAGTCTGGTGGAGATGATGCGCATGGCCCGTCGGGTAGAACGTCGACTCGGCACCCGGCGCCTGCAAATGCAACTGTTCCTGATGGTGTTGGCTGCCGTACTCGCCGGCCTGATCCCGATGCTGCACAGCAGCCTGAGTTGGGGCGACCGGCCGAAGATTCCGGGCTCCATCGTCTTCGTAACCCTGTGGCTGCTGGCGATTGCCTGTGCCCTCGGCGCCGCATGGCAGGCCAAATATCACCGTCTCGCCGCCCTGACCATGGTCAGCGTCTGTGGCCTGATGACCTGCGTAACCTTTGTCTGGTTCTCCGCACCGGATCTGGCACTGACGCAACTGGCGGTCGAAGTGGTGACCACCGTGCTGATCCTGCTGGGCCTGCGCTGGCTGCCGCGACGCATCGAAGAAGTCTCGCCACTGCCAAGCAGCCTGCGCAAGGCGCGTATTCGACGCCTGCGCGACTTGCTGCTGTCGATTGCCGTGGGCGGCGGCATGGCGCTGCTGTCCTACGCCATGCTCACTCGGCAGACGCCGAACGACATCTCCTCGTTCTACCTCAGCCGGGCCATGCCTGAGGGCGGTGGCAGCAACGTGGTCAACGTGATGCTGGTGGATTTCCGCGGCTTCGATACCCTCGGCGAAATCACCGTACTCGTTGCCGTAGCGCTGACTGTGTTCGCTCTGCTGCGCCGCTTCCGCCCACCGAAAGAAAGCCTGCAACTGCCAGCCCAGCAACGCCTGCTGGCACCGGACGTGGTCACCGATCTGGTCAACCCGCGTTCGGCCAGCGACACCGCGCTCGGCTTCATGATGGTGCCGGCGGTGCTGGTGCGCCTGCTGCTGCCGATTGCGCTGGTGGTGTCGTTCTACCTGTTCATGCGTGGACACAATCAACCGGGCGGCGGTTTCGTCGCCGGACTGGTGATGTCGGTGGCGTTCATCCTGCAATACATGGTTGCCGGCACACAGTGGGTCGAGGCGCAAATGAGCCTGCGGCCGCTGCGCTGGATGGGCACCGGGTTGCTGTTCGCCACTGCTACCGGGCTCGGCGCGATGGTGGTCGGGTATCCGTTCCTCACCACGCATACCTGGCATTTCTCCCTGCCGCTGCTGGGTGACATCCATATCGCCAGTGCGCTGTTCTTTGATATTGGCGTGTACGGCGTAGTGGTCGGTTCGACGCTGCTGATCCTCACCGCCCTTGCCCACCAATCGGTGCGGGGTCACAAGACCGCATCGCTGCCCAAGTCCGTCGCCAGCAAAGGAGCCGTCTGATGGAAGAAGTCATCGCAATCGCCATCGGCGTCCTCGCCGCTTCCGGTGTCTGGCTGATCCTGCGACCACGGACCTTTCAGGTGGTCATGGGTCTGTGCCTGCTGTCGTACGCAGTCAACTTGTTCATCTTCAGCATGGGCAGCCTGTTCATCGGCAAGGAGCCGGTGATCAAGGACGGCGTGACGCAAGACTTGCTGCACTACACCGACCCGCTGCCACAAGCATTGGTACTGACCGCAATCGTCATCAGCTTCGCCATGACCGCTCTGTTCCTGGTGGTGCTGCTCGCCTCGCGGGGCCTGACCGGCACTGACCACGTCGACGGCCGGGAGCCCAAGGAATGATGGCGATGACTCACCTGATCGCCGCACCGATCCTGCTGCCGCTGCTGACCGCCGCGATCATGCTGATGCTCGGCGAACGGCACCGGCCGTTGAAGGCGAAAATCAACCTGTTCTCCAGCCTCCTCGGCCTGTTCATTTCGGTGATGCTGCTGCAATGGACGCAGACCACTGGCGTGCCCGGCTCGATCGGCGTGTACCTGCCGGGCAACTGGCAGGCGCCATTCGGCATTGTGCTGGTGGTCGATCGCCTGTCCGCGCTGATGCTGGTGCTGACCGGGATCATCGGCGTCAGCGCCCTGCTCTTCGCCATGGCGCGTTGGGACGGCGCCGGTTCGAGTTTCCACGCACTGTTCCAGATTCAGTTGATGGGCCTGTACGGCGCGTTCCTGACGGCGGACCTGTTCAACCTGTTCGTGTTCTTCGAAGTGCTGCTGGCCGCGTCTTATGGCCTGTTGCTGCATGGGTCGGGTCGCGCGCGGGTGTCGTCGGGGTTGCATTACATCTCGATCAATTTGCTCGCCTCGTCGTTGTTTCTGATCGGCGCGGCGTTGATCTACGGCGTGACCGGCACCCTGAACATGGCCGATCTGGCGCTGAAAATTCCGCTGGTGCCGGAAGCCGACCGTGGCTTGTTGCATGCCGGCGCGGGGATTCTCGCCGTAGCGTTCCTGGCCAAGGCTGGCATGTGGCCGCTGAACTTCTGGCTGGTGCCGGCCTACTCCTCGGCCAGTGCCCCGGTGGCGGCGATGTTCGCGATCATGACCAAGGTCGGCATCTACACCCTGCTGCGTCTGTGGACGCTGCTGTTCTCCGGGCAAGCCGGGGCGTCGGCGTTCTTCGGCGGTGACTGGCTGATCTACGGCGGCATGGCGACCATGGCCTGCGCGGCGCTGGCGATTCTTGCCGCACAACGCCTGGAACGTATGGCCAGCCTGAGCATTCTGGTCTCGGCGGGGATCCTGCTCTCGGCCGTCGGCTTCGCCCAGCCGAACCTGATCGGCGCGGCGCTGTTCTATCTGGTCAGCTCAACCCTGGCCCTGAGCGCGCTGTTCCTGCTGGCCGAGTTGATCGAGCGTTCGCGCTCGGCCAACGAGATCCCGCTGGAAGACGAAAGCGAGCTGCTGCCGCGACCGCAGGAATCCCTGCAGCCGCCCAAAGGCATCAACCTCGACGACGAACAGAAAGCCGTGGTTGGTCAGGTCATCCCGTGGACCATGGCGTTTCTCGGGCTGAGCTTTATCGCCTGCGCCCTGCTGATCATCGGCATGCCGCCGCTGTCCGGGTTTATCGGCAAGCTCAGCCTGATCGGCGCGCTGCTCAATCCGCTGGGATTGGGCAGCGGCGCACCGATTTCCAATGCCGCGTGGGCCTTGCTGGCGCTGCTGATCCTGTCGGGGCTGGCCTCGTTGATGGCGTTCTCGCGCCTCGGCATCCAGCGCTTCTGGACGCCAGAAGAGCGCCCTTCACCGCTACTGCGCAAACTCGAATGCGCGCCGATTTTCCTGCTGCTGGGCTTGAGTATCGCCCTGACCTTCAAGGCTGAACCGTTGCTGCGCTACACCCAGGCCACGGCCGATGCCCTGAACAATCCGCAGCAATACGTGATGGCGGTGCTCGGCACCCGAGCTGTGCCGAGTCCGGAAGCCAAGGCAGCCGTGCTGGAGGTGCAGCCATGAAGCGCGTGTTTCCGGCACCGTTACTCTCTCTTGCACTATGTGCGTTGTGGTTGACCCTGAACCTGTCGATCAGCCCGGGCAACCTGCTGCTCGGCGCAATACTGGGATTCGCCGCACCTTTGATGATGCGCAAGCTGCGTCCGAAACAAGTGCGCATCCGCCGACCGCTGACGATCCTGCGCCTGTTCTTCCTCGTCGGGCGCGATGTTGTGGTTTCCAACCTGATCGTTGCCTGGGGCGTGCTCAACGCCGGTCGCCGCCCGCCTCGCTCGTGCTTCGTGAAAGTGCCGCTGGACCTGCGCGACGCCCACGGCCTGGCCACGTTGTCGATGATCTGCACGGTGGTGCCCGGCACAGTGTGGTCGGAACTGGCGCTGGATCGCAGCATTCTCTTGCTGCACGTCTGGGATCTGGATGACGAGGCGCAATTCATCGAGCACTTCAAGAGTGCTTACGAGCGGCCGTTGATGGAGATTTTCGAATGAGCCCATTACTGTCGAACGCGATTCTGCTGACGCTGTTCCTGTTCTCGCTGGCCATGGTGCTGACGCTGGTACGCCTGTTCAAAGGGCCGTCGGCGCAGGATCGGGTACTCGCGCTGGACTATCTGTACATCGTGGCGATGCTGATGATGCTGACCCTGGGCATTCGTTACTCCAGTGACACTTACTTTGAAGCGGCGCTGCTGATCGCGCTGTTCGGCTTCGTCGGCTCGTTTGCCCTGGCGAAATTCCTGCTGCGTGGCGAGGTGATCGAATGAATGCGGAACTGTCTCTGTGGGTTGAGATTCCGGTGGCGATCCTGCTGGTGCTCAGCGGCTTGTTTGCGCTGATCGGCGCGACCGGACTGTTGCGGATGAAGGACTATTTCCAGCGCATGCATCCGCCGGCACTGGCTTCGACGCTGGGCGCGTGGTGCGTGGCGCTGGCCTCGATCATCTGCTTTTCGGCGCTGAAATCCGGGCCGGTGGTGCATGCGTGGCTGATTCCGATCCTGCTGGCGATCACCGTGCCGGTGACCACTTTGCTGCTGGCCCGGGCGGCGTTGTTCCGCAAGCGCATGGCCGGGGATGATGTGCCGGCCGAAGTCAGCAGCCGCCGCACTGAAAGCGGTAGTTGATTCCGAATCCTTGTGGTGTTGGTGCTGGCCTCATCGCGGGCAAGCCAGCTCCCACAGGGTTTTAGGTGGGGTCCGGTATTTGTGTACACCCACAATCACTGTGGGAGCGGGCTTGCCCGCGATGAGGCCAGTTCAGCAACCACACAAATCCGACCTGACCTCAAACCCAAGCCACCGCCAACAACCCCGCCCCCAACATCGCGCACAATGGCGAATACACCCAGGTATCCAGCCGGGCGAACCGCGAACCCTTCACTTCCTTGAAAAACCCCACCAGATGCGAATCACCAATCGCCCGGGCAAACATCAATAGCGCGATCGCACTGATCAGCCATTGCAACGCCTTGTGATGCACCGCCGGCACGCCCCAGCCGACCCGCAGACACACCAGCGCGGCAATCGCCAATAAAGCCGCAGCCACCACCAACGTGATCCAGCCCGTCGGTTTGAATGCCGGTCGCACTGTCGGCACCAAGCCTGCCACCGGAACTTGTGGCACTGCCGCCACCGCCGCCCATTGCCCGCCCAGCGCCCAGTACACATGCACCAGGGCGATTACCGCAAAAACAGTCACCAGCCATTGAGCCAACACAAAGGTCATGGTTGAAATCCTTGAAAGGGATTTGAACAAATCATCCTAGTCGCAATTTTTTCAAGTGCACGACCGATCAGCGGTACGGTAAAGTGCCGCCCCATGAAATTCTCCCGTACCGATCGTTCACTGCTGGCCTGGATGCTTTACTGCTGCGTCCTGTTCAACGTGTTCGCCTGCAGCATCGGTCACGGACAAATGGTCGGGATGCAGCTCAACGGTATCGGTGGTCAGTTCTGTACGGTCGATCCGGCGACTCAAGCGCCGCTCACCAGCAATCCCACCGAAGAAAAACTGCCGACGCTGTCCAAAGCATTTGGCTGCCCATTGTGCTCGACTGGCGGCATGGGCCCGGCGTTCAACTCCAGCCTGACCCTGGCGATCCTGCCGGAGCAACACAGCCCGCCACTGGCCCCTATCTTCAGTGCCGACCTCCCTGCTCGCTTCACCTGGCCCTCTGCCAACCCTCGCGCCCCGCCGCTCGCCTGAGTGTCTTTGCCTTTTTGATTTTTCAGCTCACTGCGCCAATGCGCGGCGTTTGCCTGTGCGCTGATTCCTAGACAAGCATTCAGGATTCAACAATGAAACAACTCACTCTGCTGGCGAGCCTGTGCGGCTGCCTTTCCGTTAACGTCTGGGCGCAATCCACCGTAGATCTGGCGCCCATCACCATCGATGGCGAATCCGGCACGGAGCCGGGCCTGAGCCTCGACCAATCCAGCGGCATGGCCTCGCGCCTCGGCTTGAGCGTGCGCGACACGCCCGCCACGGTCGCCATCGCCAACCGCAACGACATCGAACGCCACGGCGCGCAGAACTTCCAGGACGCCGCCAACACCCTGCCCGGAGTCAACGCCAGCGCACCGCCGGGCTTTGGCGGCTTCGTCTCCTATCGCGGTTTCACCAGCAGCCAGATCACCCAGATGTTCAACGGCATTAACGTATCCGGCGGCCTCGCACGGCCGGTGGACGCGTGGATTTACGATCGGGTCGAACTGGTCGGCGGCCCGTCGTCATTGATCAACGGCGCAGGTTCAGTGGGCGGCTCGTTGAACTACGTGACCAAACTGGCGAGCCGCGATGAACAAGCTGTTGAAGGCCGGGTCAGCTACGGCAGCTACGACACCACCGAAACCGCGTTCGGTCTCAACCATGCGTTGACCGACCCGGGTAGCGACGTGCAGCACTACGCGCGACTGGACGTCAGTCACAACACCAGCAACGGCTACATCGACCGCCAGGAGCGCGATGCCTGGAGCGTGGCGTTCTCGTTGCTCAGCGACCTCACGCCAAACCTGTCGCACACCCTGGCTCTGGAATATCAGGATGAACACGAAGACAGTCCGTACTGGGGCACCCCCGTGCTCAACCCCAAGGCCGGCGAGTTGAAGATCGATAAACACAATCGCTTCAACAACTACAACGTCGAAGACGGTCGCTACGAGCAGCGGACGATCTGGGTACGCTCGATCATCGACTACCGGATCAACGACAGCACCACACTGCGCAACACGCTGTATCACCTCGACAGCCAGCGCGATTACCGCAACCTCGAAACCTACCAGTACAACGCCGACAATTCCGCGGTGAACCGCTCGACGGCCTATCAGGTGCGGCATCAAGGCGAACAGAACGGCAACCAGTTCGAGTTGCGTCACGACAACACGCTGTTCGGTCTGGACACGACGTGGTCCGGTGGCTTCGAGTACAAGGTCAATCAGACCACCAACTCGCCGCTCAACATCAAAGGCGCGAGCACGGTGGACCCGAACAGCTATCGGCCCGGGCATTTCTACGACATTCCCGGCACCAATCCCAAGCTGATCAGCGACAAGACCAACGAGGTCACCACCAAAGCACTGTTTGTGGAAAACCGCCTGGCGCTGACCGACAAACTGTCGCTGCTCACCGGCCTGCGTTATGACGATATCGACCTCGACGTGACCAACCACCGCACCGTCACCGCGACCAATCCCAAGCATCTCAAACGTAGCTGGGAACCGCTGACCGGTCGTGCCGGTTTGACCTATCAGTTCATCCCGTCGGCCAATGTCTACGTGCAGTACAGCACTGCGGCGGAGCAACCTAACGGCACGCAGGACTTCGACGTCTCGACCGGCAAACAATGGGAAATTGGCAGCAAGTTCGACTATCTGAACGGACGCGGCTCGGCCACGGTGGCGGCCTACACCATCGAACGAAAGGACTTCGCCGTTACCGATCCGCTGGACCCGACCAGCAGCATTCCGGTCGGCCAGCAGACGTCAAAAGGCATCGAGATTGCCAGTTCGTTGCGGATCACCGACAAACTGCTCGCCGAGGGCAACTTCGCCTGGGTCGACGCGCAGTACGATGACTTCACTGAAAAGAATGCCGCTGGCGTGGTGGTGTCGCGCAAGGGCAACACGCCGACCAACGTTCCGGATCGGGTCGGCAATCTGTGGCTGACCTATGATTTTTCGCCGCAGTGGCAAGGCGGGGTCGATGCGCGTTACGTGGCCTCGGTGTACGCCGACAGCGCCAACACCATGACCGTGCCGTCTTACACGTTGTTTGGCAGCTTCCTCAGCTACAAGGTTGATTCGCACACCACCGTCACCGGCCGCGTGCGCAATTTGACCAATGAGGTGTATGCCGAATTCGCGCATGTGTCGCCGGCGTATTACCTGGGCACACCGCGTACCTTCGAACTGGCGGTACAAACCCGGTTCTAAAAGCATCGCGGGCAAGCCCGCTCCCACAGTGTTTAGTGTCGTACATGCACTTTGTGCCCGACAATAAAACCTGTGGGAGCGGGCTTGCCCGCGATGAGTCCAGCCGCAACGACCTCTATTTCAGCTCAACTGAAACCTTGTCCGCCACATCCTTCGGCAACCACGCCTGCCACACTTCCGGATGCGCCTTCATGAACGCCTCCGCCGCTTGCCGCGGTGCCGTGTGTTTCTCGCTCATCTCCGCCAATGCCTTGTTCAGCGGTTCGATCGGGAAATCGACCTTGCTGAAGAACTCGGCAATCTGCGGATACTGCTTCTGAAACGGCGTAGACACGCCAATCGACAGCTTCGACGCCAACGAGCGCGTCGGTTTCGGATTGGGATTATCGGCGTCGGTCAGGGTCTTCCACGCCTCGGCATCAAATGGTGGTTCTTCCAGCTGCACCAGTTTGAACTTGCCCAGCAGCGGCGTCGGCGACCAGTAGTAAAACAGCACCGGTTTACCCCGACGAATCGAAGAACTGATCTCGGCGTCCAGCGCCGCACCCGAGCCACTGCGGAAATTGGTGAAGTCGTCCTGCAACCCGTAAGCCGTCAGCTTCTGTTTGTTGACCACTTCCGACGTCCAGCCAATCGGACTGTTGAGGAAACGTCCCTTGCTCGGGCTTTCCGGGTCCTTGAACACGTCCTTGTATTTTTTCAGGTCAGTGACACTGCGCAAGTCCGGCGCCAGCGGCTTGATGCCTTTGGCCGGGTCGCCCTTGATCACGTATTCCGGCACCCACCAGCCTTCGGTGGCGCCTTTGACCGTATCGCCCAGGCTGACAACCTTGCCCTCGGCCTCGGCCTTGACCCACACCGGACTGCGCCCCGCCCACTCTTCGCCGATGACCTGAATGTCATTGTTGGCCAGCGCGGTCTCTAGGGTGATGGTGGTGCCGGGCAAGGTGTCGGTGGGCAATCCGTAGCCCTTCTCGACAATGATCCGCAGGACATCGGTGATCAGGCTGCCGCTTTCCCAGTTCAGGTCGGCAAAATGGATCGGCGCTTGTGCCGCCACGGCCGATTGCGCCGAACCCAGCAAAGCGAATGTGGCCACGCTGGCGGCCAGTAACCGTCGAAATCCGTTCATGCATTGCACCTCGTGCTGTTCACAGCAATGGCAGGATGGCCTGAGAGAAGACCGCAAGCCTCTGAATACTCAGTCAACTGACTGTAGACGAGGTTCCTGCTTTTTCAGGGCCTGGGCCCGGACGAGGTTACGAATCAGAATTTTCCTGCAAGCTCTGCAACTCGCGTCTGACCATGCTGGCGTATTCCGCTGGACGCAGCGCGTAGATCTGCGACGCCACCCAACCCAGCCACGCGCCTCGCAATTCGGCCTTCGCCGCGAACAACCGCCTGGCGTCCTCACGCGCGCTGTCGAGGTTCTGCGAATGGAAATCGGCGCGGCTCAAACCACCGATCACTCACTGGCCTTGAACGTCACCAGCTCGCCCTTGCGCCACTTCGCGGCTTTGGCGGTGACTGCTTTCAGAGTTTTGGTCAGGCCTTCCTGCAATTGCTGATGGGCGGCAAACACGGTCACCACGCTATGACCTTCCTTGAACAGGATCGCATGGCCATCAGCGGTCTCGACGAAGGCGTAATCGCCAATTCCATAGACCGTCAGTTTGATTTCGCGAAAACGGATGTCCATCTTGCCGCCTTCGCGGCTGGGCAAGACCGAGGCGCTGAAATGATCGCCGACCTTGAGCTTGAGCCCCGGCTTGTCATCCACCACCAAAGCATTTTCGGTGTCGATTTCAGCGACATAGATGCCTTCGGCGTTTTGCTCGGTGATGTAAACAAAACGCGATTGGAACAACTTGACCAGCTTTGCACGCAAATCACCCAACACGAACAAAGCATGCATATCGAGATTACTGACTGCCAAAGAAACATCCCCAGATCTGAAAAAACCGCACACGGAAAACGCGCACGGCAAAAAAACGGCCAGGCCGATGGAACTGCGAAATACTCAAATAAAAACCCGAACCGAGCAGCGAACTCGTTCAACGCGAGGTTTGCAAGACTACGGGATTGTCACTCGCGAAACGCCACCCGATGTCGCCAAAGCTCGAAGGAAAAATCCTTAACGGCTGACAGAGAAAGCTGACTACGAACTTTAGGGAAAATTCGCACGAAAAAAAGCACTTTTCCGACATATCGCTCGCGAAAAATTGCTTTAGATAAGCCCTGTCGTCAACAGGTACTGGCGATTCTAGAGCAGCGATGCTCTTCACGACTACCCGAAACGGCCTGTAATTATCGGCCAACTGATGAAAAGGACTTCACATGTGCACCCTGACTCACTTCGCCATGTCCGCTGACGCCCGACTCAAATCGCCTCTGATCCTGCATGTGACCGATATGAACGATCTGCAGCACCCCGGCGAAAACGCTCAGGCCCCACGCTTTCAAGTGGTGCCGGCGGGCAATGCCTTTTACCACATAAAGGAAAAATCGACCGGACGCGTAAGAGGTTTCCGCGAAGATCACAACGAGGCGTGTGCGCTGGCTCGCTCACTCGAAATGCAAATCGAACTCCTGGCCAGCAGCTGCCTCAGATAAAGAGTGATTGACTGCGCCATACCGGCGCATTTCAGAAAGGAGCACATGATGGATCTGGAAGCTTACAACTTGAAAACACTGTTCGATCAGTTGGGTTTGCCTTCAGAAAGCGCAGATATCGACGACTTCATTGAAGCCCATCCACTGGATGCCGACACCAAACTGGTCGATGCCCCCTTCTGGTCAGAATCGCAAAAGCAAACGCTTGAAGAGTGGATTGGCAAGGACGACGACAGGGCAATAGTCTTCGATGAACTGAACGTACGCATACACGACGGCAAGTAACCCTGATCAGTGCAGGCTGTCCCCAGGCTCAGCCTGCAACTGCGCGAGCCACGCAGCCCTGCACTCCTCGGCCTCATCGCGACTGGCAAACGCGGTGCCGCGCCGCTCACCATTGAGCAACACCACCCAGCAGACGCTTTGCCCCATTGCGCGCAAACCGGCGGGCACGCCACTGCCGATCATCACGGCGACATCAACTCTGCATTGCATGCTGACCTCCAAAATCATTAGCCACCTAACTAAGTCGGCATGTTAATGATTTCCCCAAGGAGGAAACAGCAACGGCCCTGCACAGATTCATTGCATCAACCGTAACAATCGCTCAGCGCGGACCTTCCGGTTTATAGCCCAGACGCAATCCACCCCAATGTCGGCCCTTGATCATGATCGGCACCGACAAGTCATGCATCAGCTCGCCGGTATCACGCGTATAGGTCTGCAACAGCACTGGTTGTTGATGGCTGCCACAGCGAATCCCGGTGCGGTCGGCAAACTTGCGCTTGGTGCGATTGTTGACCGCATCGACCTGGGCATCACCGGTCAACGGCTGGCTGAACGCCTGATTGTGCGTCGGCACATAACCCTGCTGCGTGCAGGCAATGGCAAACACCAGCCCCTCGTGGCGCGGCAGCAACGGTTCTTGAATCGCCGGCAGAACCTGATCGGTGTATCGGTCGAACCGTGTCTGATACTTCGCCGGCTGCGTTTTCGGGATCGCCTGATACTGACGATCGAACAGATCCTCGAGGCTGATCCGCCCTTGCTCGACATCCGCCTCAAACCGCGCCGCGATCTGGCTCGCGCCTTCTCGCGCCAGGTCATAAATGCGCTGGTGATAGTCATCCAGACCGACTTCAGCCAGACGTTCGCTGATGGTTTCCGCCTGCCCTTCCATCTGCACCGCCGCTTCGGCGAGTCGACGGGTCTGTTGATCGC
The DNA here is from genome assembly GCF_058786735.1 of Pseudomonas sp. FW305-7. Classification (NCBI taxonomy): domain Bacteria; kingdom Pseudomonadati; phylum Pseudomonadota; class Gammaproteobacteria; order Pseudomonadales; family Pseudomonadaceae; genus Pseudomonas; species Pseudomonas sp. FW305-7. Next base: position 200,924 of record NZ_JBYSZA010000004.1, read on the forward strand.
TGATCGCCAAATCGCTGCGCATCTGCTCAATGGCTTTAAACAGGCTGTCGAGTTGCTCGCGATTGGTCTCCGCGCCACGGGCGATCTCGCCGACCTGACTTTCCACCCCGGCGGCCAGACGCGCGATGTTCTCCAGATGCTGACCGGTGTGCTCGACCTGTTCGACGCCCGTTTGCAGATCGCTGGACAGCTCACGGATCTGCTCCACCACCTGCGCCGTGCGTTGCTGGATGTCGGCGACCATCTCGCCGACTTCGCCGGTTGCCGACGCCGTGCGTGCCGCCAACCCGCGCACCTCATCCGCCACCACCGCAAAGCCCCGCCCATGCTCACCGGCCCGCGCCGCTTCGATCGCTGCGTTCAACGCCAACAGATTGGTCTGGCTGGCAATCGACTGAATCACCAGCGTCACCCGCTGAATGTCGTCGCTGCGCAGGCTCAAGGCCTCGATCAATTCACGGCTGGCATTGGCGCGCTGACTGAGCTGATGCATACGCGTAATTGAGTCACCCAGTTCGGTACGTCCCGCCGCACTGCTGTGATGTGCCTCGCTGGCAGCCTCAAGTGCTTCGCGGCTGAGCTGCGAAGTCGCCTGTTCCGTGGCGATCATCACTTCGGCATTGCTGACGATTCGCGCCGCAGCATCGAGTTGCGATTCAAGTTTGCTCGCCAGCTCCTTGACCGAAAACGCCACCCCGGCCGCCGACAAGGCGTTATGGCTGGTGGTGTAAGAAAGGTCTCGGGTCAGTTCGGAAATGGCGCTGCCATTGTCGGCAGGCTGTACATCGGGGAGGGTCCGGGAGCGCAGTCGCGGCAGCCAGACAATCAGCACCGCCAACGGCATGCCAACGTAAAGCGACCACTCACCCAGCGTCATGCCGGCCAACAACAGCATCAGGGCGATGCTTTGCAGGGTCGGTGCGATCCAGCGGTTTTTCGGCAAAAGCACTGGTGCAGGCAGCGCCCCAACCAGAGATCCATCTCTCGTCATATCAACACCCCACGCTTGTTCTCATTGTTGTGGCTGCATTAAACGCCACTACAACGCCATTATCTATGGTCCGTTAGTCGTGGGGCCTGTGGCAGGTCAATGGAACGGCGGGGAATATCGCAGACAAGCAAAAACAAAGATCGCAGCCCCGCCAGCTCTGTTTAGGAGCTGCCGAAGGCTGCGATCTTTTCGGGGTGACCCACTTTCATGGGTCGCCTCAGGAATCAGGCCTGACGCTGGTGCTTGTCGATTTGCTCGTGACGCTCTTGAGCTTCGATGCAGTACTTGGTGGTCGGGCTGATCAGCAGACGTTTCAAGCCAATAGGCTCGCCGCTGTCGTCGCACCAGCCAAAGCTGTCTTCCTTGATGCGCTCGAGGGCTTGTTCCAGTTGCGGCAGCATGCGCTGGTCGCGATCGATCGCGTTGACCAGCCAAGTGCGCTCTTCTTCAACCGAAGCCGCGTCCGCCGGGTCAGCCGGGGTGTCCAGGCTTTCGATGGCGATACGGTTTTGCTCAATGCGCTCATGGGTTTCGACTTTCATGTTCTGCAACAGCTCGCTGAAGAAAGCGTGTTGCTCGGAATTCATGTAGTCATCTGCCGGCATGGCCAGCAACTTGTCCTTTGTCATTGATATCTCTATAAAAAAACGTGCATTAAGGCGAATTAGGGAGCGTTCCGGCGAACCGTGTCCGGTCGACGGAAAGGCATCGTTTATGGCAAACGCCACCCGGCACTCAATTTACGAGGGGCGGCAGTCTAAGGCCGACTTGAGGCCTCAGCAACTGGAAATCCAGCAAATTTGTCCGACAAAGCCCGGAAACTGCTCTGATACAGGCTTCACGGCGGTTATCGGAGTGCGTTTATAGCAAGAAATTCAGTCGAGCGGCTGTATATAGAAGACAAACGGCTACGCCACACCGATCGGGTGTGGCGCATTTTCGCGATTATTCGGCGCTCAGCGCTTGAGTTTGCGCTTGTTACGGTACTGGTCGATGACCACCGCCACCACAATGATCAAGCCTTTGATGATGTCCTGAATATAGGCATCGACGCCGACGAAGGTGAACCCGCTGGCCATCACCCCGAGAATCAGCGCGCCGATTACCGTCCCGGTAATGCGCCCGACGCCGCCGGCCAGACTGGTACCGCCGATCACCGCAGCAGCAATCGCGTCGAGCTCGTAGGACATGCCCATCCCGGCCTGCCCCGTCGCCGCCCGGGCTGACGCGACTACGCCAGCCAGCCCCGCCAGCAGACCGGCGATGCTGTAGACGATCACCAAATGGCGTTTGACGTTGATCCCCGAGGTCCGCGCCGCCTGCATGTTGCCGCCGATGGCGTAGGTGTACTTGCCGTACTTGGTGTAGCGCAACGCGATGTGAAAGATCACCGCCACCACCAGGAAGATGATCACCGGCATCGCCCCATGACCGATCGCGGTGTAGGAGTCCGAGAGCATGCTGACCGGTTGGCCTTCGGTGTAGTAACGCGCCAGACCGCGCGCCGAAACCATCATGCCGAGCGTGGCGATGAACGGTGGAATGCCGGTGATGGCGATGATGCTGCCGTTGATCGCCCCAGCCAGCAGCCCGACCCCGAGCCCGGCTATCACCGGAATCCACACCGGCAAGTCAGTCAGCGACGGAAACACTGCGCGGGCGAAATCCGACGTCTGCGCCAGACTCGCCGCAATCATGGCTGACAGCGCCAGCACCGACCCGGATGACAAGTCGATCCCCGTGGTGATGATCACTTGAGTCACGCCGATGGCCAGCAGGCCAATGATCGACACTTGCAGGATCATCAGCACCAGACGCTGGGAGTTCATCAGGAAGCTCTGGTCGCGAACGATCCAGCCAAACACTTCGAAGACCAGACCGATACCGATCAGCACCAGAAAAATGCTCAGTTCGGTTGGAAAGCGCCGACGGCTCTTGGTCGGTGCCGTTGCAGGCTTGTTTTCCAGTATCGCGTTCATAACCACTCACCCTTCAAATAAAACCCGGTATCGAATACATACCTTTGGATGCAAGCTGCTTTCGTGTGGCGAGGGAGCTTGCTCCCGCGATTGCGCAGCAAGCCCATGCTGGAGGACCGCTTCGCTGCCCAGCGGGAGCAAGCTCCCTCGCCACAGAGACCGTAAGCTGTCAATGGACCTGGGCCATGCCCGAGGCCAGTTGCATGACGCGTTCCTGGGTGGCTTCGTCCCGGCCGAGGGTGCCCATCAGATCGCCCTCGTGCATGACCATCACCCGGTCGCTCATGCCCAGCACTTCCGGCAGTTCCGAGGAAATCATGATCACCGCCATGCCTTCGCTGGCTAGCAAGGAGATCAGCCGATAGATCTCGGCCTTGGCGCCGACATCGATGCCGCGAGTCGGCTCGTCGAGAATCAAGATCCGTGGATTGGTCATCAGCCAGCGGGCGAGCAAGGCTTTCTGCTGGTTGCCGCCAGACAAGGTGTCGATGCACTGCTCCAGCGACGGGGTTTTCACCCGTAGCTTCTTGCACATGTCTTCACACAGAGCACGCAAGGCCTTTTGCTGGATAAAGCCGTGGCCGGCGTAATGCGGCAGCACCGCCATTTCCATGTTTTCCAGCACCGACAGGCACGGGAACAGACCGCTGAGCTTGCGATCCTCGGTCAACAGCGCGAACCCCTTGTCGATGGCCATGTGCGGATCGGTAATGCGCACCACCTCGCCATCCAGACGGATCTCGCCGCTGTCGCTGGGCGTTATGCCGAAAATGGTTTCGGCAACGTTGGTGCGGCCCGAGCCCATCAGCCCGGCGATGCCGAGAATCTCCCCGGCATGCAGGTCGAACGAGACGCCCTGGAATACGCCGTCGAGTTTTAGATCGCGGACCGACATCAGCAGGTCGCCGATCGGCTTTTCGCGCACCGGGAACAACTGGCTCAGTTCGCGCCCGACCATCATCGAAATCAGGCTATCACCGTCCATGCTGTCGGCCCGTTGCAGGCCGATGTAGGCGCCGTCGCGAAACACTGCCACTTCATCGGCAATGGCAAACACTTCGTTCATTTTGTGCGTGATGTAGATGATGCCTTTGCCCTGGCGCTTGAGGTCGGCAATGATCGAAAACAGGTGCGCGACTTCCTTTTCGGTGATGGCCGAGGTCGGCTCGTCCATGATCAGAATGTCGGAGTCGTAGGACACCGCTTTGGCTATCTCGACCATTTGCCGTTCGGCGATGCTCAGGTTGCCGACCTGCTCCTCGGGATCGAGGTTGATGCGCAAGCGCTCCAGCAGTTGCGCGGTGCAGCGGTGCATGGCGCGGTGGTCGATCATGTGCAGGCCGTTGAGCTGCTCGCGGCCGATCCAGATGTTTTCGGCGATGCTCATGTGCGGCATCAGGTTGAGTTCCTGGTGGATCATCGCGATCCCCGCCTGAAGTGCCGCCAACGGTGTTTCGAAGACCACCGGTTTGCCGCGCAAGCGCAACTCGCCAGCATCGGGCTGGTAGATGCCGGCGATGATTTTCATCAGCGTCGATTTACCCGCGCCGTTCTCGCCCATCAGGGCCAGTACGGACCCCGGACGTACTCGCAGTTGCACATCGGACAAAGCCACCACACCGGGAAAACCCTTGCTGATGTTGGTGATCTCCAGCAGGTACGGCTCATCGACAGGTGTTGCAGTTGGCTGGATATCCACCAACGAGGTGCTCGAAGCGGTCGCTGAAGCGAACATGTTCAGGTACTCCGTCAGCAAGGTCGCAGCAGCAACCCTGCAGGATTATTGTTGTTATTGAACCGAGGCACTATTTGAAAGTGTCGACGTTTTCCGGCGTGATCAGGCGATAGGGTACCCAGACGTTCTGCTCCACCGTCTCGTTTTTGGCCATCTTCACTGCAGTGTCAATCGAGCCGTCTGCCTGACCTTTGGCGTCTTGAAACACTGACACCGCCATGTTGCCTTTCTTGATCGCGTTCAAGCCGTCCGGCGTGCCGTCGACACCCGCAATCAACACACTGCCCTTCTCGACACCGGCCTGTTGCAGCGCCATGGCGGCACCAATCGCCATTTCGTCATTGTTGGAAACCACCGCGTCGAACTTGCGGCCCTGGGTCAGCCAGTCATTGACCAGGGTCATGCCTTTATCCCGCAGCCAGATGCCGGTCTGTTCCTGTTCGATCTTGATGTTCGGGTACTTGGCCAGCACCTCTTTGACGCCCTTGGTGCGATTGGTGGTGGAGTTGTTGGCGAGGTCACCGAGCAGAATCACGATTTCGCCTTTGCCGCCGAGTTTTTCGGCCAGGTACTGCATCTGCATTTCGCCGGCCTCCAGGTCGTTGGACGCGACCGTGACCACACCTTTTGGCAGCTTGAGATCATCAGGGCGACGGTTGACGTAGACCAGCGGGATTCCGGCTTTTACCGCGGCTTCGGTGATTTTTCGGGTGGCGGCGGTATCCACCGGATTGACCACGATGGCGTCGACCTTCTGGCTGATGAAGCTTTCAACCTGGCTCAACTGCTTGACCACGTCGCTGCGGGCGTCTTCGAATTGCAGCTGCACACCATCGGGGTAGGACTTGGCTTTCTTGTCCATGGATTCGCGCAGGTAAGTCAGCCAGGTGTCATCGAACTGGGACATGCTGACGCCGATCTTCATATCGGCAAGGGCAGCGCCGCTGACAAACATCAAGGACAGGGCCAGCGAGGCAAAACGCAGATGGGTCTTCATGAACTGTCTTTCTCCACATTCTTGTTGGTTTTATGGATCAGTCGTGACGATTTCTGTAGGCAAAATTGACTCTATTGGAATTTATTTTCTATATCAACTCATTTTAGAATTTTATTCCAAATCCATTCCATGGCCCGCAAACGGGCTCAGTTCGACCACCTGACGTTGCTCGAAACTTTGCCGCGCAGCATCCAGAACACGAGTGCTCGCCAGTGCATCACGGGGCTCGACCGGCAATGGGCCGCCAGTCTGTAACGCGGTTTGTAGCTGTAGATAGAACTGCTGCCAGCAACCCCGCTCCGACGGCACGCGCTCGCGTTCGCCAGCGTGTTCAAACCAGCCCCAGCGCCGATGCTCTTCGACACCCCAGCGTTCACCGGCAGATTTTGGCGAGAGCCCGGCCAGCGCTTGAGCCTCTTGTCCGTCGAGGCCATCAACGCTGTAACAACCCAGCGTTCCCGTGACGCGAAAGCGCGGGCCGGGCGAACTTTGCAGGCAACTGCCGCCGAGGTGGGAGACCACCCCGTTGACGTGGGTCAGGGAGACAAAAAAACCGTTATCGCAGGCCTGGTCTTGGTCCTGGTAATCAAGCTCGGCATACACCTGCCTGACCGGGCCGAACAGCAACAACGCCTGATCCACCAGATGGCTGCCCAGATCGCGCAGAAAACCACCGCCGCTGCTGTTGTTCACTGACTGCGGCGAGTAGCGCTCAACCCGCGATTCGAAGCGCGTGACCTGCCCCAGAGCGCCTGACTCGATGAGTTTACGCACGGTCAGGAAGTCCGAATCCCAGCGGCGATTCTGATAAACGCTGAGCCGCACACCCTGGCGCTCGGCCATGGTGATCAGGGTTTGCGCCTGTTGCGCATCGGCGGCGAACGGCTTGTCACTGACAACCATCACCCCGTGTTCGAGGCCATCGAGCACCAGCGCCGGACGGCCCTTCAGTGGCGTGGAAATCACCAACACATCGACGCCGGCCTCGACCAGTTGGCCGATGCTGTCGAACGCGGCTACGCCGGGGTGTTCAGCGGCCAGCAATTGTCGGCGCTCCGGGGAGCGAGTCACCACGCCAGCGAATGTGGCACCGGGCAGACTGCTGAGCAGCGGCGCATGAAAAAACCGGCCGCCGTGGCCGTAACCGACAAGTCCGATACGCATGATTCGACTCCTTCTTATTGTTCTGTGAGCCGCTCACTGTGTCACCGCGGCCTTTGTGGGAGCGAGCCTGCTCGCGATAGCGATGTTTCAGGCGACATCGATGCTGACTGTACTGCCGCCTTCGCGAGCAAGCTCGCTCCCACGGGTATTGCGCACTGAGTCAGCGGCAGAGTTCGCTTTTCACCCGTTCGAGCATCATCCGGTTGGATTCATCCGGTCGGTCTTCCCAGGCGAACACCGAGACCGTGGCAATGCCGTCGAACTTGATCTCGCGCAAGGTGCTGAAAAACGCTTGCCAGTCGACCTCGCCCTGCCCGATGTCCAGATGCTGATGCACGGTCGCGGTAACACCCGGCGGGTTGACGATGTAGCGCAACCCCGACGAGGCCTTGTGGTTGTAGGTGTCGGCGATGATCAGGTGGCTGAGTTTCGAGCCGGCATACTTGAGCATCGAGGCAATATCGCCGACGCCGTCGTCGTAGAAAAACGTGTGCGGTGCGGCGTAGAGGTAGTTGATCCAGTCGCGATCGAGTCCGCGAATGATGTCCACTGACTCGTTATTGCGCTCGCAGAAGTCATACGGGTGGGCCTGAATATCAAGCTGGATGCCTTCGCGCTCGAACTCGGGGATCAACTCGTCCATCGAGCGCATGAACTGGTTCTCACACACCAGCGGGTTGTCCGACTGCCCGGTAAATTCGGTGTTGACCAGCTCGCAGTCCATTTCCACGGCAATCTGGATCGCCCGCTTCCAGTTGCGCACGGCGGCAACACGCAAGCCTTCATCGGCGGCGGCCCAGTGGTACATCGGTAATAAGGAAGAGAGTTTGACCCCGGTGTCGCTCAAGGCTTTGCGAAACTCCCTGATCCGCGCCTTATCGACGCGCGGGGCTTTGTAGAACGGCAGAAAGTCTTCGCGAGGCGAGAGTTCGATGTGTTCGTAACCGAGCTCGGCGACCTTGTCGACCATCTTGCCCAAGGGCAGATGGCGGTACATGTAGGGATCCAGTGCGATGCGCATCTTTTTCTCCTGATTGTACTTGGCGCCCCCCTCATCCCAGCCTCCCGGAGTGAGAGGAAGCCGACCGGGTGTTTCTCCGGAGGAGCAGCGACCTGAAAGTCCAGGTTGAATGAATATCTCAAAGACAAGGAGATCAGCCCCCTCTCCTCGGGGAGAGGGTTGAGGTGAGGGGGTGATCTCAAAATCAACCGTAAAAGCGTGGCCGGTCAGGGAGGCTGACTTTTACTATCTGGCCACTGTTCTGAGCTTCGATGCATGCATCTGCCGCGACGGCGGCGGCGAAGCCGTCCCATGCCGAGGGTCCCCCCACCTGACCGGCGCGCACGCCATCGATGAACGCCTGCAACTCGACGTCATAGGCGCCGATGAAGCGGTCCTTCCAGTCCATCAGAATCGCGTTCGACAGCTTGGCGCCGCTGCGCATTTGCACCTGTTGCGGCTCCGGCAGTCTGGCGATGCCGGTCTCCCCCACCACTTCGCACTGAATGTCGTAGCCGTACTGGCAATTGACGAAAACCTCGACATCGATGCGCGTGCCCTTGGCGGTTTCCAGCAGGACGATCTGCGGATCTTTCAAATGCGCCAACGCCTTGCTCGACTTGCGCGGGAACACCACTTGTACCGACACGTAATCGTCATCAAGCAACCAGCGCAGCACATCCAGCTCATGGATCAGCGTGTCGGTGATTGCCATGTCGGTCTTGTAGTTTTCGCCCACACTCGGGTTGCGATGCGCGCAGTGCAGCATCAACGGCTCACCGATCTGACCGCTGTCGATCACCGCTTTGAGCGCGCGATAACCTTCATCGTAAGGACGCATGAAACCCACCTGCACCAGACGCTTGCCGTGGGCGACTTCTGCTTCGACGATCTTGCGGCAACCGTCGGCAGTCACCGCCAGCGGTTTCTCGCAGAACACCGGTTTGCCGGCGGCAATCGCTGCCAGCACAAACTCTTCGTGGCTCGGACCCCAGGAGGTGACGAGGATGGCCTCGACTTCTGGCGCCTTGATCAACGCGTGACCGTCCGGGTAAACCTCGGCAGTCAGCTTCAGATCGGCAACAACCCTGGCCGCTTGCTGCAAGTTGATGTCGGTGACAGCGACGACCTGGCTATTAAGCAAAGTCTGGCTGCAACGACGGATGTGATCCTGGCCGATGGCCCCGGTACCGATAACGCCAAGCTTCAAAGACATGAACATTCTCCATTTCGGGTTCAGGACAATCAGTACTGGCGGGCCTTGGCCAACCGTTCATTTAGGGTTTTCGCCACCGCATCGGTGCGCGCACTGGTGGACACCTGCGCCACCCCGACCCGCCACCACGACAGGTATTTGTGGATCATCGTCTTGGGCAGAACCTTGATATCGATCAGCGTCGATACCGTCTGCAAACGCGCATCGGCCAGCGCTGCCTGCAACGCTTCAACCGTGTTCACCTTGTAGGTCTTGCAGCCGTAGGCCGCCGCGCTCATGGCGAAATCCACCGGGACAAAGCCGCCGTCGAGCTTGCCGGTCTCGGGGTTGCGGAAACGGAATTCGGTGCCGAAGCTGTCCATGCCGTGTTCCATCTGCAGGTTGTTGATGCAGCCGAACGTCATGTTGTCCAGCAGCACCACGTTGATCTTGCGGCGCTCCTGAATCGAGGTCGCCAGCTCCGAGTGCAGCATCATGTAAGAGCCGTCGCCGACCAGCGCATAGACCTCGCGGTCCGGCTCGGCGAGCTTCACGCCCAGCGCCGCGTTGACCTCATAACCCATGCACGAATAGCCGTACTCGACGTGGTAAGTGTTGACCCCCTTGCTGCGCCAACTGCGCTGCAAGTCACCGGGCAGGCTGCCGGCGGCGGCGACGATCACCGCGTCATCGGCCAGGGTTTCGTTGAGTACACCCAGCACGCGGCTCTGGGTCAGGCACGAGCCGGTCAGCTCGATGAATTCGCGCAGTACGGCGGGGTCCATGTGGTCGTTGATTTCCGGGACGAAATCCTCAGTCTGGTATTCGGCCTGATAAATCCGCTCAACCTCGGCGTGAAGCTGTGCCTTGGCCTCACGCGGCTGATCGCCCCACTCGGCGCGGTAGTCACCGAGAATTTCGCTCAAGGCCTGCAAAGCGCTTTTCGCGTCGGCCAGCAGTTGCACGCCGTCGAGTTTCAGCGCATCGCACGGGCTGATGTTGAGGTTGAGAAACTGCACATCCGGGTGTTTGAACAAGGATTTCGACGCGGTAGTGAAATCGCTGTAGCGGGTGCCGACACCAATGATCAGATCCGCCTCGGGTGCCAGCAGGTTCGCTGCCAGACAGCCGGTTTCGCCGATGCCGCCGAGGTTCAGCGGATGGCTGGAAAGCACCGCGCTTTTGCCCGCCTGGGTTTCGGCGAACGGAATGCCGAAGCGCTCGGCGAACGCCTGCAACGCGGCGTTGGCCCCGGAATACTTCACGCCGCCGCCACAGATCAGCAACGGCTTGCGCTTGCCTTTGATCAGCGCCAACGCATCGCCGAGCATGGCTTCGGTGGCCGGTCGCCGTTCGATCCGGTGCACGCGTTTTTGCAGGAAGTAATCCGGGTAATCGTAAGCCTCGGCCTGCACGTCCTGCGGCAGCGCCAGAGTCACCGCACCGGTTTCGGCGGGATCGGTCAGTACGCGCATGGCGTGGATCGCGGCGGTCATCAACTGCTCGGGGCGGTTGATCCGGTCCCAGTATTTGCTCACGGCTTTGAAGGCATCGTTGGTGCTGATGCTCAAATCATGGAACTGCTCGATCTGTTGCAGCACCGGGTCCGGCTGGCGACTGGCGTAGACGTCGCCGGGCAACAACAGCAACGGGATGCGATTGGCGGTGGCGGTGGCCGCAGCGGTAATCATGTTCGCTGCGCCCGGGCCCACCGACGAGGTACAGGCGTAGATCTTGCGGCGCAGATGCTGTTTGGCGAAACCGATGGCGGCGTGGGCCATGCCCTGCTCGTTACGGCCCTGATGGACGATCAGGTCGCCGCTGTCCTGCTCCAGCGCCTGACCGAGGCCGAGCACATTACCGTGACCGAAAATCGTGAAGATCCCGGCGACGAACTTGCTCTGCACGCCATCGACTTCGATGTACTGGTTATCGAGAAATTTCACCAGGGCCTGGGCCATGGTCAGTCTTGTTGTGGTCATGCTTGCACCTTTTCCAAAGGTAAATCCCATTCCCCTGCAAGAGCCGTATCAGGTCAGGGATTTTTGTAGGTGGGCCATGCTGGCGTTGATGGCTTGTTCGATATCCGGCAAACCGTGAACGCTGTCAGCGAACGGTTCGAACGATAGAAAGCCGGTGTAACCGGTGCTCAACAGCGTGTCGATCTGCGCCGCGTTACCGAGAATGTCGCCCTCGCCCACCAACACCCGATGGCCATCACGAATGCTCGCCAGCGGCGCCTCGGCATCCTCGACGCCGGAGATATGTACCAACCCGGTCAGCTCGGGGAAAAACTCGTGCTCACTGGCGAGGTGATGGTGAAAGGTGTCATGCACCAGCCGAAACACATCCAGCCCACCAACCGCCTGGATCGCATCCACCGCCGTACGCTTGCGCCGCAGCGAACACTCCTCAAACCCCAGCGGCTCGATGAAGCCGAGAATGCCGTGCTCACGCAGGATCGGCGCGAGTTCGCTCAACGCCGTGCGCAGGCCAACGGCGCGTTGCGCTTGAGTGCGCATGTCGCCGCTATCGTTCAGCGGGCACATGACCAAACCCTGCGCCCCACACTCCCGGGCATACACGGCGAGTTTTGTGGCTTGGGCTCGACGCTCGTCATTCCACACATCGAACGGATACAGCGCGTTGATCGACAGCACGCTGATGCCTTTCGCCGCACACAATTGGCGAACGGTTTGCGCGGCCGTGCCGTCCTCGATTTCCACGCCTTTGAGGTCATTGCGGATCTCGATGGCATCGGCCTTGAGGCTCACCGCCAGATCAATGAACGCAGGCAGGGAAAGCCGTGGCGCGACCATCCGGTTAAGGGCAAAACGCAGGGGCTGAGTCATTCTTGTTGTTCTCCGCGCAGACGATTTATTTGGCAGTCGGCATGCTGAATTCGGGGCCTTTGGCGATGCTGTCGGGCCAGCGTTGCATCACGCTTTTGTAGCGGCTGTAGAAACGCACGCCCTCTTCACCGTAAGCGTGGTGATCGCCGAACAACGAGCGCTTCCAGCCTCCGAACGAGTGCCAGGCCATCGGCACCGGAATCGGCACGTTGATACCGACCATGCCGACCTTGATGGTGCGGGCAAATGCGCGGGCGATGCCGCCATCGCTGGTAAAGCAGGAAACGCCGTTGCCGAACTCATGGGCGTTGATCAATGCCACGGCACTGGCGAAGTCCGGCACGCGGACGATGCCCAGCACCGGGCCGAAAATCTCTTGCTGATAGATGCTCATTTCGCTGCTGACCTGATCAAACAGGGTCGCACCCACGAAGAAACCACCCTCGGCCCCCGGCACTGTGAAACCCCGGCCATCCACCAACAACTGCGCGCCCTGGGCCACACCTTCGCTGATAAAGCCCTCAACCTTGGCCTTGTGCTCAGCCGTCACCAACGGGCCCATTTCGCTGTCGCCCTGCATACCGTTACCGACCTTGAGCTGATCGATACGCGGCAGCAGTTTGGCGATCAAACGATCACCGACATCGCCCACCGCGACAGCAATCGAAATCGCCATGCAACGCTCGCCGGCCGAGCCGTAAGCCGCGCCGATCAAGGCATCGGCGGCCTGATCGAGATCGGCATCAGGCATGACGATCATGTGATTCTTCGCCCCGCCCAGCGCCTGTACACGCTTGCCGCGTGCAGTGGCTTGCTGATGGATGTACTCGGCAATCGGCGTCGAGCCGACAAAGGAAATCGCCTCGATGCCCGGGTGCTGCAACAGCGCATCCACGGCCGTCTTATCGCCCTGCACCACGTTGAACACGCCGTCCGGCAGGCCGGCCTCAGTGAGCAGACGCGCCATCAGCAAACTCGCCGACGGATCACGCTCCGAAGGCTTGAGGATGAAACAGTTACCGGTGACCAGCGCCAGCGGGATCATCCACAGCGGCACCATCACCGGGAAGTTGAACGGCGTAACACCCGCGCAAACACCCAGCGGCTGGCGCAGATTCCAGTTGTCGATGCCACCGCCGATGTTGTCGCTGAAGTCGGTCTTGAGCAGATTCGGCGCGCCACAGGCGTACTCGACGATTTCGATGCCGCGAGTGACCTCGCCCTTGGCATCGGACAGCACTTTGCCGTGCTCGCGGGTGATGATTTCAGCCAGTTCGTTGTGATGCCGGTCGAGCAACTCCTTGAACTTGAACATCACCCGCGAACGACGCAGGGACGATTGCTCGGACCACGCCGGGAAGGCCTTCAGCGCGGACGCGACAGCCTCTTCCACAGTTTTGACGCTGGCCAGCACCACTTGCGCCTGCACCGCGCCGGTGGCCGGGTTGAACACCTTGCTGAACCGCTCGCCGCTGTCCTGCACCTGACCATCGATGTAGTGGCCGATTACCGGGGCATTGCTCATTGTTGTCGCGCTCCGTTCAAACGTAGGAAGTCAGAGATCCAGCAGCCAGCTGTGCTGCGGGTCGTTATGGAACTGCCAGACACGTTTCGGCCCGGCCATGACATTCAGGTAATAAGACTCGTAGCCGAACGGCACGCTGACCGGGTGATAACCCTTGGGCACCACCACCAGATCGCTGTTTTCCACGGCCATGGCCTGATCGATGCTGCGGTCATCGGTGTACACGCGCTGGAACACGAAACCCTGCGGCGGGTTGATCTGGTGGTAATAGGTTTCCTCGAGAAAGCTCTGGTGCGGCAGGTCATCGGTGTCGTGCTTGTGCGGCGGGTAGCTCGACGAATGCCCTGACGGCGTGCGCACTTCCACAACCAGCAGCGAATGCGCCGGTTCGCTGTCCGGCAGAATGTCGCAGACGTAACGGGTGTTGGCGCCTTTGCCACGGACGCTGCGTTTCATCGACTCCGGGCGGATCAGCCGTGGCCCGAGGTTGGCGCTGAGCGACCCGGGCGCGGCGCAGACGGCGATTTGTGCGTCACTCAACGCAGTCACCCGCGCCTGACTGCCGGGCGGCAGGTACGCAGCGAACGGTGATTTGTCTTCGAACACCGATTGCCGGTCGCCTAGATTGTCCCACTCGAATGCGCCCAGCCCCGGCGCCTCGCCACTGATGCTGACCCGGCCGCTGAGCAGCACCAGGCACAACTCCTGATCGCCGGCTGTCACGGGCAGGCTTTCGCCGAGGCTCAGTCGATAGGCGGCGAACCCGACGTACTGAAGACGTCCCTGTTCCAGCTCGACCATGGTGCGGCCATGGGCCTGGCTCTTGACTAGAAGGCTCATCACAAACCCCTTTCGTTGAGCAGGGCGCGCAAGGTGTCGTAGCCCTTTTTTGCGTAGAGGTAACTGGGCGCCACTGCCGGGTCCTGCTCGGCCTCTACCACCAGCCAGCCGTGGTAATCGGCGGCCACCAGTACGTCCAGGAGCGCGGCAAAATCAATGTCGCCATCGCCGGGCACGGTGAACGTGCCGTTGATGATGCAATCCGGGAAGCTCCACAGATTATTGCGCGCCAGTTGCACCACCGGTTTGCGCACGTCCTTGAAATGCACGTGGCAGATGCGTTCGAGGTGTTTTTTCAGGACTTGCAGCGGCTCGCCACCGCCCATGTAGCAATGGCCGGAATCGAACAGCAAGCCGACTTCGCTGCCGGTCAGGGCCATGAGTTTATCGATGTCTGACGGCGACTCGACGTAGGCGCCCATGTGGTGGTGATACGCCAGACGCACGCCTCGGGACAGGGTGAAGCGCGCCAGTTCAGTGAGTTTGTCGGCGTAGGCCTGCCACGCCTGTTCGCTATGAAAACGTGGCCGCTCGACCAACGGAATACGTTGACCCTGAATCGAATCGGCGACCTCGCCGTACACCAGAACGGTGGCACCGTTCTGCGCCAGCAGCTCGACATGGCTGGCGATGGCGTCGATTTCCTCGGCCACCGAACGTGTTGCCAGTCGGCTCGAATACCAGCCCGACACCAGCGCCAGATCGTAAGGCCGCAGCACGTCACCGACGCCTTTGGCATCCTTGGGAAATTTACCGTTGAGCTCAAAACCTGCGTAACCGATTTCCTTGCCCTCACTCAGGGCCGTGCTCAACGGCGTCTCGCCACCGAGGGACGGCAGATCGTCGTTGCTCCAGGAAATCGGGTTGATGCCAATTCGGATTGCGGGCATGGCTGCACCTTTTATTGTTCTTACATAACCATTGAATACGACCGTAAACCCTGTGGGAGCTGGCTTGCCAGCGATGGCGTTTCGTCAGTCACCTTCGATGCTGAATGTGCCGCCGTCATCGCTGGCAAGCCAGCTCCCACACGTTCGGTGTGAATGCTTAGCCACGCGCCTTGCGCCAGGCTTCGATCAGTTCGACAAACGTGCCCTGCACCTGGCGGATCAGCGATTCATCATCGATCTCCCCGGGTTGATGCCAATTCGGATTGCGGGCATGGCTGCACCTTTTATTGTTCTTACATAACCATTGAATACGACCGTAAA
>NZ_JBYSZA010000004.1:216509-342363 GCF_058786735.1 Pseudomonas sp. FW305-7
CACGCGCCTTGCGCCAGGCTTCGATCAGTTCGACAAACGTGCCCTGCACCTGGCGGATCAGCGATTCATCATCGATCTCGCCGGCCATCCACGCCCGGCTCGGCTCCTGAAAAATCGTCCGCCCCACCGCAAACCCTCGGCACGTGCGGCTGCCGCTGGCCTGCTGAAAGCCCTCGGCCAACGCCGCTGCCGGCGCATTCAGCCCCAGCAGCACCACGCCACGGCAATACGGATCGCGCTCTTCAATCAGTGCATCCAGTTGCTGCCATTCTTCGGCGCTCTGCGCTTCGATCTTCCACCACGCCGGGTAGATGCCGAGGTTGTACAGGCGCTTCAAGGCGCGATAGAGCACGTCCGGATGGGCCGACGGCAGATCCTTCGGCGGCACAACCTCCAGCAGCAATTCATGCCCGCTGACCTGCGAGGCCTGGTACAAACCCTTGAGCTGCGCCTCCTGCTCCAGCCGCAACATCGGCTCGTCATCAGGATGAAATTGCACCAGGCACTTGATGATTTGCTCCTGTGGCCAGGCAATCAGATTGCTGCCAATCGAACGCCCATGTTCGAACGCCAGTGGCCGCGAGTTCTGCACTTCGACCGGCCGCGCCACCCACCAGCCGCGACCGGTGGCGCTGTTGAGCGAGTCCTGACCGAAACGCTGATCCGCCAGCAACCCGACATCCGCCTCGACACCCTGCTCGCGCAGATCAGCTTCAACGCGCTCCACCGCTTGTATGAACAGTTGCTTCAAAGCGCTGATGCTGGCGAGATCGCGCCCACCCTTCTGCGCCAGCTCGACCAACTGCCAGCGATGATCGAAGGCAAAAATGAACAGCGGTTTCCACTGTTTGCGCGGCACGCTGACCTGATGCAAGCGCTGCAACGTCTCGTCCCGATCCGGCCGGGTGATCGGCACCGGGCTGTTGAACAGATAGTCGAGTTCGGCGCGGGTCGGCATCGCCGGGGCGCAAGCATGGCGCGACACCACCAGCCCGCCGCAGGCATTGGCCAACTGGCAGCAACGCTCATCCGTGGCGTCCTCGATCCAGCCACTGAGAAACCCCGACATAAAGGCATCACCAGCGCCGAGCACATTCAGCACTTCGACGCGCACGCCGGGATAGATCGCGCCATCCTCAAGCCGCACCGGAATCACCCCGTGAATCACCGTGCAACCCTGCGGCCCGAGCTTCACCACCAGCGTCGCGTTGCTCAAGCGCCGCACATTGCGCAGCGCGGTGAGCAGATCCTCAGCGCCACCGGCAATCAAAAACTCTTCTTCAGTGCCGACGATCAGATCGAAACGCGGCAGGATCGACTGCACGTGCTGGCTGACATTGCGGTCAGCGACAAACCGCGTCTCGCCATCGGCCTTGCCGGCCAGTCCCCAGAGCACCGGGCGATAGTCGATATCGAGCACACGTCTGACGTTATGTTTTTCGGCGTAATCCAGCGCCTGAATGCTCGCCTTGTAGACGGACTCGGTGGAGAAATGCGTGCCGGTGATCAGCAGCGCCTTGCTGGAAGCAATAAACGCCTCGTTGATGTCCTCGGCGCGCAACGCCATGTCGGCGCAGTTCTCGCGGTAGAACACCAGGGGAAAGGTTTCGCGGTCCTTGAGACCGAGCAGGACCATCGCAGTCAGGCGCTCGGAATCGACCTTGATCGCGCTGACATCACAACCTTCGCGAGCCAGCGACTCGACCAGAAAACGCCCCATATGATCGTCGCCGACCCTGCTCAACATCGCCGACTTCAAGCCCAACCGCGCTGTGCCGAAGGCAATGTTGGCCGACGAGCCGCCGAGGTATTTGGCGAAGCTGGAAACGTCCTCAAGCCGCGCCCCGACCTGCTGCGCATAGAGGTCGACGCCAAGGCGCCCGAGGCAAATCAGATCCAATTGACGCCCACTGGCAAAACGAGTCTGGCCCATGCTGGCTCCTGTTATTTTTATCAGCCGTGGTTTTCGTCGATACGTCGAAGAAAACACATTGAGTGGACGCAGACTAAAACGCTCCGCCAGCAATAATCAATATTTATTCTAATTATTTTTTACGTGGAATATTTTTTCCAATACACTTTCGTACGGGCGCTCCAGACGCGGTGCATCGATTCAGCATCGACCGCCAACCGTGCAAGCCAAGATTTTATTAGGGCCTACCCTGTAGACTGCGCACAGCCAACCTATTGTCATGGCCTGCCGCGCATCACCCCAGGCCTATAAGAACAAGCCAGAAGGATTTTTTATGTCCCGCACCGATCAGCCGGCTACCGACGAGCGCCCCACCGACAGCGACCTCGCCAGCCCCCCGATCAATGCCGAGCGTCTGCTGCAGCTGATCACCGAAGAATACGAAGCCCTGCCGCGCCAGCTCAAACGCATCGCCAGCTACATGAGCCAGCAGAGCGACCGGATCATGGTCGACCGCATCAGCGACATCGCCCGCGAGTGCGAAGTGCACCCGTCGGCCATCGTGCGCTTCTCGCAGCGCTTCGGTTTCAGCGGTTTCAGCGAAATGCAGGCGCTGTTCCGCGAGGCCTACACGCACAAAGCCACGCCGGTGCAGAACTACCAGCAACGCATCCGCAGCATGATCGCCAACAAGTCGCAGAAGGCCAGCGCCGGCGACCTCGCCCGTGAATGCGTCGATGCCACCCTCTCCGGCATCGAACGCCTGGGCCAGGAACTCGACGACGCGGCGTTTGAAAAAGCCGTCGATCTAGTGGTCAACGCCGACAACATCTACGTGGTCGGCGTGCGCCGCTCCTTCGCGGTCGCCGACTACCTCGTCTACAACCTGCAACACACCAACAAACGCATCCACCTGGTCTCCGGCCTCGGCGGCAGCTACCGCGAACAGATGCGCAGCGTGCGCGCCAACGACCTCGTCATCGCGATCAGCTTCACCCCGTACGCCAAGGAAACCCAACACTGCCTGCGCATCGCCCAACACCATCAGGCGAAAACCCTGATCCTCACCGACAGCAACCTCTCGCCGCTGGCGAAACGCGCCAACACCGTGCTGCTGGTCAACGAAGGCAGCTCGTTCGCCTTCCGCTCGTTGAGCGCGACGTTGTGTTTATGTCAGGCGTTGTTTATCGCCGTCGCGTATCGGCTGGAGCTGAAGGTGGACGAGATTCACGAACAGGTTGGATTCGAGGACTGACAATTCCTTCAAGCTCGGCTAGGTTATGCCTTCCCCCGGTTCGACTTGAAGGAACGCGTCATGAAACTGATCGGCATGCTGGACTCCCCATACGTGCGCCGCGTGGCGATCTCCGCCAAACGCCTGGGGATCGACCTCGAACACGAGTCGGTCTCGGTGTTCCGCCACTTCGAGCAATTCCAGCAGATCAACCCGGTGGTCAAGGTGCCGACGCTGATCCTCGACGACGGCGTCGTCCTCATGGACTCGACGCTCATCCTCGACTACCTCGAAGCCGCCTCCGGCAAAAGCCTCCTGCCCAAAGAGCTGAGCCAGCGCGCGCACGCCCTGCGCCTGATCGGCCTCAGCCTCGCCGCTTGCGAAAAAGCCGTGCAACTGTATTACGAACGCAACCTGCGCCCGGCCGACATCCAGTATCAGCCGTGGGTCGAACGCGTCGAAGGCCAACTCGCCGCCGCGTTCACCGCACTCGAACATGAACTGGAAAAGACCGGCCTGCCCACCGACGGCACCCTGACCCAGGCCGGCATCAGCCTCGCCGTCGCCTGGAGCTTTACCGACCTCGTCGTTCCCGATCAGATCGATGTGGCGCGCTACCCGCGTATCGCCCAATACACTGCCTACGCCGAAACGCTTGAAGCGTTCGTCAGCACACCGATGACCTGACCATGAGCGCGACCGAAACCGCCGCACCCGCGCTCAAGGAAATCTTCAACGCCGAACGCCTGCAACACATCGCCACAGAAATGAGCGCCGTGTACCCGGCGTTCAAGGCCAAGGCATTTCTCAAACACGCCAATGAAGGCCTCGCTGATTTATCCGTGATGCAACGCATGGCCCGCGTCAGCGAAAGCCTGCACGCCGTGCTGCCGCTGGACTACGAAGATTCCCTCGACGTGCTGCGCGAACTCGCGCCAAGGCTCAACAGCGGATTCGTCAGCATGTGCCTGCCGCACTACGTCGCCAGCTACGGCGCCCACGCCTTCGACACCTCGATGCAAGCCCTGAAGTACTTCACCACCTTCGGCTCCTCCGAATTCGCCATCCGCCACTTCCTGCGCAGCGACCTCGAACGCTCGCTGGAACTGATGCACGACTGGACCCTAGACGAAAACCACCACGTCCGAAGACTCGCCAGCGAAGGCAGCCGCCCTCGCCTGCCGTGGTCGTTCCGCTTGGAGCCGGTGCAGGCTGATCCGCAATTGGCGGCAGGGATACTGGATCGGTTGAAGGCGGATGAAAGTTTGTACGTACGCAAATCCGTGGCGAATCATTTGAATGACGTGACGAAGGTGCATCCGGAGTGGGTACTGGACACGATTGAAGGTTGGTCGCTGGAGAACAAACACACGGCGTGGATCGCGAAACATGCGCTGCGGAGTTTGATTAAACAGGGGGATTTGCGGGCGTTGACGGTGATTGGGGCTGGGCGGAAGCCTGAGGTCGAGTTGCTTGATGTGAAAGTTGAGCCGGCGGTGGTGAGGCTGGGGGAAGCGATTACGTTGTCATTTGTGTTGAAGTCGACGGTGGCGGAAGAGCAGCGGCTGGTGATTGATTATGCGATTGACTATGTGAAGGCGAATGGCGGGGTTTCGGCCAAGGTATTTAAGTTGAAGACGGTGGTATTGGCGGGGTTTGGGAGTGTGGTGGTGGGACGGCGCCAGGTGATTAAGGATTTTACGACGCGCAAGCATTTTGTTGGGGGGCATGGGGTGAGAGTGATGGTTAATGGGGAGGTGTTGGCAGCTACCGCGTTTAACATCATTGCGGGATGACGCCACAAAGAGATTTAGTGGGTCTGGAAAGGGTTGAACAGGTGCGAAATCGAGGGCGGGCCAGTTTCAGCACATATGGAGCAGCTATTCACGAAGTACTGCTAACGGTCGGAACAGGACGATGAAGTCCCAATATTTTTTTTCAACAAACGGAGTTCCCCCTACATGGAAGTCATCAATCATTTGCAGCCAGAAGCGTGTGCAGGCATGGAAGAAATCCGGCGCGAGATCGATGCCCTTGATCAGGCTGTCATTCAGCTGTTGGGCAAGCGCTTTCACTACGTACTCGCGGCCTCGAAGTTCAAGACCTCGGCGACTTCAGTTCGTGCGCCAGAGCGGTTCAAAGCCATGCTGGTCACTCGACGCGAGTGGGCAGAGGCGGAGGGACTGAATCCGGATGCAATCGAGAAAATGTACAGCGACCTGGTGAATCACTTCATTGCAGAAGAGATGAAGCACTGGGCTGCTCAACAAGCTGACACGTGAAACCAGTGGCCGGGCTGTCTGCCGTGAGGATTGGATTTCGGTCAGTCATGACAGGCAGCAATCGGCCAAAAGCGGTCGCCCAACTGCTTCACCCTCGCTTAAGGACCAGCCAAGTGATATACCGCGCTTGGGTCTAATGCATGACACAAACAGGCAATCTCAAGATGCGATTCTCAATTTATAGCGGATTGGTTTTGGTGGGCTACTCGGCGCTCGATTACGGAGATCCCCCGATGGGCGTTGCTTTCGGCCAATTCGAACCTGCCGATGGGTACGCAGCTATCCAGAACCAGTGCTCCACGAACCATCACGACCAGACCGTTCTGGATCTTTCTGTTCAGACCGAAGCGGGTCTGGTCATTCCATGTGCGGGTCTGGCCATCTTGGATTACTCCGAAGAGCTCGCGCCACCGTGCATCGAAGTGAACATTTTCGGCATTCCACATCCGCTCTATGGCGAGCTGTTTCCTCAGCACGTCACCCTGTATGAGCGTCAATTCAGCTAATCGGAATGTCCCGCCGATGTCCGCTTCGGATTGTGGACTCAACCGGCCATTAGCTGTCCTTCACGAAGGGCAGCTTTGGGTCGCCTTCTGCCCGTCGCGAGAGGGGAGAAAACGGCCCAATACAGCCGGTCTGCACTGGCAGAAGTGGTTCAAAAGCGGAATTTATCTGCTATGACACCAATAGCGATTTGGTCTTTGAGATAGGCTGTAAAAGTATGATTACTACAGTGAGCCAAGATGATTGCCTAAGCTATTTCGTCGTCGTGCATGGCGTTGACATTGAGACCTACGAACGATTGGCCGTTCACTTCGAATGTCGTCGTGGCGGCATGCGAGTGACGGACGGAAGCAGGTATATCTCTATCCCAGTCACGATGGCTACCTCAGGGGGCACCCTTGCCTGGGTCAAAACCGAACTCGGCGGGCGCTACTGTGAGCTGTATTTAATAGTGTGCGTCGCAACCAAATTGTCTTGGAACGAGGTTGTCATCAACTCTGAGATTGCTTTGCTCGCCGGTCAAGCTGGTGCGGCGATTAAGGTTGCTTTTAAACAAGCGTGATTTCATCTCTGCAATATCCACTTTGGGTCGAAAGCAGCCTTTTTATGACTGGCTTACAGCCGTTCGTAAAAGGCCACAATCGGCCAAGCACTCATGACGTCGTCCGGTAAACATCAAAACCCAGGGTGCTCTCGATAGTGAGCGGACAGGGCTGAACGCCCCCTAACCTCATATCAGTGCTGAGCCGCGTTTACATTCGAGGCTTTCACCCAAGCCACGGATCATCTCCATCAATGCCTTCACCCGCAGCGGTAAATTTCCGGCCGGGTATACCGCGTGCATCTGTGGGCTCTCACCGCTGCTGGAGGTGAGTTTGTACTCAGGACAAACCCGCAGAAGGCGCCCCGCCTCCACTTCGGGCTCCGCCATCCAGTCCGCCAAGCGGGCGATCCCGACACCTGCCAGGGCTGCCTGGAATACCGCCAGACCGGAGCTGAAACGAAATTTTGGATGAACCCGAAAGCTGATGGCCTGCTGCTCACTGCGAAAATTCCACTCCTTGAGAATCCGTGGCGCGGTATGCAGGATCAGCGAATGCGAGTCCAGTGCCTCGATGGAGTCGGGTATGCCGTGGCGCGCCAGGTAGCCGGGGCTGGCATACAGATAACGTGAGTAACTCCAGAGCGCAAAGCCGATCAATTCGCTGGATTGTGGAAACGCGCCGCGAATCGAGAAGTCCAGCTTGCTCTTGGCCGGGTCGATGATCTCATCGGTGAAAATCACATCGATGTTTACGTCTGGATAACGCTCACAGTACTGCGCGATCAACCGGGGCAATACCCCGTTTCCGAGAATCTCGGGGGCGGAAAAACGGATCCAGCCGGAGGCCAGACCGCTGAGACCGGAGAGGTCTTCATCCACCTCACGTTGCAGATCGAGCATTTTGTACGCGTGGTGCAATAAGCATTCACCCGCTTCGGTCAAGCTCACGGCATTGGACGAGCGATTGAACAACTTGAGCCCCACACTTTCCTCCAGGGCTTGAACGGCGCGGGTCAGTGCGCTGGGGGAGCGCCCCAGAGTCCGTGCCGCGGCGACGAAGCTGCGCTTGCGAGCCACGGTCGCGAAGGCTTCAAGTTCCCCCAACATATTCAATGCCACTCTCCACCTCATTGCATTTTTCACAACGCGGCATTGCAACACAAAAAAGTCCCTTCCGTTAACCTTCTCGTTTAACCCACAAGGATTGGGCAAACAGGAGCGCAAGGACGTGTCGAAGCTGGATAAAGAAATCGGGAAAGTCGCAGCTTGTGTTGATGAAGTCATTCATGAATGGCTGGAAAAAAAATCAGTGACGTCGATTCGACGGGAGATACCGCAAATTCATCTGTCGCTCGAAGAACAACGCACACTTCAGGCCGGTCTGGCATCGCTGGACGTGACCGATAGCGCCTCGGGTATCTGCCACATGCCGGTCCTGGGGCAGTTGCTGGAAAGTGTCCTGTGCACCGAGAAAATCCAGCAGCTACGCAATTTTCCAAAGTCCCGTGAAGTGGCGATGATCGTCAGGGGGTTGCCGCTGGACCCGCAACTGCCCGCCACGCCCTATGACCTGGAGCCGGGTATCGAGAACCTGTCGACGCTGGCCGGGGCTATTTTGTCCGTGCTGCAAACGCTGCAAACCCGTCCACTGGCGTACGAGGGTGAAAGCAGCGACACCGTGTTCCGTCACGTTTCGCCCAAGCAAAAGCGAGAGACCGAAAAGAGCTCCTATGGCTCGCGCGCGGATCTGGACATGCATGTCGACAACCCTCACCTGCCTTTGACCTGCGAACCCGTCTCGCAGTTGTCGGCCTGTCCGGAGTACCTGTCCCTGACCGGCCTGCGCTGCGAGCTCGACGTACCGACGCGCATCGTCGCCATTGACGAGGTGCTGGCCATTCTGCCGACCTGGGTCGAAGAAGAATTGTCACGGCCGAAATTCACCGTTCGCCGGCCGGCCTCCTTCGGCAAACAGGGGAATGTGCTGGAAAACGTCCCCTTGCTGTACAGAAGCGCAACCGATGGCCTGTATTGCCGCTACAACAAAGCGAGTGTCGAAACGACCTGCGCCAATGCGCAGTTTGCCCTCCAACTGTTCGCCGCCGCCGCCAATCATTCCGATGTCGTGCACCACATATTGCTGCAACCAGGCGACATGCTGATCTTCAAGAACCAGCAAACCCTGCATGCCCGAGATGGTTTTACACCCCGCTACGACGGCCGTGATCGCTGGATGTTGCGCGTCTTCGGGGTCAATGATCCGGCACGCGTGGTGCCGCTGAACCCTCATCAACCCTATATAGTCAGAGCCTGATTCATGGTCGATATTGTCATCCTATGCGTGTTCGCCTTCGCCGCCGGCCTGATCGATGCGGCGGTGGGCGGCGGCGGACTGATCCAGATTCCCGCGCTGTTCAACGTGCTACCCACCGCTCAACCGGCGGCGCTGCTGGGTACCAATAAGGTCGCGGCCGCCTGCGGCACCGCATTCGCGGCCCGGTCCTTCGTGCGCAAGGTGGTGATCGACTGGGGGCTTGTGATCCCCGCCGCCTGCGCGGCTTTTGTCATGGCCTTCTTCGGAGCCGCCACGGTGTCGTTCGTACCCCAGTCGATGATCCGGCCGGCGGTGCTGGTGTTGATTGTACTGATGGCGATCTACACCTTCTGGAAAAAGGATTTCGGCGCCCTGCACAAACCCATGCGCATCGGTACCAAGGAAAAACTGCTGGCGATCGTCATCGGCGGTGCCATCGGTTTCTACGATGGTCTGTTCGGTCCCGGCACTGGCAGCTTCCTGATCTTCCTGTTTATCCGCTGCTTCGCCTTCGACTTTCTCCATGCCTCGGCATCGGCCAAGCTGGTGAACATCGCGACCAACGTAGCGGCACTGATGTTCTTCATTCCGACGGGTAACGTGCTCTACCTGATCGCAATCCCCATGGCGGCATTCAACATCCTGGGCGCGCTCACCGGCACCTGGCTGGCGGTTCATAAAGGCGTGCCCTTTGTCCGGGCTCTCTTCCTGGTGTTGCTGGTGATTCTGATCAGCAAACTGTCCTACGACCTGTTCCTGTAAACCAGAGGAAAACTACATGCATCCCATGTTCGATCGCCTCGTGGCACTACTCGATGCCCGCTCAGCCTCCTACCGGGTGATGATGCACGATGCCGAGGGCCAGTCGGCGCGCGTCGCCGAAATCCGTGGCACCGAGCCCGGCCAAGGCGCGAAGGCCATGCTTTGCTCCCTCAAGGGTCAGGCCGGACCCTATGCACTGGTGATCCTGCCGGGCGACCAGAAGCTGGACATGAAGAAAGTCGGAGCGGCCCTGGGCGGGAAAAAAGCCGAACTGGTAAAGGCCGAAACCGCCATGGAACTGACCGGGTGCAGGATCGGCGCCATCCCTCCCTTTGTTTTCGATGAGCGGATTCAATTGATAGTCGATCCGGCATTGACCACTGGCTACGCTGAAATAGCCTTCAACGCGGGGCGGCTGGATGCGTCGATGGTGCTCGATACGAAGGATTATCTGGCGATTACCATGCCTCGATTGCTGGATATCAGCCAGGCCTGAGCAGACGTTTTCACATACGCCGCAAAAAAGGGGGACGGGTTTATTTTCATTCGTCTTGAAAACAGACCTTAGAAATAAATCAGTCCGCTTTTGCCCAAATGCGTTCGTTCCTGAGCGGCCGCCATCGGCCAGAAGCGGCTATTCGGGACCCACAGCAATCGGCCAATAGTCGCCATTCACGAAAGGCTCCTTTCGACGAATGGCGGCGTGATGCTTAGCTACATTGGTCCACTGCTTACCAGCTTCCGTAAGGGATGCCGAACTTTTCGATATAGCGCTTGGATTTTTCACTAACCGGGTATGCGTAACGTCCTTGATTCTTGCCCTGACTAGGGCCTAACGGTTCGATCTCGGCTTGGGCCTTACCCACTTTGATGGGGCGATGGCACGAGTCCCGAACAAAAATCTGAACAACGCCTCCTGGAGCCAAACCCAAGTAAATAGATGCGCTGTAAACGGCTTGCTCTTCCGGCGTTTCAGGGCACCGCTGATTCACTGATTTCACCATCAACTGCCTCGCATCTTCAGGCACGTCGACCCAAACCTTATACGTCTGCGGTTCAACAATGGATTGCCAACGTACATAAATGCGCTTGGGTAGATCAGCACCAATCACCGCTTTTGAGGCACCGCCCACAGCGTGCCAGCCTCGTGCGGATTCTTTACCGTTTTCTGGCTCCCCACCTGCGGCTGTGCCTCCCCCGGTGCGTCTGAACAACTTGCCGTTTATGTCTTCGACGGCGCTATCTTCAACCCATACCTTCATGTAATAGGGCTCGGTGAACGCGAGCTCCCACGAGTCAGATTTGGGATCGTTTTTGGCTGACAGAGGATCAGCAGGTTGGCAGCCAGCCATGATTAGCGCGCCCAGCAAGGTTACAAGAATTTTCATTACCAAAACTTCCATTCAGGCAGGTGTCACGGCTACCAACTTCCATATGGAATGCCGTATTTCTCGATATAGAGCTTGGCCTTTTCACTCACTGGATAGGCGTATCGATCACCGTGCTTGCCCTGCTGCGGGCCGAGCGGTTCGATCTCGCCTTGGGCATGGGCAACTTTTACTGGGCGGTGGCACGAGTCTCTGACCCAAGCTTGGAGCACACCGCCGGGAGCTAGCCCCACATACAATGTCGCCATGTATCGGGCGGTTCTTTCTGGAGTTTCCGGGCAGCGTTGGTGTGTTGATTTCACCATCAACTGCCTCGCTTCTTCTGGAATTTCTATGAAGCCTTTATAGGTTTTTTGCTCTGATATGGACTGCCAACGTACGAAGATCATTCTTGGAAGATCGGCGCCAGTAACCGGAACTCCAGAACCTCCGACGGTACCCCAACCCCGGGCAGACTCTGTCCCATCTTCTGGTTCGCCTCCGGGGGCAGACTTTCCGCCGACTCTGAAAAACATCATGTTCTTGATATCCAGAACTGAGCTGTCTTCTACCCAGATTTTCATGTAACGCGGTTCAACGAATCCTAGCTGCCACCAAGGAGACTTAGGGTCATTTTCTCCACTTTCGGATCCTCCGGTCTGGCAGCCCATCAACAGTAAAGCGCCCAACAGGACGATTGTTGATTTCCTCACCCAGCGCCTACCAACTTCCATACGGAATCCCGTATTTATCGATGTATTGCTTCGCCTTTTCACTGACCGGATAGGCGTAGCGACCACCGTGTTTGCCCTGTTCCGGGCCTAGTGGTTCAATCTTGGCTTGCCCCCGAGCAATCATTATCGGATTCCGACATGAATCACGGACCCAGGCTTGAAGTACGCCTCCCGGTGCGAGCCCCACGTAAAGTGACGCCATGAACCGAGCTGGTTTTTCCGGTGTTTCCGGGCAACGCTGGTGTGTGGACGTCACCATCAATTGCCTCGCCTCTGCTGGAATTTCAATGAAGCCCGCGTAGGTTTTTTGCTCTGTGATGGATTGCCAACGAACGAAGATTTGTTTGGGAAGCTCAGCGCCAGTCACAGGTTTCCCTGTTCCCCCCACGGTCCCCCAACCACGGGCAGACTCGGTTCTGATGTCGGGTTCGCCGCTCGCAGCCGTGCTCTTCCCTGCTCTGAAAAACACTCTGTTATTGATATCTTGAACGGAGCTGTTTTCTACCCAGACTTTCATATAGTTCGGTTCAACGAACACTAATTCCCACCAAGGATATTTTGGGTCGTTTTCACCTGTTTCATGGTTTGCGGTTTGGCAACCTGCCAGAAGGAGAAAGCCCAGCGCAATAATTACTTTCATTACCAAAAATTCCAATCTGGTACATGTGGATGCTGCACGCGGATTGCGTCTTCCGTAGGGGCGTTTATATACACCGCTTCAATGCCGCTGCCGTCCCTTCTCCCGAGTGGATGGTTCCAGTTCGCAGAGGTATGGATATATTTCAGTTTAAGCAGCGCGTCTTCCTCAACAGTGATGCGGTAGTCACCGGAAACAAATCGATCACACAGCGGCTGGAGTTCTAGGGGAACCGAGTGCTCCTCACCTTCGGGGATTTCGATGAGCGGAACGCCCTTTTCCTTTGCCAGTTGATACATGACTCTCAAATAGACTCTTGAGAGCTTGCCGCTAACCGGCCGCTTGAGTTGCAGAGCGGCGTACACGCGTTTCTGTTTGGGTGAAAGTATGTCTTGATGCTCCTGTGGGAGCTCGAAAGACGCGGGAGTAACAATTTCCAGCCATTGAGCAGGCCATCCGTTAGCGATCCACTGGCGTCTGATTCGCGCAGCATCCTGATAGATCGACGTGGTTGAGACATCGGTGTAAAGAGGTACCGCGAGTGTTTGCATCGGGCTGATCAGTACGCACTCCTCGACTTCATCGAGATAGCTACCGCCGATATCTGAATGAACACCCGGAAAGGTATATTCCGGATGTGCAGGTTTTACCCGACTCAGCGCGAAATTGGCACGGCATTCATCTCGGGCTACAAGATGGACAACATCTGTGAAGTACTGGCGGTCCAGGTAAAGCTTCACACCCGGGGCGATGGAGCTTTTCACGCGTCCAAAATTAGTGAAACCGGCGATGGAGGGCACTGTATCGAACAGGCCAATAAACCCCATTCGTATGCCGCGTCCAAACTGGCTATCAAAGTTACGGTTGAAATCTCGGGCGCTGCTGTTCAGCAAATTTCCCAGAGGCCCTTGCTTGCCTCGCACCACTTCATTTGCGAAGTGTCGGGCGGCTGCAGCACCACGGCTGAACCCAAACGTATCAAACGTCAGAGACGCAATTTCGCTGTTAGGATTTTCTTTCAGGGTGTCTTCAACAATTTGTCTGATTTGCGTAAATGAAGCCTGTACGCGGCCAGCTACTCCCGTATCACCCCGTCCCAATCCAGCACCTAGCACACTGTCTTTTTTATCACTTTGAGTACCGATACCGTCCATGTAAATAGAGCCCGACACTCGCGTGACGGAGCCTCCTCCTTCACCATCTTTAGCTTCCTTATACAACAGATGTAGTTTCGCTACATTTGTAAGTCCTGCGCCATAGCTGCTATCCGTATCCCCCATATAGGGCTGACAGCTAGCCGGAATATCCTCCGGCGCAATCGGATGCTGCGCACCACACAACAATCCAGCCGCTGTGTTATTCGCATTATTCCCAGTGCCATCAAAGAACACGCCAATCCTCAACGCGATGCCGATTTTCTCAGGCGCGGGCGCGGGTTCTTTGCTGTGCTTTTCGTATTCCGCCCAGCGCTGGGCGTGGATGTCGACGGGTTCGGCTTCGGCGTAGCGATGGTTTTTCGGGGGGTTGGGAACGTAGCCACTCAATCCTTGATTCCTTGTTCTGATCCTTGAACGGCCGAAAGGGTGACAGTCGAGGATCAGGGGCGCAAGGCGTGGCCCTTTGCTAGCGCGTGGGGGAAATCGGGTTTGACGAGGGTTGCCCCTCGTCATGTTGGGGGGCTATTTGGGGATTTCGACGTTATCCAGCGCTCGGTTTACGGCGAGTTCGCCGAGCATCACGACTTGGGCGATGCCCAGTGCGGTTTTGCGACGGGAGGTGTCGAGCATGGCGGCGAAGTTGAGGAGCATTTCGCTGGCCGAGCCGAGGGTTTCGCTGGCGTTGGCCAGGAGGGATTCGGTGTCGTACTTCGGGTTGGCGAGGTACATGGGTTCCGGCTCGTTGATGCTGGCCATGATTTGGTCGGAAGGTTTGAGGTAATGGTCGAGGGCGCGTTCGGCGGCTTCGTGGAATTTCTTGGAGTCGGGGGATTCGTACGGGGATGCGGGGTCGGTTTGTGGCGGGTTCGGCGTTACTTTGAACATAGATGAAGCTCCTAACACACTTGAGGAGGCTTCACCCTTTCGCTACCAAACGAAGGGTGGCGGCCATGCACAGGTTGGTAGACCGGGTGTTAGGATCCGGCGCGCCCTAGGACGCCCTGTACATGACCACCATAAATCCGAAACGAAGAAATTTCGGCGATGGTGGAGCTGTACATCTAACACCGGGCTACCAAACCCGATCACTGTTTTTCAGTGACCGACAAACGATAGAACCCGCGACCTAGACGCACAAGCCGGCGGATTCTGGCGTAGTCGTAGGCGATGGCGCAAGGAATTGTAGGGCATGACCAGCAACGTACGACGCGCATTAAACAAACGCATCGTTTCTTGTTTATAGGCCAGTAGAGGTGTTAGACACTGAGATTCAATGCGTCTCAAAAGAATTCCACTGGTGCGTATCAAGGGCTAGCGCGCAGTAGGGTTCAAAAACGTAAAGCTCAAGCGCATTTTCGATGGCAATTGCTGCCACCTGGAGTGTCTTTAAATAGGATTGGGCCTCTATGAATGAGGTACCGAATAAGGCGTCATCCATTGCCTTCGCGCGCGTCAGCTTGGAGATCGTTCGATCTGGATGCTTAGCCATCGCTATTCGAAAAGCCAGGCTGGCGTCGAAATGTGTTTTACCGAAGACGTGCTGACGAAGCCGACTGACCACACTTCTGGAAATACCCACGTAGATAGGCACCCCGTTGTCGATCAGCACATAGCAACCCGAAAAGTCATGTGCCAGATCGAGCTGTTTTAGCAGCGATTTCGTGCCAACTCTCGGAACTGAAAATGCCTCCATCTCTCGCGGATCAGCCAGAGCGCTTTTCATTCTGCACATGTGGCCGGGCAGTACCGTTGTGGCTAACGCTTCAAATGTGTGCGGGCATTCATGTAATGGCATTCGAAAAAAGCTCGCTCTATAAGTAGATACCAACGCTAGCGCGGCAGATCGGCTCATGACAAGCCATGTAATACACGCCTGTTTGAAACAACATCTGAAACATCACTGATTGAAATACGGCGTATCTGGATAGCTCTCTGCAGCGAAGAGCAAAGGCGATCGCTGCAGAGAGCTCTAATTTCTATTTCGGTAGTTCGACGTTGTCGAGTGCCCGGTTTACCGCGAGTTCGCCGAGCATCACGACTTGGGCGATGCCCAGTGCGGTTTTGCGGTGGGAGTTGTCGAGCGTGGCGGCGAAGTTGAGGAGCATTTCGCTGGCCGAACCGAGGGTTTCGCTGGCGTTGGCCAGGAGCGATTCCGTGTCGTACTTCGGGTTGGCGAGGTACATGGGTTCGGGCTCGTTGGTGCTGGCCATTATTTGGTCGGAGGGCTTGAGGTAGTGGTCGAGGGCGCGTTCGGCGGCTTCGTGGAATTTCTTGGAGTCGGGGGATTCGTACGGGGATGCGGGGTCGGTTTGTGGCGGGTTCGGCGTTACTTTGAACATGGTGAAACTCCTAGTTGATAAAAGGAGCCTTCACATTCGCTACCAAACGAAGGTGGCGGCCATACGCGGGTTGGTAGACCGGTAACTAGGACCCGGCACACCCGAAGGTGTCCTGCGCATGGCCACCATTGAGCAGTGACCCGACAGGGTCTGCGAACGGTGCGCGATGCGACTAGTTATGGCGGGCTACCAAACCCGATCACTGTTTTTCAGTGACCGACAAACGATAGAACCCGCGACCTAGACGCACAAGCCGGCGGATTCTGGCGTAGTCGTAGGCGATGGCGCAAGACGATGTAGGGCGCAGGTGGTTACGGGAGGCTTCCTTTAAACATCGGTGGTGTTTGCTGTTTATTGCTTTCAGTGAGTGAGGTGGTGAGTGGGCTGACGTCTTCGCGGGCAAGCCCGCTCCCACAGGGATGTGGTTGGCTGGGGGCTGGTAGCGGCTGGGTAGGCTCATTCCTACGGGCGGTATGCGTTTCGAATCACCGGCCTTGTTCAGGCGGGGTTGCGCTGGATTCGAAACACCAGGCTAGGGGCTTTGCCCGGCACGTCGTCGAGCAGTCCGAAGCGGCGCAGGCCGATTTTCTCCAGCACCTTTATCGACGCGGCGTGATCAGGCCTGACCAGGCCGAACACTTCGGGTAATCCGAGGTGGTCGAAGGCGTGGGTCAACGCGGCTTGCCCCGCTTCTGTTGCGTAGCCGTGGCCCCAGGCTTCGACGGCGAAGCGATAGCCGAGGTTGATCACCGATTTCCCCAAATAGTCATGCGTCGCGATGCCGGCGAATCCGAGTATATGGTCAGGGGATTGGGCGCTGCTGATGGTCCACCAGCCATAGCCGTGGGTAGCCCAGTGCTTGATCCAGCGCTCAAGCAACGCCTCAGCCTGGGCGAGGTCGGTCATGGGCCCGGCAGGGTTGAACAGGTTGGTCTGCGGGTCGCCGAAAATGGCGAAAACGGCGGGTAGGTCGGCGAGTTGCGGTTGCCGGTATATCAGGCGGGATTTGGTGGCAGACATGATCAAAACCTTGTTGGAAGATTCTCGGAAACACAGGTTGTTTCGGCGGGCGCCATCGCGAGCAGGCTCACTCCTACAGGGGGCGGGCCAGACCCTAGGTCATTTCTGGCTGGACGGACGCCATCGCGGGCAAGCCCGGCTCCCACAGGTTTCGCGGGTTGCTCAGGTTTTGTGGCGGGTCATGTGAATCAGCGCTGATCGCCTGCCACCCGGCGCGGGGCGTTCTTCGATGGCGAACGGGACGAAGCCGAGTTTCGGGTAGAGCAATAATCCGGCGGTGTTTTCGTTGAAGCAGGAGAGTTGCACTTCGTTGGCCTGATACTTTTCGAAGCCCAGTGCGGTCATGGTTTCGATGATGTATCGGGCCACGCCTTTGCCACGGGCACTTGGCGCGACGATGACATTGCCGATGCAGCAGATGCCGTTGTGTTCGGCGCGGTAGAAATTGGCGAAGCCGACGACTGATCCATCCGCCTCGAAAATGCTCGAGTCGAAACGTTGGCTGATCGCTGTGTGCAGTTGTTCTTCCGTCAACGGAAAGTGCGCTTTCGGGAACATGAAAAACAGCTCTTGTTCGCCTTGGGGAAAGCTGCAGACGGTTTTGACGTCTTCGGCGAGCAGGGGTCGGTGGGTGAAGTTCATCGCTGCCCTGCCCTCACTTTTTGCTGGCTGCCAGATGATGCGCGACCAGTGCGTTGGCATGGCCGTGGCCCATGCCGTGTTCGTCCTTGAGCCACGCCACCAGTTCCATGTGTTTCTTGTCGGTGATGCTGGCGAGCAGGTTCAGCCAGTGGTCGATGGGCTGGCCGTACTTCTTTTCGATGGAGGGGAAGTACGACGCCGGGCCTTTTACTTTGTTGTCTTCGCTCATGCTGCAAGCTCCCTGGGATCGCGACGGAGGGTCGGCGGACGCTCCTTGTCGGCAAGCCATAGAGTGGACGCGAGAGGCAAATCCGGCAAGTGGCCCGGGTTGTTCGCTTACTTCGAAATGAGTTCTGCCATTCTCTGCAGATCAGTCTTGCCGTCGGTCATGACGGTGGACCTGATCCAGTAGGTTTTCTGCTCCGGCGGCAGGATTGGCTCGGCAGGGAATCGGTAATCAGCGTAGCCCTGCAATACCTTTTGGTCGACAGCGCTATTCCCGGAGCTTTGCACCAGTGAGATCGTCGGCACCGGCACACCGGGGATGCCTTCCAGTTGCACCGTCACCGGTTGGCTGTCGCGCGCGGTCATTCGCTCTTTCTTCAAGGTTTCTTCGATGGCCAGTGCCCTGTTTCTCAAACGATAGCGCACGTCGCTTTCAAAGATTTCGTTGTAGCGCGCTTGTTGCGCGGTGGTCATCGTTACGCCTCGGGAGCGCAGACGTTGCAGGCCACTCAAGGCGCCGTCGACGCCATTGGCACTGCTGAGGTAATACTTCAGCGCGCCTTGCAGATCCTGCGGGCCACCCTTGCCGAACTCGAGGAACTCGGCCACTTTGAACTCCGCGTCGGCATGGCCGGGATTTACCACCGAGCGCTGATAGAAGTCCCGGGCAGCCACCAGATCGACGGGCCCGCCCACGCCGTTTTCGGCCATGGCGCCCAGTCGGCTATAGACGCTGGGGTCTCTGCCGACCATCGACTCGTAAAGACCTCTGGCCTTGGGAAAGTCCTGCGCTACGCCGTGACCATGCTCGTACATCAAGCCGAGCACCACTGCGCAGTTGACGTACTGAGTGCTGAGATAACGAATTTCCTCGACTTCTCTGGCGCTGATCGATGGTTGTTTGTAGATGGACACACAACGAGCGTCGGGGAGCTGATTCTTTGAGGATTGGAGCTGGGGTTCGCCAAGGGTTTTGCACCCGGAGATGAGTGCCGTAAGCGCGAGTAAAGTGACAACCTTGTTCATGACTGCTTCCATTGAAATCGTGCTGACTTGATCGGCAGGCCTGCTCAAAAGCTGAAGCTTCGATTACTCAAACTTTGCACAAAACCCTGTAGGAGTGAGCCTGCTCGCGATGGCGTCTGTTCAGTTGGTATCAATATTGACTGAACCACCGCTATCGCGAGCAGGCTCACTCCTACAGGGGTTTTGCGTGCGATCAAAGATCAGCTGTGCAGGATCGCAGTCGCGGATGAGACCACCAATAGCACGGCGAGGGTCCGGTTCAGCCAGCGCAGCTGCGCCGGGTTACTCAGCCATCTCGCCGCCCCTCGGCCGAGCAGCGCCCAGATCGCGAGGCAGGGCAGCGATACCACGAAGAACACCAGACACAGCGCATTCAGCCCCTGCCCTTGCGCGGTGAACACGCTGATCACGGCAATCGCCATGAACCAGGATTTAGGGTTGACCCATTGCAACAGTGCAGCGCCGATCAGGCCCATTTCAGCCTTTTCCTCCCCGGCGGCGGCATTGATGTCGGTGATCGGTGCCGTAAAGATCTGCCATGCCAGCCACAGCATCCAGCACAGTCCGAGCCCGCTGATGATCGGACGCACACCGGGCAGCATCAACGTGCTGGCCCCCGCTCCGGCGACCCAGACAAGCGAAGCGGCACCCACGCCGGCGCCCAGAATGATCGGCAAACACGGTCGCCAACCGCGCCGGGCGCTGGTGCTGAGGACGATCAGGTTGGTCGGGCCCGGGGTGATGGAGGCGACGAAGGCGAAGAGAATGAATGCAAGCATGGCACGGCCCTTTAGGAAGTCAGGGCCTACTGTGGCGGTTGCGGTGTGCGGCGGTCTTGAACGTTTGTTCAGCGGCGGATGATGCCTGTGGCGCGCTGTTGATAGGCGCCCGGGGTGATGCCATAGGCGCGCACAAACCAGCGGCCCAAATGGCTTTGGTCAGAGAAACCAAGTCTGCTGGCGACGTCCACCGGTTGCACACCGGCGGCGAGCATCTGTCGGCCACGACTGAGGCGCAACTGGATCAGCCAGGCATGCGGCGCCAAACCATAGGTAGCCTTGAACGCACGGGTCAGGCGGAAGCGGTCGGTGCCGCAGACCTCTGCCAGGCTTTGCAGACTGATGTCCTGTTCGTGATAGGCCATCAGGTAATCCCGGGCTTGTCGGGCGATCAAGGGTGCGCGGGTTGCCGTTGTGGGTTGCGGCCGTCGGTACAAATGGCTGGCGAGGCGTTCCAGGAAAGAATCCAGCGCGACGTCCCGCACCATGCGCACATCCTGCTGATGCAGCGCATTGAAGGCAAACAGGGTTGCGCGGGCCAGTTCTGGATCGTCGTTGAGCACGCTGCCGATACCCGGCAAACCGCTGCCGAAACGGCCCAGGTGCAAACCGTCCAGCGCCTGTTCCAGCCACGTGGGTTGCAGGTAGAGCATGCGATAGGTGAAACCGTCGGGACTCGGCGCATCACCGTCGTGGATGTCGCCGGGTTCGAGCATGAAGACCTTGCCCGGCGTGCTGTCATGCCGCGCCCGGCGGCTGTTGAAGCGCTGCACGCCTTGCTCGGTGAAACCGATCAGGTAGGTTTCGTGCCAGTGCGGATCGTACGCGTGCGCGTGCCCGGCGAAATGCGCATGCAGGGTTTCAATGCCGGTTTCCCGGTCGTGGGTGAGGTTGATCCAGTTGCTCATGGCTTGCTACAGAGTGGTGGGCTGGGGCTAGTAACCCACAGTTGACCTCGTGCGGCTAGAAGGTTTGTGCAACGTTCGTCCGCTGAACCGACGCCCCCTGTGGTAGCCCGCCTGCACTTTTAGCGGTTCAGCGGTTGCCCGAGCGACCGGGCAGGATGCGCACCAGCGTGTTGTCGCGCACCCAATAGTGGTGGAATAACCCCGCCACCGCGTGCAGGCCGATCAGCCAGTAACCGGTGCTGCCGATCAGTTCGTGCCA
The DNA here is from genome assembly GCF_058786735.1 of Pseudomonas sp. FW305-7. Taxonomy (NCBI): domain Bacteria; kingdom Pseudomonadati; phylum Pseudomonadota; class Gammaproteobacteria; order Pseudomonadales; family Pseudomonadaceae; genus Pseudomonas; species Pseudomonas sp. FW305-7. The sequence continues at coordinate 237,155 of NZ_JBYSZA010000004.1, forward strand.
GTACTTCAGGCGTTTGGCGAAGTCAGGGTCGATGGCGACCGGGGCCGGTACGTGGAAGCCGAAGTATGGGAACGGTTTGTCGCCGGCGGCGAGCATCAGCCAGGCGAGGATCGGGGTGGCGATCATCAGGCCGTAAAGGCCCAGTTGCACCAGGTGCGCAATGCCGACCTGCCACGTCGGGGGTTTGGGGGTGATCGGTGGGCGCGGGGTCAGGCGGCCGATGAGGCGGACCCACACCAGGGCGAAGATGCTCGCACCGAACAGGCCGTGAAAGCCCATCAGCAGACCGCGCGCTTCGCTGCCCTTGGGCATGTAGCCTTTGATTTCAACGCAGGCGTAAACACCTACGAACAGCACCAGCATCAGCCAGTGCATCGTGATCGAGAGTTTTCCATAACGGCTTGCGGCATTGTCGCGGGTCATAAGTAGCGCCTCGTGATTGTCGTGAGTGACGGTCGATGGCGTCGACGGTCACGTTCCTTTGGCCGGGCTGACCGACGGTGTCACCCTGCCCGGCGAGTCTTAAGACAGTCTGAAGATCGGCCGGCAGATTAACCTTTTTTCACCTTCAGACTTCGTTAAGAAATGGCTCGGATACTTCGCTCAAATCCATGAGGGAGGCGTTCTGCCCATGCCCGATTTCGACTGGAACATCCCCCTGCCCCTGCATTTCGGCCAGACCGAAACGCCGCAGATGACGCTGACCCATGCCTTGCCGGACGACGCCCATCGAACGTCGTTCGAGGCGTTTATCCAGCAACGCTTTCGCAAAGCTCACGGCGCGGATATCCGCCACTTCATGCCCGAACTGTTCGGCATGCACAACAGCGACGGTGAACTGTGTGCGGTGGCCGGTGTGCGCCGCGCGCATCTGGAGCCGTTGTTTCTGGAGCGCTATCTGGATGAGCCGATCGAGCCGCTGATCAGCGCGGCAGCAGATCGCGCGGTGGATCGCACAGCCATTGTCGAGGTCGGCAACCTCGCGGCAAACGACACCGGCAGTGCGCGTCTGAGCATCATCGCTATCACCTATTTGCTGGCCATGGGCGGTCTGGAATGGGTGACGTTTACCGGCAATATCGGGTTGGTCAACAGCTTCCATCGTTTAGGTCTGAAACCGGTGACATTGTGCGCCGCCGACCCGGAGCGACTGGGTGACGAGCGTCAACATTGGGGCAGTTATTACGAAAGCAAACCTTGGGTTCACGTCGGCAACATTCGCGCCGGGTTTATCCATTTGCGCAATATCGGACTGTTTAACCGGCTGGGATTGCCGACTTCGATTGAAGGAGCTTTCCATGTCGCTTGAACTGCAACGCTTTCAGGAAACCTTGCGCAGCCATGCCGGGCGCAATGACAACACCACTGCCCTATTGGGCGACACGCTGAAAATCGATTACACCACTCTGTACGCCGAGGTCATGTATCGCCAGGAGCGCTTGCGTGATGAACACGTGCAAGTGGTCGCACTGGCGCTGGATAACGGGGTCGACGCGATGCTCTGGGATTTGGCCGTGCTGTTCGAAGGCCTGACCTGTGTGACGCTGCCGCCGTTTTTCAGCCCGGCGCAACGCGCGCATTGTCTGGCGCAGAGTCAGGCCGAACGAGTGATCGCCGAGCCGGAGCTGGAGGCCGAATTGCTTGCCGGCGGCTACGTCAAAAACGGCGAGTTCTGGTGCCGGTCGTTTGCCGGGCCGAGGCGCATGCCCGCCGGCACCGCGAAGCTGACCTTCACCTCTGGCACCACCGGTACGCCCAAAGGGGTATGCCTGAGTGCCGACAGCTTGTTGCGGGTTGCACGTGAGTTGCACCAGGCCAGCGAACCGACCGCTCCGCAACATCACCTGGCGCTGTTGCCGCTGGCGATTCTGCTGGAAAACCTCGGTTGTTATGCGGCGCTTTATGCCGGTGCGAAGCTGAGTCTGCCGAGCCAGAGAACCCTCGGCATTCAGGGCGCCAGCGGTGTCGACATTCCACGCCTGCTCGGCTATCTGGCCAGCCGCGCGCCGGAGAGTCTGATTCTGGTGCCGCAGCTGTTACTGATGCTGGTCAGCGCCGCCGAACAGAAAGCCTTCGACCCACAAAATCTGCGCTTCGCCGCGGTCGGTGGCGCACGGGTCTCCGAAGATCTGCTGCACCGCGCGCAACGGGTCGGCCTGCCGGTGTATGAAGGTTATGGCTTGTCCGAGTGCGCCTCGGTGGTCTGCCTCAATCGGCCCGGTGCACGGCGTCCGGGGAGTGTCGGCCGACCTCTGCCGCACGTTGAGGTGCGGCTGGCCGAGGACGGCGAAGTGCTGATCAAGGGCTCACCGCTGCTGGGTTATCTGGGCGATGCGCCCTACGCCGAAGAGTGGTGGCCGAGCGGCGATCTGGGCGAGTTCGATCCCGAAGGTTTTCTCTATCTCAAGGGTCGCAAGAAGCATCAGTTCGTCACCAGTTTCGGGCGTAACGTCAACCCGGAATGGGTCGAGTCCGAGCTGACCCAGCGCCGCCACATCGCTCAGGCGTTCGTCTACGGCGAGGCGATGCCGCACAACCATGCCCTGCTCTGGCCGCACCGCGCCGACTGCAGCGACGCGGAGCTGGCCGCCGCCGTCGCCGAAGCCAACGAAGCCTTGCCCGATTACGCCCAGGTGCATCGCTGGACACGTCTACCGCAGCCCTTCACCGCCGCCAATGGCCTGCTCACCGCCAATGGCCGCCCGCGCCGCGACGCCATCGTCGCGCAATACCACGATCAACTGACCCCATCGGCCGTCTCCGAGGAATCCGCATCATGAATTTTTTCGACACCCTGCAAGAAGCCACACAGCAGGAGCGCCACGAGTTGTTCAACCTGCCGATCATTCTTGATGCACTGGAAGGCAAGGTCAGTCTTGAGAGCTATCGGGCATTTCTCGCTCAGGCCTATTACCACGTGCGCCACACGGTGCCGTTGATGATGGCTTGCGGCGCGCGCTTGCCGACACGTCTGGAGTGGTTGCGCAAAGCGGTGTGCGAGTACATCGAAGACGAATACGGCCATGAGCAGTGGGTGTTGAACGATATCGCCGCGTGCGGTGGTGACCGCGACGCCGTGCGCGATGGTCAGCCGTCGCTGTCGATCGAGTTGATGGTCAGCTTCCTCTACGACCTGATCGCCCGGGGCAATCCGGTAGGCCTGTTCGGTATGGTCAACGTGCTTGAAGGCACCAGCATTGCCTTGGCCACCCATGCAGCGGGCAGCATTCGTGAGCGTCTGGCGCTGCCGGAAACGGCGTTCAGCTATTTGAGTTCCCATGGCTCGCTGGACATCGAGCACATGCAGACCTACCGCCGACTGATGAACAGGCTGGAAGACCCGCAAGATCAGGCGGCGGTCATTCATGCCTCGAAAGTCGTCTATCGCCTGTACACCGACATGTTCCGTGGCTTGCCGCGTGACGCGGAGGCTCAACATGCAGCTGCGTGATGCGCGTGTTGTCTTGACTGGCGCCAGTGGCGGCATCGGCATGGCCATCGCCAGTGCCTTGTGCGTTGCCGGCGCCCAGGTATTGGCCGTGGCCCGGCATCAGGAGGCGCTGCTGCCGCTGCTGGAGCGTTATCCGCAAAATCTGTGCTGGGTCGCCGCCGACCTGACCTTCCTCAGCGACCGGCGCAAGGTGCTGGCCGCCGCCGAAGCCATCGGCGGCATCAACCTGCTGATCAACGCGGCCGGGGTCAATCACTTCGCCATGCTCGAACAGCTCGATGACAGCGACATCAACGCGATGCTCGCGGTGAACATCAGTGCGCCGATCTGCCTGACCAAACTGCTGCTGCCCCTGCTCAAGCAGGCCGACAGCGCCATGGTGGTCAACGTCGGCTCGACCTATGGCTCGATCGGCTACCCCGGTTACGCCAGCTACTGCGCGACCAAATTTGCCCTGCGCGGGTTTTCCGAAGCACTGCGTCGAGAGTTGGCCGACACCCGCGTCAGCGTGCTCTATGTCGCGCCCCGCGCTACACGCACGTCGATGAACAGCGCCGCTGCGCAAGCCTTGAACGATGCCTTGAAATCCAACGTCGATGACCCGCAAACCGTGGCCTCGGCGGTGATTCACGCAATTGCCGGCGACCGTCGCGATCTGTATCTGGGCTGGCCAGAACGTTTCTTCGTGCGCCTCAACAATCTGCTTCCACACCTGGTTGATCGTGGTCTGCGCAAGCAGTTGCCGCTGATCCGCCGCCTCAGCGAAAAAACCGACAACGAGACCCCCAAGCCATGAAAAAAGTCTTCGCATGCCTGCTGCTCGGTGCCCTCAGTCAAAGCGTCTGGGCGCTGGATGCGGCTGATCAGCAGCGCTTGAGCGGCATTCAGCAGAACTGGGCGCACATCCAATATGAAGTGGCGGAAAAACAGCGCGCCGCCGCGTTTGAACAACTGTCTGCCGATACCAACGCCTTCACCACGCAACGCCCGAACGTGGCTGAAGCCTGGATATGGAAAGGCATCGTCACCAGCAGTTGGGCAGGTGCCGAGGGCGGGCTCGGTGCCTTGGGCAAAGCAAAGGAAGCCAAGGCTGATCTGGAAAAATCCCTGACCCTCGATCCCAAAGCCCTGCAAGGCTCGGCCTACACCAGCCTCGCCGCGCTGTATGACCGGGTACCGGGCTGGCCAATCGGTTTCGGTGACAGCGACAAAGCCGAGCAACTGCTCAAACAGGCATTGCAACTCAATCCCGCCGGCATCGACAGCCTGTACTTCTGGGGCGATCACCTCTACCGTGAAAAACGCTACGCTGAAGCCAAACAGGCGCTGCAAAAAGCCCTGCAAGCGGCACCGCGCCCTGGCCGCGAGAGTGCCGACGCCGGGCGCCGCAAAGAAATCGCCGCCCTGCTGGTGGACGTCAACAAGAAACTCGACTGACAGGAGTCCGTGTGCGTTTACTACTGATTGAGGATGATGTGGCGCTCGGTGAAGGCATTCATCAGGCATTGGGGCGCGAAGGCTACACCGTCGATTGGCTCAGGGACGGTAGCAGCGCGCTGCATGCGCTGCTCAGTGAAACCTTCGACGTAGCGGTGCTCGATCTCGGTCTGCCACGCATGGATGGCCTCGATGTGCTGCGGCGTCTGCGCGACAGCGGTTCGAATCTGCCGGTGCTGATCCTCACCGCCCGCGATGCCACCGAAGACCGCATCGCCGGGCTGGATGCCGGCGCCGATGACTATCTGGTCAAACCGTTCGATCTGGCCGAACTCAAAGCGCGTTTGCGCGCCCTGTTGCGGCGCAGTGCCGGACGCGCTCAGGCGCTGATCGAGCACGCCGGCATCAGCCTCAACCCCGGCACCCAGCAGGTCAGTTATCAGGGCCAGCCCGTGGCGCTGACGCCCAAGGAGTATCAGCTGTTGCATGAATTGCTCTCGCCACCGGGCCGGGTGATGACTCGCGATCAACTGATCCAGTTGCTCTACGGCTGGAACGAAGAGGCGGAAAGCAACACCCTGGAAGTGCACATCCATCACCTGCGCAAGAAGTTCAGCACTGACCTGATCCGTACCATCCGTGGCGTGGGTTATCTGGTGGAGGAGCGCCGATGACCTCGATACGCCGTCGCACGCTGACGCTGATCATCGGCCTGTTGCTGGCCGGTCTGGCAGTGCTCAGTACGTTCAACCTGCATGACAGCAACCATGAAATTGCCGAAGTCTACGATGCGCAACTGGCGCAGAACGCCCGACTGCTGCAAGGCGTGATGCGCATGCCGATGGCGAGTACCGAGCACACGCAGTTGTATCAGGCGTTCAATCAGGCCCTCGGCGAAGCCAAGCCACGGGTGGATGGCCATCCTTACGAAAGCAAAATCGCCTTTCAGGTGTGGAATCCCAAAGGCGAAGTGTTGGTACACACCGCCAGTGCGCCCTCCTTCACCGCCCCGCCCACCCTGCCCGGCTTCAGTGACGTGGTGGATTTGAAAGGTCGGCAATGGCGCGCATTTCTGCTGGAAGACAAACAGAACGGCCTGCGCATCTGGGTCGGCGAGCGTGACGATGTGCGCGCCGATCTGGTTGACCGCATCGTTCGCCACACGCTGTGGCCGAACGTGTTGGGCAGTCTGATGCTGGCGGCGATGGTCTGGCTCGCCATTGGCTGGGGGCTCAAGCCACTGGCGAACATGGCCGCGACCCTGCGCGCGCGTCACAGTGGATCACTGGAGCCGTTACAACTGACACCGTTACCCAGCGAACTTGAACCTATGCAGGCCGCGCTCAACCGAATGCTCGCGCAGATCCAGGAAGTGCTCGGTCGCGAACGCCGCTTCATCGCCGACGCCGCCCACGAAATGCGCACCCCGCTGGCGGTGTTGCGGGTGCATGCGCAAAACCTGCTGGAGGCCGGTACCGAGCAGGAGCGCCGCGACTCGCTGGCTTTTCTGATCGCTGGCGTCGACCGTACCAGCCGCCTCGTCAACCAGTTACTGACCATGGCGCGTCTGGAACCCAAATCCGATCCGCCGCCGCTGCAACGTATCGATCTCAGCGACACCGTGCGCAACAGCCTCGTGCAACTGACGCCGTGGCTGCTGAGCAAGCGTCTGGAACTGGCCTTCGAAGACAGTGCCGAACCGTTCCACGTCATGGCCAGTGTTGCCGCCATCGACATTGCCCTGAACAACCTGATGACCAACGCTGCGAACTTTTCCCCGGAGCACGGTGTGATCACCGTGACGCTGAGGCAAGCCGATGGCTTCTGCCATTTGAGCGTCGAAGACCAGGGGCCGGGCATTGATGAGGCGGATCGGGCACGGTTGTTTGAACGGTTCTACAGCCGTGGCAACGTGCAGGGGGCGGGATTGGGGCTGACCATCGTCAACACCATCGCAACGCGCTTGGGTGGGCGGATTACGCTGATCAATCGCGCCGAGGGCGGATTGCGGGCGACGTTGTCGATCCCTGACGGAGGGCCGCGCCCTTCGGCGCAGCGCAGCACCCGCGAGCCACCGCCCTAGCTGAAACGCGTAACTGCAGCTTCAAATCGACCGCTGATTGACCCGCGCCATCAGTTGCTCGGCGCTTTCCTTGCGCTCCGAATAGCGATCGACCAGAAACTCCTGACGGTCGCGCAGCAGCACGGTGAACTTCACCAGTTCTTCCATCACATCGACGACACGGTCGTAGAACGGCGACGGTTTCATCCGCCCGGCGTCGTCGAATTCCATGTAAGCCTTCGGTACCGAAGACTGGTTGGGGATGGTGAACATGCGCATCCAGCGGCCCAGCACGCGCAGTTGATTGACCACGTTGAAGGACTGCGAGCCGCCACACACCTGCATCACCGCCAGGGTTTTGCCCTGGGTCGGGCGAACCGCGCCAAGCTCCAGCGGAATCCAGTCGATCTGCGCCTTGAACACCGCCGACATCGCCCCGTGACGCTCCGGCGAACACCAGACCTGGCCTTCCGACCACAGCACCAGATCGCGCAGTTCCTGCACTTTCGGGTGGTCGACGGGGACATCGTCAGGCAATGGCAGACCGGATGGATTGAAGATGCGCGTCTCGGCGCCGAAATGCTCCAGCAGCCGTGCGGCCTCTTCCACCAACAAGCGGCTGAATGAGCGTTCGCGAGTTGATCCGTAGAGCAACAGAATGCGCGGTTTGTGCTCACCCGAAGTTGAGGTTTTCAAGCCTTCGAACAGGCTGGGGTCAAGATTGGGCAGATGTTCTGACATATGTCCTCCGGCTTAGAGTGAGCCGATACGATCCAGCTCACGCTGGAGCTCAGCACGACTGAGCGTTTTGAAAGGAAGGCCGAGAAAGGTTGCACAGCGGCGCTCGATGATTGCCAGCGTGGCACGGAACGCCGCATCCACCGTGACATCGTCGCCGATCACAGCGGACGGATCTTCCAGCCCCCAATGGGATTTGAGGGCCGGGCCGAAGTACACGGGACAGCTCTCACCGGCGGCCTTGTCGCACACGGTAATGACAATGTCGGGCGGGTTGTTTTCAAAGGCGTCATTGCCCTTGCTGTATAAGCCATCGGTAGAGATACCGGCCTGTTGCAGCGTGGCAAGACTGCGCGGCAGCACCTGGCCTTTGGGGAAACTTCCGGAGCTCACCGCCTCGAATCCCGGGCGCGCCAAGTGATTGAACATGGCTTCGGAAAGAATGCTGCGGCAACTGTTGGCCGTGCACATGAACAAGACTCGCATTGGAAAATTCCTGGCAGTTGGGGTTCAGCAGCACGCAGCTTCGCGGACGGGACGGCTATCCATGTGCCGCAGGCGCGAAGCGTTGTCCTTGAGCCAGTCGGCGTTGGCCTTCGACGTCACCTGCAGGATCTGGTGAACCCAGTCCGGCAGCTCCGGATTGAGCCGGTAATAAACCCACTGACCCTGACGACGATCCAACAGCAAGCCATTGCTGCGCAGTTGCGCGAGGTGACGGCTGATTTTCGGTTGGCTGTCGTCGAGGGCGCACATCAGCTCGCAGACACAGAGTTCGCCTTGATCGGCGATCAGCAGGGTGGCGCGGACGCGGGTTTCGTCGGCCAGGCTTTTGAAGACTTCGGGGGGCGTGATCATCAGGGGCGCACCGTACATATGGACCGCCGAATATACGGATATCCATATATTATTCAAGTCCGGATTTGCCCGACACCGAAGAACCCTGTGGGAGCTGGCTTGCCAGCGATAGCGGAGGATCAGTCGATGCAGATGTTAGATGTCAGTCCGTCATCGCGGGCAAGCCCGCTCCCACAGGTTTTGATGCAGCTAGCACTACCCGCGTAACAGCCCCTGCTCTGCTTCGCACAGGCCAACGACATAATCCCAGACCACCCGCAGCCGCACCGACTTGTGCAACTCGCGCCGGGTACTGATCCAGTAACTGCGCTCGATGCTTTCATCCGGCAGCAGCGCGACCAGATCCGGGTCAGAGGCGGCCATGTAGCAAGGCAACACCGCAATGCCCAATCCCGAGCGTGCCGCTTCCTGCTGGGCGATGACGCTGGTGCTGTGAAACACAACGCGAGGGCTGCGGCAGAAGCTGTTGAGGAACATCAGTTCCTGGCTGAACAGCAGATCATCGACATAGCCGATCCACGCATGCCGCCCGAGGTCTTCGCGGCTACGCAGCGGTGGTGCGTTGTCGAGATACCTTTGGCTGGCGTAGAGCGCCAAGCGGTAGTCCGTGAGTTTGCGCGTGACCAGCATGTCCGCCGCCGGACGTTCCAGATGAATGCTGATCTCCGCCTCGCGGTTGAGAATGCTGACAAAACGCGGCACCGCGACCAGTTCCACTTCCAGCCCCGGATAGCGTTCAAACAGGCCGATCATGCGGCTGGCGAGAAATTTGACGCCGAGCCCTTCAGTCACGCCGACGCGGATCTTGCCCAGTGGGGCGGTGGATTGAGTGATTTCTTCCTGGGCCAGCAGCGCGACGTTTTCCATGGCTTCGGCGTGTTTGAGCAGCGCCTCCCCCGCCGGGGTCATTTCGTAGCCTTGGGCGTGCTGGACGAACAGCGCGGTGCCGAGGCTTTTTTCGATGGCCTCGATGTGGCGGGCGACGGTGGCGTGAGTGGTGTTCAGGCGGCGGGCGGCGGTGAGCAGGCGACCGCTGCGTTGCAGTTCGAGAAAAAACCGCAGGTCGTTCCAGTCGAACATGGGATGTCCTAGTCAGCTATGGTCAATCAAGGCTGTTTAAAAACGCACAGCGGCTGCGCAAAAACTAACATTCTTTTGACGAAAGCTAACAACTAGAGTGTCCGACAATAAAAACAAAAAGCGAGGTCAGGGAATGCAGACTTCCCTTGATGAATACGATTACATCGTGGTCGGCGCCGGCCCTGCCGGGTGCCTGCTGGCCAATCGATTGTCGGCCGATCCGCAGCAGCGCGTGTTGCTGCTCGAAGCCGGCGGACGCGACAACTATGCGTGGATTCACATCCCCGTCGGCTATCTGTTCTGCATCGGCAACCCGCGCACCGACTGGTGCTTCAAGACCGAAGCGCAACCCGGCCTGCAAGGTCGCGCCCTGAGCTATCCGCGCGGCAAAGTGCTCGGTGGCTGTTCCTCCATCAACGGCATGATCTACATGCGCGGCCAGGCTGGCGACTACGACGGCTGGGCAGCCGAGGGCAATCCGGGCTGGACCTGGAACGATGTTCTGCCCTTGTTCAAACAAAGCGAAAACCACTTTGCCGGCGCCGCCGAATTTCACGGCGCCAAGGGCGAGTGGCGGGTCGAGCAACAGCGTTTGTCGTGGCCGATTCTGGACGCGTTTCGCAGTGCGGCCGAACAGAGCGGCATCGCCAGCATCGACGACTTCAATCAGGGCGACAACGAAGGTTGCGGCTACTTTCAGGTCAACCAGAAGGCCGGCGTGCGCTGGAACGCGGCGAAGGCGTTTCTCAAACCCGTGCGCAATCGCGCCAATCTGACGGTGTTGACCGGGGTTGAGGTGGATCGCGTGCTGCTGGAGGACGGTCGCGCATCGAAAGTCAGCGCCCGCCACGAAGGCCAGGTGAAACGCTTCAAGGCGCGCAAGGAGATTGTGTTGTGCGCCGGTTCTGTCGGCTCGCCGAGCATTTTGCAGCGCTCGGGAATTGGCCCGCGTCCGCTGCTGGAACGCCTCGGTATCGGCGTGATTCATGAACTGTCGGGGGTCGGCGGCAATCTGCAGGATCACCTGCAACTGCGACTGATCTACAAACTGGAAAACGCCCGCACCCTCAACCAGATTGCCGGCAGTGTGTGGGGCAAGATGGGCATGGGCCTGCGTTATCTGTACGACCGCAGCGGGCCGTTGTCGATGGCGCCGAGTCAGTTGGGTGCGTTTGCCCGCTCCGGACCGGAGCAGACTTCCGCCAATCTGGAATACCACGTGCAACCGTTGTCGCTGGAGCGTTTTGGCGAGCCGTTGCACAGCTTTCCGGCGTTCACCGCTTCGGTGTGCGATCTGCGTCCGAAGAGCCGGGGTCGCATCGAAATCCGCTCGGCGGATCCGCAAGCAGCGCCGCTGATTCAGCCCAACTATTTAAGCCATCCCGAAGACCTGCGCGTGGCCGCCGATGCAATCCGTCTGACCCGCCGCATTGTCAGCGCGCCGGCCCTGCACGCGTTCAAACCGGTGGAGTATCTGCCCGGTGCCAACCTGCAAAGTGAAGCGCAACTGCATGAAGCGGCGGCAAGGATCGGCACGACGATTTTTCACCCGGTCGGCACCTGTCGCATGGGCAACGACGTCGACGCGGTGGTCGATGCGCAGTTGCGTGTGCACGGGGTCCCCGGGCTGCGCATCGCCGACGCCTCGATCATGCCGCGCATCACCTCGGGCAACACCTGCTCGCCTACGCTGATGATTGCCGAAAAAGCGGCGCAACTGATCCTGGCTGGACCTGTACACAGTCCCAATGTGGGAGCGGGCTTGCCCGCGATGACGGTATGACATTCAACATCGAAGTTGGCTGATCCACCGCAATCGCGGGCAAGCCCGCTCCCACAGGTTTTTACGACAGACCAAAGGCATCGCGCATCACCCGGACACGCAACACCAGTGGAACAACAAAAACAATCACTGTGAGGGATACCGATATGTCAGAACACGCTCAGCCGCTGGACGCCGTGCGCAGCACGGATACCAGCCCGGATACACGCAAAGTCATCTTCGCTTCATCACTGGGCACAGTGTTCGAGTGGTATGACTTCTTCCTCTACGGCGCCCTTGCCGCGGTGATCAGCAAGCAGTTTTTCGCCGGGGTCAACGACACCACGGCGTTCATCTTTGCGCTGATGGCGTTCGCCGCAGGCTTTATCGTGCGGCCGTTCGGGGCACTGGTGTTCGGTCGGTTGGGGGACATGATCGGGCGTAAATACACCTTTCTCGCAACGATAATCCTGATGGGCGTGGCGACGTTCTGCGTCGGCCTGTTGCCGACTTACGCCAGCATCGGCATCGCCGCACCAATCATTTTGGTGGTGTTGCGCATGCTTCAGGGCCTGGCCCTCGGCGGTGAATACGGCGGTGCCGCGACTTATGTGGCGGAACACGCGCTGATCGGCAAGCGCGGCTTCCACACCAGCTGGATTCAGTCCACCGCGACCCTCGGCCTGCTGCTGTCGCTGCTGGTGGTGCTCGGTTGCCGTTACTTTACTGGCGACCAATTTGAAGTGTGGGGCTGGCGGATTCCGTTCCTGCTGTCGATTGTGCTGCTGGGCATTTCCACCTGGATTCGCCTGAGCCTGCACGAATCGCCGGCGTATCTGAAGATGAAAGAGGAAGGCAAAACCTCGAAGGCGCCGATCCGCGAATCCTTCGGCAAATGGGAAAACCTCAAAGTGGTGCTGATCGCCCTGTTCAGCATCAACGCCGGGCAAGCGGTGACCTTCTACGCAGCGCAGTTCTATGTGCTGTTCTTCCTCACCCAGTTCCTGAAAATGGACCCGGCGGTGGCCAACACGTTGTTGATCATCAGCGTGGTGATCGGTGCGCCGTTCTTCATTTTCTTCGGCTGGCTGTCGGACAAGGTCGGACGCAAACCGGTGCTGATGCTCGGCCTGTTGCTGGCGACGGCGCTGTACTTCCCGATCTTCAAATCCCTGGCGCATTACGCCAACCCGGCGATCGATCAGGCCAGCCGTCAGGCACCGATCACCGTGCTGGCGGACCCGGCCACCTGCACGTTCCAGTTCGACCCGGTGGGCAAAGCCAAATTCGACAGCCCATGCGACAAGGTCAAAACCTTCCTGGTCAAGCAAGGCCTGCCCTACTCCAGCGCCGCCGCGCCGGCCGGCAGCGCTGTGCAAGTCAGCGTGGGCGATGTGAAACTCGACGGCTTCGACGAAGCGGCCTTGCGCGGCGCGATCACCCTCGCCGGCTACCCGCAACAGGCCGATTTGCAGCAGATCAACAAGCCGATGATCGTCGCGCTGATTGTGGCGCTGATCATCATCTCCGCCATGTGCTACGGCCCGCTGGCCGCACTGATGGTCGAGCTGTTCCCGACGCGTATTCGCTACACCTCGATGTCCCTGCCGTACCACATTGGCAACGGCTGGTTTGGCGGTTTTCTGCCGACCGTGTCGTTTGCGCTGGTGGTGTACACCGGGGATATTTTCTATGGGCTGTGGTACCCGGTGTTGATTACCGGGGTGAGCCTGGTGGTGGGAATGATCTGTTTGCGTGAGACGAAGAATATCGATCTGGACAAGAACTGAACCCCTGATCGGACATTGAATTCAGTGGTGAGAGGCTGGCTCTCTCACCACTGAAACAGTCAGATGCCGCCGACACCGCCAGCGTCCCCAATGCCGGCAAAAACTTCTCTCGCTATGCCCTTTGCATTGGCAAAATCTCGTCTACGATAAACCACACACAAAAGCCCTGCGACGCAGAAAAGCGTTCGTGACGTGGGGGATCATGCCTCTTGGATTGAGGACACTCCCATGCCTGCTACACGTTTTTCCTTGCCCGATTCCACCATTACGCTCGACGCCCGGCCGGACCGCCTCGACCTCCGTGACCGGATCTTCACCGCCCGTGTGCAATCACTGCCGGCATCTTTCCCATCGGACAAGGACGTCACCGAAAAACTGGCCGATTACCTGAATAGGCAAATGGTGCTCTTTCAGGGAAAAGAAGGCGCCTGCACCGGGTTCGGTCTCTCAGCGGTCATCAACTATCTGTTGTGGCGGCGGGACGCTGAATCGGTGCAAACCAGCCCACGTCAGCTCTACCACCTGGCCAAACTGTATGACGAATGGCCTGGCGAAGACTATTCGGGTTCCAGTTGTCGCGGAGCCTTGAAGGGCTGGCACAAACACGGCGTCTGCGAAAAAAGCCTGTGGCCTTACTCCGTTGCCCCCGACGGCAGCGTGCCGGCATTCGAGGCCCCTGCCGCCAATTGGGCTGAAGATGCGGTGACGCGCCCCTTGGGCGTCTATTACCGGGTCGAAAAGGACGACATCACCGCCATGATGGCAGCGCTGTATGAAACCGGCGCACTTTACGTTTCAGCCACGGTGCATGAAGGCTGGGCGATCAGCTCCAAGGGTGAAGCCAAGGCCTTTCAAAGTACCGCGCAATTGCCTGTCATCAGATGGAAGCCAAAAGCCAAAGGTGGACATGCATTTGCCTTGATCGGCTACACCCATGAAGGTTTCATCGTACAGAACTCCTGGTCCACTCAATGGGGATTCTCGGGTTTCGCGATCCTGACGTACGAAGACTGGCTGGCCAACGGCACTGACGCCTGGGCCGTCGCACTGGGGGTGCCGATCAAGCACGGTGCGGCTTCACGTAATGCAAAACCTTCCAAAAACCAAAGTGATGAGCAATCAGTATTTCGCAATGCCTTGCCGCAATCGAGCGCCAAACGCGATGGGGTCTCTCTGCTGTCCGCCGACTCGCGCCAACCGGATCGCAAGGGTCCACCGGCATTGACCACGGATCAGGCTTACGGGCTGACCGTGGTCATGGAAAACAATGGCAGCATCGGCCCGCGCCTGACCGATGTTGAAAACGTTCGTGCGGGCGTGGCACGGATTGTTCGCCAGGCGCCCAAGGCCTGGTATGACAACCTGCCAGCCGCGCAAAAGCCGAAGGTGCTGCGCATCGCTGTGTTTTCCCACGGGGGAATCAATTCGGAAAAGGACTCCATCAGCCGCATTTGTGCGATGGCGCCCTATTTCCTCGAGAACGGGATTTATCCGCTCTTTGTCACTTGGCGCACCGGGATTCTGGAAACCCTGGCAGATATCATCAAAGACACCTTCCCCGGCTTGTTTCCAGAGTCCGGGGGGTTTGGCGACATCTTGAAAGTGATCAAGGACAAAGCCGTTGAGGGACTCGACCGCACAGTGGAAATGGTCACGAAAAAACTCGGCGGCGACCAATGGAGCCAGATGAAACAAAACGCGGAAGCCGCCTCAATCGCGAGCTTCACCCCACGCGGCTTGCTGGAAATGGCCGACAATCTGAAAAAACTGGTAGGGGATCTGGGCGCCACTCGCGTCGAATTGCACTTGATTGGCCACTCGGCAGGCTCGCTGATCAATGGTCATCTGATTCAATTGCTCTGGGCACGGGGCTTGCCCATTGCCACTTCGACGCTGCTGGCACCGGCCTGCACGCTCGACTTCGCCAATCGCACTTATCGCAAAGTCATCGAAAACGGCGGCCTTGAGCGCGAAAACTTCCATTTGCACATCATGTCCGACAAACGCGAACAGGCCGATAACGTCATTCGTGTTTACAACAAGTCATTGCTTTATCTCGTCTCCCGTTCCTATGAAGAGTTGCAGCGCATGCCGCTGCTGGGCATGGCCAAAAGTCTCGACGGCGCGTACCTGGACTTCAGCAAGCCCGATGCTTGCGAATGGAACATTGCCGCTCAGGACATGACGCTGCAATGGAACAACTTCTACTGGAACAACAATATTCCTTCAGGCTTCGCCGCCACGGGCAACGGCCTCGCCGCCAGCTTCGCAAAGACTCTGCACATCTATAACGATGCGAAAATGACCTACGGGCCGAACATCAAGGCCGATACGTCCCACGGTGGCTTTGACAATGACTTGACCGCCATGACGAGAACCTTGAAGACGATCCTCAAGCTCGGCCCCGATGAGGCTCTGCATCAGCCGCTGATCGACCTCAATTACTGAGTCTGGAGAATCACGTGCCAGCCACCCGGATCGCGCCTCTGGGCGCTCAAGAACTGTTGCATACCGTCGACATCCAGGCGAACGATCCCTGGTGCCCGACACCGGTCATGTTGATCGCCGGCGAACGCTATTTTTTCCGCGCCAGTGGTGTCTGGCTCGACTGGCGACAGATACACGATCCCAATGGTGCAGCGGTGGCACATCTCAAGCCGTTCGAGCGTTTACTGCGTTGCAAGGCGCAAGACGCCACGTGGTTCACACTGATCGGCTCGATCGATAAGAATCCACAGAGCCTCTTCGCCATCGGTGATGGCCTGCGCTGGCCGGTCGGCTGGGTGGCAACGACATCCGGTCAACTCAGGTGTTTCGCCAACGATGTAAGGCCAATGTATTTCAACAACCATGGCGCGATCAGCCTGCAAATCTGGCGTTGACCCCACGGCACCTGTCGCGCCGCCGAAGTGCTGAAAAGTCTGGACGTAGCAGCACCTTCAAGACGTCGTTCGGACTCAATGACAGGAACCCGCGAACTGTCGGTTCCCGTGCGTTTTATCCGATAAAAAAGGACTGCCGACATGAACTACGAAAGTGAAGATGCATTAGCGAAAATCAATCTGGCGATCTGGCAACACGATCAGCCGGCACAAAAAGTGGCACCGGGTGCCGCTGCAGGATTTTTCTTCGGTTCCAATGGCGTGGACGTCGTGGCACAGGGTGACTCCTGGTTCGACTATTTGCCCGGCGTGGACATCATCAAGTGGCTGAAATTGACGTCCGGTTACAAGATCAAGAGCTTCGCCACAGGCGGCGACACCTTGGAAAACATGGTGTACGGCACAGAGATCAAGGAAGGCTCGTGGACACGCAAACCGGTGGAGTTGGCCGATGTGCTGGCTGAAATCAAAAGCACCAAACCGGCGTTTTTTCTGTTCTCCGCCGGTGGCAATGACATCGCCGGCGATGAGTTTGCGTCTTTCCTGAACCACGCTGATTCCTCGCCCCCGTCCTTGCTGCGCACCAATTACGTCAACGACACCATCGACCGGGTGTTTCGCGGCAGTTACGAAGACATGATCAAGCGTGTCAAAGCCGTCAGCCCCAAAACCAAAATCATTTTCCACGGTTACGGCCGCGCCATTCCCACGGGAAAAGGCGTGGTCAATTTCGGTAACTATCGATTCATCGGGCCGTGGATTCGCCCGTCTCTGACGCGCAAGAACATCATGGACCCGCAGATACAACGCAAGATCGTCGCGGACTTCATCGACCAGTTCAATGACATGCTCAAATCCGTCGCCGATAGCAATACAGATGTCCACTACCTGGATTTGCGCGACCTGATCAAAGACGAAGACTGGATCAACGAACTGCACCTCAATGCCCTTGCCTACAAACGCATGGCCGCTGTCTTCGAGAAGAAGATGGATTCGCTGCTTACGCCAAAACTCGCGGCCGTCCTGAGCGAAGCCAAAGCCAATGCACTGGCGTCATTCCAGCAGCTCGATCAATCGCTGGCGGCCTCGCAATCAACCCTGCCGGCCCCTGCTCAGGCACAATGGGTTGCCGCGCCACCGCCGCCTGTGGTCAAGCACACCAATCGCACCCGCAAAGCGACAACGACCAAAGCCAAACCCGCCGCCAAGCGTAAAGGCAAATAACCCCAGGCCCGCCACCGCTCACGCAGTGGCGGGCTGTTTCCTTCAAGTTTCAGCCTTGATCACCTCAAACTTCACCTGATCCGGATAAAACGCCACGTAATCACGGATCGCTGTCACCGACACTTTCGGATTCTCGTAAGTCCACACCGCATTCGCACCCTCATGCCCCGGTATCTGCAGACTGAAGTAGTTGGCATCGCCCTTGTATGGGCAATAACTGGTGTGGTCGGTACGGGCGAAATATTTTTCGTCGATGTCTTCGCGAGGGACGTAGTACACCGGCGGGTAGTTGGCCTCGTTGAGCACCAGTACGTGGGAAGAGGCGGCAACCTGAATGCCGTGGAACTTCACCAACAGACAACCTGGGAGTTCTTCGAGGGAGATGACGGGGCTGGGGCCGGAGCTTTTCATGGGTTTCTCCAAGGACATGAACGAACTGTGGCGAGGGAGCTTGCTCCCGCTGGGCTGCGAAGCGGCCCCAAAATCAACAATCGCGGTGTGTCAGGTATAACGCGAATTTCGATTTTGCGACGGCTTCGCCGCCGAGCGGGAGCAAGCTCCCTCGCCACAGGAGGCATGCATGCCCTGAATCTACAGAGTCAGCAAATCACGCAACAATGTCTGTCGCCACCGCCTGCCCCACCACACCCACGGCAAAATCAACCTGCCCCTGCCCCGTCAGGTCGACCAGCAGCCCGGTCTGACCGTGCTGCGCGTAGTACGTCAGGATCGCATCGCCAGCATGGCCAGTGAAGTTACTGACGAAGTTCAGCGTAGCCGCACCCGTTGCAAACTCGGCAATGCCCGACAGGTCGATCTTGTCCAGGCCGCTTTTGAAATCCATGATCCAGTCCGGCTGGTTGTTGGTCGAGTCGCTGGCCGCGCCGAACACGAAAGTGTCTGCACCCTCGCCGCCCCACAGCACATCCGCGCCGCCACCGCCGTAAAGGATGTCGTTGCCGGCACCGCCGAACAGATGGTTGATCGCCGAATTGCCGATCAGCAGGTCATTGCCCGAACCGCCCACCGCATTTTCCACGGTCACACCGTAAGCAATGGAAACGTTGCCAACCAGGCCGCCGACATCGGAGAACGAGCCTTCATTGAGGTTGATCTTCTGGTTCTGGGTGAAACCGGAGAAATTCAGGGTGTCATCACCGCCACCGTCCCACACCGAGAACACCAGTTTCGACGACGCCGACGTGGCGCTGTAGAAATCGCGCCCGGCGTTGGAACCGAAACCGTAGGTGGTGTTATCGGCGCGAGTCTCATAGTTGGCGCCGTAGAGTTTCTGCACCGCAACAATATCGTCCAGCAACGGCGCCGACGCGTACGCACCGCTGCCATCCTTGCTGAAGTTCTGGTCGGTGTTGGCTTCGCTCCAGTAGCTCATCAGGCTGTAGCCACGGGTGTCTTCGGCATACTTGGCGTCCGCGTAGGTCGGACTGCCATTGCCGGCGTTGTAGGCGCCCGGGTGTGACAGGCCGAGGGTGTGACCGATTTCGTGGGTCAGGGTCTGGCGCCCGTAGTTGTTGGTGCCAGGGGTTTTGTTGACCTGATATTGATCGTTGATCAGATACCACGACTGACCGTCGTAGCTGCCGCCACTCGGCAGGTAAGCAAACGCAGCGCCGCCCGTGCTCACGTCGTAGTTGCCGAAGGTCATGTGGCCGTCGCCGCCCTTGCCTTCAGTGAACGTGACCTTGGCCACATCGGCCCAGGATTGCATGGCCAACACGGCTTGCGCCTTTTGCAGGGCGCTGAACTCGCTGAAGTTGCCGAGTTTCGGGTTGTAGTTCGCGGGTTTCTCGGTCAGGAAGGTGTAGCTGAGGTCGATTTTGCCGTCAGCATTCTTGTCGCCCCACGCCAGGTTCTTGCGCAGGATTTCGTCAGCGGCCTGATCGGCGGTAAACGACGGTTTGCCATTGACCAGCCCGACACCACGGTCATACAAGTGGCTGAAGGTGTTGATTTCATCGTAGGCGCTGCTGGTTTTCGCTTTGGCTTGAGCCATGGTGGACTTCCTTGTTTCTGAGTAGTCAGTGTCGACAGACCACGGCGATCTCCTGGCGAGATCGTCCTGTCACTCGCGTTTGTGAATCGCCAAAAAACCTGACACAGCTGCAAACCGGGTACTAATCAATTTCTCAATAGTGCTGTGCGGTGCCCCCGAATTACCCGTCATTTCCCGCAACTCTTTTTATCTGTATATCCATACAGATAAAAGTTGCCCGTGGCGCCAACTCCGGCCATTCTGTGCACCTCTGCGGACATTGATCGACGATGGTGGTTATGCGGCTGTACCTCTGTGAAAAACCTTCCCAGGCCAAAGACATTGCGGCCGTGCTCGGCGCCAGACGTCGCGGCGACGGCTGCTGGCTGGGAACGGACGTCACGGTGACCTGGTGCATCGGCCACCTGCTGGAAACTGCACCGCCAGATGCCTACGACGCCCGCTATAAGCGCTGGGTGCTGGCGGATCTGCCGATCATTCCGGACAAATGGAAAATGACCGTCAAGCCGCGCACTGCCAGCCAGTACAAAGCGGTGAAACGCCTGCTTGGCGAGGCCAGCGAACTGATCATCGCCACCGACGCCGACCGTGAGGGCGAGATGATCGCCCGGGAACTGGTCGAGCACTGCCGCTATCGCGGGCCGATCCGCCGGTTGTGGTTATCGGCGCTCGACGAGGCGTCGATCCGCAAAGCGCTCGCGGCACTGAAACCGGGCGCAGAGACCTTCAGCCTGTATCACTCGGCACTTGGCCGCTCCCGTGCGGACTGGCTGATCGGCATGAACATGAGTCGCCTGTTCACCCTTCTCGGCCGGCAGTCGGGTTATCAAGGTGTGTTGCCGGTCGGTCGGGTACAGACGCCGACATTGCGCCTGGTGGTGGATCGTGATCGCAGCATCGCCGATTTCGTGCCGGTGCCATTTTGGGCGATCGATGTGGAATTGCTGCACGCAGGGACGCCGTTTACCGCGCAGTGGCGGGCGCCTTCGGATGCTTGTGACGATCAGGAGCGCTGCCTGAATCAGGCACTGGCGCAACAAGCGGCAGCGGCCATCAGCAGTGCCGCCAGTGCGCGAGTAGTGAAACTGCGAACCGAGCGGATGCGCGAAGTGGCGCCCCTGCCCTTTGACCTCGGCACTTTGCAGGAAGTGTGTTCGAAGAAGCTCGGCCTCGGCGCGCAGGAAACCCTCGACATCGCCCAGGCGCTTTATGAAACCTACAAAGTTGTCACCTATCCGCGCAGCGATTGCGGTTTTCTGCCCCTGAGTCAGCACAGCGAGGCACCGGGGATTCTCGCGGCGCTGCGGCAGGCCGACCCAAGCCTTGAGGCGTTGAACGGTTTTCTTGACCCGCAGCGCCGTTCCCGGGCATGGAACGACGCCAAGGTCAGCGCGCACCACGGCATCATCCCCACCGCCGCCGCGAAAAACCTTGAGCGCCTGAGCGGCAAGCACCGTGCGGTTTACACATTGATCCGCGCGCGTTATCTGGCGCAGTTTCTGCCCAACCACGAATACGATCGCACCCAGGCCGATTTCGATTGCGCCGGTGAAGCCCTGCGCGCGGTCGGCAAGCAGATCATTGAACCGGGCTGGAAACGCGCCTTGCCCGAGGCTCTCGCCCCCGCCAAGGGGCGTGAGGCTCCAGCGCCACAAACATTGCCGACACTGAGCCAGGGCATCGAGTGCGCCGTCGCCGGGGTGAAGCTCAAGGATTTGTGGACGCAGCCGCCTAAACCCTACACCGAGGGTGATCTGATCAAGGCGATGAAGAACGTCGCCAAACTGGTCGAGGATCCACTGCTCAAACAGAAACTCAAGGACACCACCGGCATCGGCACCGAAGCCACCCGTGCGTCGATCATTCAGGGTTTGCTGGATCGCGGCTATCTGGTGAAAAACGGCAAGGCGCTCGCCGCCACGCCTGCTGCTTTCAGCCTGATCGACGCCGTGCCCCGTGCAATCGCCGACCCGGGCACCACGGCGATCTGGGAACAGGCACTGGACATGGTGCAGAGCGGCGAGATGAGTCTGGAAGAGTTCGTTACCAAACAGGCGGCGTGGATGAGCAAACAAGTGACCCGCTGCTCCGGCCTGAGCCTGACCATCAGCGGCCCACCGCCTGCCGACAAAGCGGCTGCACCGTGGAAGAAAAAGCGCAAATCCACCCGCAGCAAAACTACCGGCACAACCAAACGCACCGCCAGGTAGCGACGACGTATCCTGTGACAAAGGGTCTTGAGTCCACACTGATGTGATGCCTTTGCCGGAGTTGATCCAAATGCCCACCATCGAACTGCACCCCGCCCAACGCGATGAACTGCAAATTATCGAAAACCTGATGCAGTTCTACATGTACGACTTCAGCCAATGGCTGCCCCTGAAGCTGGCCGAGCATGGTTTCTTCAGCATCCAGCCCAAGGACGATTACTGGCGCCATCCGGCAACCAGACCCTTCCTGATTCGCGTCGACGGCGAACTCGCCGGTTTCGTCACCGTAGACGACACAACCCACATCGCCGGCGCCAAGCACAACATCGGCTACTTCTTCCTCACGCGGCGCTTTCGTGGCCAAGGCGTCGCGCAGTTTGTCGTCTCTGCCCTCTTGAGCAAAATCCCCGGTCAGTGGCAAATTTTCCATATCGACGCCAACCGGCCTGCACAGCGCTTCTGGGCCGGGCTGATCCCTGCATTGAGCGGCAGCGAATTCACTCAGCAGCAGCGTGAAGTGGACGGTTATCCGTGCACCTTCTACGTTCTGTGCGCGCCCTTTTCCGTTGCCTGAACGGATCCTTTCTCATTCCAGAACTGCTTTGTCCGACAATATGTAGTGCTCAAAAATAATCACTACAAAACCGTTGACGGCGTCGTTTTGCTTTTGCATGATGAAGACGTTCCCCGATCGGGAACATTTGGTAACACGCTTGAGCAAACTCGTCTGACCGCCGAGTTGTTTTTTCCGGATACACGCTGCCCACAAGGCAGATTGAAGAAACTGACCTGGCCCGAACGTCCAGTACAAGGACGAGAAGCGCTGGCGAAAATTCTCAAGACGCTTGTGGTCGACACTGAAAATGTCGTCAAGGAGCCTCCCGGTTTTCGCTGCTTCTCCTCGTTGTGACGCTATTGCGTAGCAGTTATTCAACACGACTACATGCAACAGACGCATGACCCCGTACTTATCACGGGCGACCGCTGACGTCCTGGTTTCGGTGCCAGGGATCAACTAACCGATGGGCTACCTGTATTAGCGAATCAACTTTGAAAGATCACCAGACTGGTCAAGGGGCAACATCATGAATCTGAACAATCAACCTACTATCGAAGAACTGGCTCGTATGTTCGCTGCGCAAAAAGACAGCCACGACAGCCATATTCTGTGGATCAGCAAGTCGGGTCAGGTGCATATCGACTGCCTGGCGCCTCATGCGGGTGAAGAAGAATTCGACCGCAACAACCAGAATCTGCTGGCCCGCCTGAAAATGTACCGTCGCGGCCACGGTTATGTCGGCAAGAAAGCCGCAGCCGATAAAGACTTCATCGGTAATGTGCTGCAGACGCTGAAACAGGCGTGGGACTCGATGCAGAATAAAAACGAAGTACGGGTGATTGATCGGTTCTGCTGAGTTAGTAATTAAATAATTGAAAGGCCTGCTTCCTTAAAGGAAGCAGGCCTTTTTTTGTTCGCTTGCATTGTTTGGCGTGAGTGGAATTGTAGCCCCTCACCCCAGCCCTCTCCCGAGGGAGAGGGAGCCGATTTGCGCTGCGTTCAAATTTTAGTTCGGCTCAAAACTTTCAGGTCGTCGTAAATCGCACAAACACCTCGGTCAGTCCCCTCTCCCTCTGGGAGAGGGTCAGGGTGAGGGGCTCTCAATGCCCAACACCAAATCCACAAACGCCACCGCCGCCGCACTGTGGTAATTATTGCGCCGCCGCAACAACGCCGCCCCACGCTGCGGCGCCTCACTCTCGACCCGCAACCGGCGCAACGCCCGATCCTCTGTCGCGATCGCTTCCGGCAACATCGTCGCCATCGGCGAACACCGCACCACCTCCAGCAACGTACTGACCGAGTTCACCTCTATGCGCACCTGCGGCGTAATTCCATGCTGACGGAAATATTCATCCACCGATAACCGCGTAATGAAGTCCGGTGCCAGCAAAGCGAAATCCAGCTGCGCCAGGTGTTCCGGCATCAACACTGACGTGCTGTCGTACAACGGATGCTCGCGCCCGACCATTACCGCCAATGTCTCGACAAACGCCGGAATGCACTCGATGTCCGGATTGCGCACCGGTGTGAAGGCGATCGCAATGTCCAGCGAGTCATCCGCCAGTCCCGCCTCGATGTCGTCCATCGACAACTCGAAGATCTCCAGGTGAATCCCCGGAAAGCGCTCAACATAATCGCGCACCAGCGGCCCGACCAGATACGCCATAAACGTTGGCGTCATCGCCAGACGCAAGGTGCCCCGGGACAAATCCTTCACGTCATGCAACGCCCGCTTGCCCGCCTCCAGCTCCACCAGCACCCGCCGCGCGCATTCGATATAAGCCTCGCCGGCATCGGTCGGCTTGACCGTGCGCGAGGTGCGATCAAACAGGTTTACTCCCAGGGTTTCCTCCAATTGGCGAATCTGTTGCGACAAGGTCGGCTGCGACACATGCAACGCCTCGGCCGCACGGGTGAAGCCGCCGTGATCGGCAACGGCCAGCAGATAACGCAAATGTCGCAACAGCATGGGGATCACCATCTATAGGCAGGACTTATGCGCAGCATTGTATATGGGTCTTGGACGCTATGGATCAATCGGCAGAAGATGAATCCCACACAGCAAGCCAACCCCTGAAAGGAGTGACACCATGCAACAGTCCCACGCCTACAACGACACCAGCCTGGCCCTGACCACCCGCATTCTCGATGCCAAGGCACGCAAAGATCTGTCGTGGCAGGCTCTCGCTGACGACACCGGCCTCAGCCTGGCCTTCGTCACCGCCGCCCTGCTCGGCCAACACCCGCTGCCGGCAAACGCCGCCGAAGTGGTCGGCGACAAGCTTGAGCTGGACGCCGCCGACGTCGCCGCCCTGCAAATCATCCCGCTGCGTGGCAGCCTCAGCGGTGTGCCGACCGACCCGACCATCTACCGTTTCCACGAGATGATCCAGATCTACGGCACCACCCTCAAGGCGCTGGTTCACGAGCAATTCGGCGACGGCATCATCAGCGCGATCAACTTCAAACTGGACATCAAGAAAGTCGAAGACCCGGAAGGCGGCTCCCGCGCCGTGGTCACCCTCGACGGCAAGTTCCTGCCACTGCGTCCGTTCTGATCCATCCCGGCCCGCACCTCGCGTGCGGGCCATCCAAACCCCAATTGCACATCGTCACCACCTGCGTCTGGAGGCTGCCCCATGCAAAAAATTCTGTTGACCCTGGCCCTGCTCGGCGGCTTTTGCGCCCACGCATTTGCCGCTGATGAGGCCGTCGCTTACCGCTACGGCATGCAACTGGACGTTGCGCAAGTGCTGAGCATTACCCCGGTTGCCGACGTCTGTGGCGTGGTGCCGGTAGAAATGACTTACCTGGACAGCCAGGGCGGCAAACACATTCTGCAATTCAGCGAATTCGGCAGCGGTTGCTCGAACTGAGAGGACAACACCATGAAAAACCTGATTGATGGCTTCCTGAAATTCCAGAACGAAGCGTTCCCGCAACGCACCGAACTGTTCAAGCATCTGGCGACCACCCAGCAGCCTGGCACCTTGTTCATTACCTGTTCCGACAGCCGTGTGGTGCCGGAACTGCTGACCCAGCAAGAACCCGGCGAACTGTTTGTGATCCGCAACGCCGGCAATATCGTGCCGTCCTATAGCCCGCATCCGGGCGGTGTTTCGGCGACGGTGGAATATGCTGTGGCGGTACTGGGTGTGGCCGACATCGTGATCTGCGGCCATTCGGACTGTGGCGCAATGACCGCGATTGCCCAGTGCAAATGCATGGATCACCTGCCGGCCGTCAGCGGCTGGCTGCAGCATGCCGAATCGGCAAAAGTGGTGAATGAAGCACGGCCGCATGCCAATGACGCGGCGAAACTGAGTTCGATGGTGCGTGAAAACGTGATCGCGCAACTGGCGAACATCCAGACCCACCCGAGCGTGCGCCTGGCCCAGGAAAAAGGCCTGCTGAACCTGCATGGCTGGGTGTACGACATCGAGACTGGCTCGATCGATGCGCTGTCTTCGGATCGCCGCACTTTTGTGTCGCTGGCCGAGCAACCGACGACGTGCGCCATTCAGGCAAACACCAGCGCAGCCGCCTGATACAAATCCGCTGAGGTGAAAAAGAACTTGTGGCGAGGGGATTTATCCCCGATGGACTGCGCAGCAGGCCCAATCTCTTGGGGCCGCTGCGCGCGCCATCGGGGATAAATCCCCTCGCCACAGGACCGGTGTGGATCAACCAGGATGAGGCATTTTCAGCGTTTTACGGTGAGGTCGATCTGGCTCATGCGGCTGCGTACCGTGAACACGCCATCGCCAGACAGAATCGCACTGCGCGCAAACAACCGCCCGCTCTCCCAGTTCGAAAGCCCCAGCTCCGGCTTGTTCAGCGCGTACTGTCCGTCGACCCAGCGGGTAATGCCATTGCCCACGAACGGCGCGTTGACCGCGTTGTAGAAGCGTTCCTGAACCTGCGCATCTTCGCTGATCAGCGACACGGTGAATTGCGGGCTGTAGCGGTTGAACAGCGCAATCGCCTGATCCAG
Source organism: Pseudomonas sp. FW305-7 (assembly GCF_058786735.1). NCBI lineage: Bacteria > Pseudomonadati > Pseudomonadota > Gammaproteobacteria > Pseudomonadales > Pseudomonadaceae > Pseudomonas > Pseudomonas sp. FW305-7. Next base: position 263,219 of record NZ_JBYSZA010000004.1, read on the forward strand.
ATCGTCGACGATCATCAGACTGACTTCCGGGGTCTCTTCCCATTCCCACTCACGGCCAAGGTCAGATTCCGCCAGTGGCTCGGCCAGTGCTTCGGTCTGATAACCCTCGGCGCGGTAGACCTCGACTGTTGCGTTCTGCCACTCGCTCGGCAGGTAACTTTGACTGCCTTCAACGATGTGCAATTTGCAGCCCTGCCCGCGTGCGCTGCCGGCCTGCTTCAGCGCATCGAGGAACAGCGGCAGCAATTCTGCAGCGCGGTCGCGCTGAATCAGGCAGACGTTCAATGTGTTGCAGACCTTGCGATCCAGTGAGTTGCGCACCACCGCGGCAAAGCGTTTGGCGTCGGCATCACGATCAGCAATCAACCACGCCCCACCGGTGCCATGCAGGCTGACCGCCGTCCCAGCCTGCTGAGCGATGCTGCCCAACTGACTGACCGCGCGCCCCGATCCACGGGCCACCGCCAACGACAGGCGCCGATCAGCGAACATCGCCCAACCGGCCGCGTGATTGACGCTTTCGACCAGCGACACCGCACCCGCCGGCAAACCGGCCGCCGCCAACGCCGGGTTCAGCGCATGCTTGACGATGGCTTGCGCGGTGCCCAACGCATCGCTGCCAATCCGCAGCACCGCCGTGTTGCCAGTGCGCAAAACGCCGGCCGCGTCGGCAAATACGTTCGGGCGACCTTCGAAGACAAACGCGACGATGCCCAGCGGCGACACCACTTGCTCGACCTTCCAGCCATCGTGTTCAACGCTGCTGATGACTTTGCCGCGTGTGGCGGGTGCATCACGCCACGCGCGCAGGCCGGCGATCATGTCGCCGCGCATGCGCTCATCGGCGAGCAGACGCGTGGTGGAGCGTCCGCGCGCCTTGGCCCGCTCGATATCGGCGAGGTTGGCGGCGGCGATCTGCGCCCAGCAATCGGGCGTTTCCAGACGCTGCGCAAACAGATCGAAGAACTGACTGATCGCCTCGTCGGACACCGCCGATAACGCGGTAAACGCCGCAGCGGCGCGCTCGATGGCCACGGACGCCGCTTGTTGATCCGCCACTGGAATCAGCAACAGCTCGCCGCTCACCTGCTCCACCAACAGGTGGTCACCGGGCTGAAAGCGCGCCGCCAGTTCGGGGCTGACCACGGTCACGCGGTTACCAGCGAAAGGGATCGGCGTGCCAGCGACTAGACGTTCGAGCGCAAGAGACATGAAGCGGATTCACCATGCAGAGGGCGGCCGGAAAATGTATAGGAACACCCTCCTCCCAGGCAACACAAAACCCCTTGTAGGAGTGAGCCTGCTCGCGATAGCGGTGGATCAGATACACAGCTGTTGACTGACACTACGCTATCGCGAGCAGGCTCACTCCTACAGGGATTGGGTTTCAGATCAGAACACTGACCAGCCAATCCGCGAACTGAGCATCTCCAGCGCCGCCATCCCCGCCAGTGAGTTCCCCGCAGCGTTCAACTCCGGCGACCACACGCACACCGTGAACTGCCCCGGCACCACTGCGACGATGCCGCCGCCGACGCCACTCTTGCCCGGCAGACCGACGCGATAAGCGAAGTTGCCCGCCTCGTCGTACAGGCCACTGGTGGCCATGATCGAGTTGACTTGCTGGGTCTGGCGGCGCGTGAGGATCTGCTCGCCGCTGTGTTTGCAGTAACCGTCATTGGCCAGGAAACAGAACGCCCGGGCCAGATCGATGCAGTTCATGCGCAGCGCGCAGTGGCTGAAATAACTGCGCAGCACCGATTCGACATCGTTGTGAAAGTTACCGAAGGATTGCATCAGGTAAGCCATCGCCGCGTTGCGCGCGCGGTGCTGGTATTCGGAATCGGCGACTTTGCCGTCGATCATGATCTGCGGGTTACCCGACAGGCGCCGGACGAAATCGCGCATCGACAGGGTTGGCGCGGCAAAGCGCGACTGGTTGATGTCGCAGATCACCAGCGCGCCGGCATTGATAAAGGGATTACGCGGGCGTCCGCGCTCGAATTCCAGTTGCACCAGCGAGTTGAACGGCTGACCGGACGGTTCATGACCGAGGCGTTCCCAGATCGCCTCGCCGGAATGCTCGATGGCCTGCACCAGGCTGAACACCTTGGAAATACTCTGCACCGAGAACGGTGTCTCGGCGTCGCCCGCGCAGTACATCTCACCGTCGTTGCCGTACACGGCGATGCCCAGCTGATTGGCCGGCACGGTGCCGAGGGCGGGAATGTAGTCAGCCACTTTGCCCTGCCCGATCAGGGGCCGGACAGCGTCAAGGATCTCGTTCAACAGCGCTTGCATGCCGGGTTCCGAAGTCTCGCCCCATGGGATTGCGGGGACACTGGGGCTAGACGCTGCCGGCGCCTGTCGCATCACACCGGCAGGCGTCGCGCAAAATGCTCTAGGCTCAAACGCACACCCCTGCTAACGGAGAGCACCCATGCACCTCGAAGGCTCCTGCCATTGCGGCGCGGTTTCGTTCAGCCTCATCAGCGCCCACCCCTACCCTTATCAACGCTGCTACTGCTCGATCTGCCGAAAGACTCAGGGCGGTGGCGGCTATGCGATCAACCTCGGCGGCGACGCGAGCAACCTCAAAGTGCGCGGACGCAAACACATCAGCATCTACCACGCGCGCATGAAGTACGAAGGCGAAAAACGCGCTCATCGCAGCACCGCCGAGCGGCATTTCTGCTCGTTGTGCGGCAGTGGTCTATGGCTGTTCAGCCCGGAGTGGCCGGAACTGATCCACCCGTTCGCCTCGGCCATCGACACGCCGTTGCCGGTGCCACCGGAATACACCCATTTGATGCTCGGTTCAAAAGCACCATGGGTCGAAGTCGAGGCCAAGCCCGGGGATCAACAGTTCGAGGTCTATCCCGAAGAATCCATCGCGCAATGGCACGAACGCCTCGGTTTGACCCGATAGATAATCTTCAGCATTCCTCGCCCCCTGTGGGAGCTGGCTTGCCAGTGATAGCGGTGGAACAGTCAACATTAATGTTGAATAGGTGGCCGTCATCGCTGGCAAGCCAGCTCCCACAGGTTATTTGCCAACTTTTAGCGCTTTGCAGTTCCCTTTTCCCGCACTCGTTCGGTTAACCCCTCAGAAGCACTTCAACTACCGATCGATTCGATGCAAAGGGATCTCCATGTCGCACGTCCGTTTTCGTTTTGCCTTGTGCCCGCTTGCGGCCGCTCTGCTGAGCCTTTCTTCCCACGCGGCTGAAACGCCGGCAAAAAACGACCAGGCTTTGCAGTTGGGCGCGACCAATATTTCCGCCCAGGGCCTCGGCGCCACCACCGAAGACACACGCTCCTACACCACCGGCGCGATGTCTTCGGCCACCGGCCTGCCGCTGTCGATCCGCGAAACCCCGCAATCGGTGACGGTGATCACCCGCCAGCAAATGGATGATCGCGGCGTGCAGAGCGTCGGCGATGCACTGCGCAACACCCCCGGCATTTCGACGCAAAAATACGACAGCGACCGCACCGAGTTCTCCGCACGCGGTCTGGCCATCACCAACTTCCAATACGACGGCATCAACATTCCCTACGACGGCGTCTACGGTGAAAACCCCAACAACGGCGACGACGCAGCAAGCATCGACCGTATCGAAATCATCAAAGGCGCAACCGGCCTGATGACCGGCTCCGGCGACCCATCGGCCACCGTCAACCTGATCCGCAAGAAACCCACCAAGGAATTCAAAGCCTCGATCAGCGGCACCATCGGCTCGTGGGACGCCTACCGCACCGTCGGTGATATCTCCGGTTCGCTGACCGATTCCGGCAATGTGCGCGGGCGCTTCATCGGTGCGTATTCGGACAAGAATTCCTACCTCGATCACTACAGCCAGCGCAAAGACCTGTTCTACGGCATCCTCGAAGCCGACCTCAGCGACGACACCCTGCTGACCTTCGGCGTCGACAAGTCCAGCACCACCCCACGCGGCAGTTCGTGGACCGGTAACCCGGTGTACTTCGCCGATGGCGGGCGCACCGATTTCCCGCGTCACTTCAACTCCGCCGCGGACTGGAGCCGTCGCGACTTCGACAACATCACCTACTTCGCCTCGCTCGAACAGGCGCTGGCCAATGACTGGAAGTTCAAGGTCACGCTCGATCAGAAAACCACCGATCACGACACGCGCCTGGCCTCGGCCAGCGGCGGCAACCCGAATCGTGCCAGCGGCGAAGGCATGTTCCTGTACTGGGGACGCTGGGAAGGCCATCGCGTGCAGAACACCGCCGACGTCAACGTCTCCGGACCGTTCACCTTGGGCGGTCGCGAGCATGAGCTGATTGCCGGCGTGATGACCTCGCACTCGCGCCAGACCGGTGCGACCTACGACACCAGCGCCTTCTCGCAAGTGCCGGGCAGCATCTACGACTGGGACGGTAATCTGCCGAAACAGGACTTCCCGAAGAACGGCAAATACGAGCGCACCCAGAGCCAGAACGGTGTGTACCTGGCCACGCGTCTGCACCCGACCGACGATCTTTCGGTGATCCTCGGCAGCCGCTTGAGCACCTTCAAGTACAACGAAGACTACCGCTACAACCCGGGCGCCGGTCTCGACGACACTCACGCCAGTTACAAGGAACACGGCGTTGTCACGCCTTACGCCGGGGTGATTTATGACCTCGACGACACCTACTCGCTGTACGCCAGTTACACCAGCATCTACCAGCCGCAGACCTACAAGGACAGCAACGGTTCGACCCTCGCGCCGGTCGAGGGCGATAGCTACGAAGCGGGCCTGAAAGCGGCGTACTTCGACGGTCGCCTGAATGCCAGCCTGGCGTTCTTCCGCATCGAGCAGGATGGCGTCGCCGAATCGATCGGCACCAACGCAGTGACCAACGAAGGCATCTACAAAGCCATCGACGGCGCCACCACCAAAGGTGTCGAACTGGAACTGGCCGGCGAACTGGCCGACGGCTGGAATGTCTCCGCCGGCTATACCTATGCGCGCACCCGTGACGCCGATGAACAGCGCATCTACGGTTATCCGCTGTCGACCACCAAGCCTGAACACACCGTGCGCACCTTCACCACCTATCGCCTGCCGGGCATGCTCGACAAAGTCACCGTCGGCGGCGGCGTGAGCTGGCAGAGCGCGTTTTACGGCAAGATCTACAGCGCGCCGGCCGGCGATTACACAAGCATCAAACAAGGCGGCTACACCCTCGTCGACCTGATGACGCGTTATCAGTACGACGAGCACTTGAGCTTCACCGTCAACGCCAACAACGTCTTCGACAAACGCTACCTGACCGGGCTGGGCAACTTCGACACAACGTTCTACGGCGAGCCGCGCAACCTGATGCTCACCACCAAATGGGACTTCTGATCGCGGCTTAACAGTCTTTGACAGTTTCCCGACAAAGCTGCCAAAGATTGCCGCTCGCCACCCGCCTAGCATGGGCGCATCCACATTCTCCTCGGGTGCCCCATGCTGATGTCGTTTCGCACGTTTTCGTTGTCTCTGACTTCCCTTTGCCTGCTGGTGCCCGACGGTTCGCTGCGCGCCGAAGACTGGCACACCACCCTGCGCGCGGGCGCGGTCAATGCTCCGCGCTACAGCGGCAGCGATGAGCGGGTGACGGCGCCGCTGGTGGCTGTCGAAGTGGTCAGTCCGCAGGGTTTCTTTCTCGACAGCAACCGAGGGCTGGGCTGGGGCTTTGACGAAGAGGATTTCGGTCTCAGCGTTTACGTCGGCGCCAGCGATGTGCGCAAGGATCGCAAGACCGGGTTCAAGGGTTCCGACGAACTGAACGGCATGGGCTCGATCAAGTCGCGCCCGGTGCTGGATGTGGACGGCCGCTATCACATGGGGCCGATCATTCTCGGCGCGAGTTTCGAGCATGCGCTGGAAAAGGACGACGATGACCACGACACCGGCTCATCGTGGAATCGCCTGAAACTGAGCATCAACCTTCCATTGTATGAAGGCCGTTTTGGCAAGGTGATCGGCGGGCTGAACAGCCAGTTCGGCGATAGCGATTACCTGCGCACCTGGTATGGCGTGAACACGGCACAGGCTTCGCGCAGTCAGTACCGGGCTTATGAACCGAAAGCCGGATTAATCAGTCGCGGCGCGGACTTGACCTGGACATTGCCGATTGATGAGCGCTGGAGCGTGTCGTCAGTGCTGGCGGTGCAGTACCTGAGCCATGAAGCAGCAGACAGCCCGATTGTCGAGAGGCGGTTGCAGACTTCATTGGCTGGGCAGGTTGAGTACACCTTCTGAGTGTGCGGTGGGACTGATGGCCTCATCGCTGGCAAGCCAGCTCCCACAGGGTTTTGCGGGGTTGTCGGGCAAGTAGTCACACCTGTGGGTATTGGCTGGGCAGGTTGAGTACGCCTTCTGAGTGTGCGGTGGGACTGATGGCCTCATCGCTGGCAAGCCAGCTCCCACATGGTTTTGCGGTGTTTTCGGGAAAGCAGTTACACCACAAAACCTGTGGGAGCTGGCTTGCCAGCGATGGCGTCGGCCATGCCAACACAAGTCAATCCAGATGCGCCCAGGTCATCCGAAACGACGCCCCACCCCAAGGCGAATCACCGACCTCCACTTGCCCGCCATGGGACTGCGACACCCGTCGCACCAAGGCCAGCCCCAATCCGAACCCACCAGTGCGCCGGTCGCGGCTCGCATCCAGGCGCGAGAACGGTTCGAAAATCTTCTCCCGCCCGTGCACCGGCACGCCAGGCCCATCGTCATTGACCTGCACCTCGTAGTAATCGCCATTGCGCACCAGCGTGACTTCCACTCGTTGCTCGGCATAACGAATCGCATTGCGCAGCAAATTGATCACCGCACGGGCCATGAACCTTGGTTCGATGCGTACCGTTTCGAGCCGGCAATCGCCGATCGACAACTGTACCCCCGCCGCCTCCGCCTCCAGCGCCACACTACCAACCACGCTATCGAGCCAATTGCCCGCCTGAATATTTTCACGTTTGATCACCGTCGCACCGCGCTCAAGACTGGCGTAAGTCAGCAACTCCGAGACCATTTCTTCCAGTTCGCCAAGGTCGGCGTACATGTCGGCGATCAATTCGCGATTCTGACTCGGGTCAGATTGTTGCTTGAGCTGATCAAGTTCGAACGACAGCCGCGCAATCGGCGTACGCAGTTCATGAGAGACCGCGTTGGTCAGTTCGCGCTGATTGGCGATCAGACTCTCGATGCGCGCCGCCATCAGGTTGAAGTGCTCGGCCAGGTCGCGGATGTTCGAACGTTTCGACAACTGGATACGCGCCGACAGATCGTTATCGCCAAAACGCTCGGCGGCCAGGCGCAGTTTTTCCAGATCACGCCAGTGCGGGCGCACCCAGAAAAACAGGACGATACCGATCAGTACCGCGAGCATCCCGTAAGCCGCCGAGATATAGAACGGCATCAGACTCGGCTCCGGCGGCAGCTTGATGCTGAGCACCTGAGAACCGCCGTCGATGTTGCTGATGAACTGCGTGTAGTTGTCGCGGATCACCAGAAGATTCTGCATCAGCTGGGCTTTTTCCTCGGCATTCAGGGCCAGTTGATCGGCCTCGACCAGTTTCAGTGTCAGCCCGTAATGCGGGCGCAAGGTTTCCAGTTGCTGCTCGCGATCCGTGCCCTGACGCCCGCGCAAATGATCCACCAGCGACCACGCCTGACCGCGCACCGCTTCGCGGTTGTAGGCCTGCATCTGATTGTCGAGCAACGCGTTGAAGGTGTGTTCGACGGTTTGCAGGGCCAACACCAGCCCCACCGTCATCACCAGAAACAGCCCGAGGAATAACCGCAGCATCTACAACTCCCACGCAAACGGATTGAACAGATAACCCTTGCCCCACACGGTCTTGATGCACACCGGCTCGCGAGGATTGTCCTTGAGTTTGTTGCGCAACTTGCTGATGTACACGTCGACGCTGCGGTTCAGGCCATCGAAGGCAATGCCGCGCATGCGGTTGAGGATGTCATCGCGCGACAGCGTATTGCCGGCGGCACTGGCCAGCAGCCACAGCAACTCGAATTCCATGGTGGTCATTTCGATGATCTCGCCCGCCAGGCGCACTTCACGGCAACTGCGGTCGATGCTCAACTGGCCGAACTCAAGAAAACTGACCACGCCACTGTCCGGCACCTGCCGCCGCTGCAAGGCGCGCAACCGGGCCAGCAACACCGGCGGTTTGATCGGTTTGATCACGTAGTCATCGGCACCGGACTCCAAGCCGAGAATATGGTCGAGGTCGTCTTCCTTGGCGGTCAGAATCACGATCGGCGTGTCTGACACGCTACGAATCTCCCGACACACGTGCAGGCCACTCTGCCCCGGCAACATCAGGTCGAGCACCACGACTTTGGGTTTGAACTCCAGAAAAGCGGCCACGGCCAGATCCCCGCGATGCACCGTGCGCACCTCGTAGCCGTGTTGTTCGAGGAAGTGCGCGATCAACGCGGCAAGGCGTTCATCGTCTTCCACCAGCAGGACTTTGCCAAAACCCAGGTTATCCATAACGACCATCTGCCAACCATCTGTGAAGTGGGCGACATTATGGCGGCATTCGCGGGCGAGGCGTTTATCGCAGGCAGCAAAAACCGGCCACGGGGGCCGGTTTTCGGTGATGTTTCATACTCTTAAGAGTTTTTAACAATCTCAGGCAGGCACGCCGCTGTGGAAGCGGAACTCCTCGTCCGGGGACTCGATCAAGTCCTGCTCGGTGGTGCGAACTCTGTCGATCACCTGGGCGATGTCTTTGGCGTCCCCGTATTGGTAGGCCAGTTTCAGATAGCCCTGAAAGTGCCGCGCCTCGCTTTTCAGCAAACCGAAGTAGAACTTGCCGAGATCTTCGTCCAGATGCGGCACCAGTGCTTCGAACCGCTCGCAACTGCGCGCCTCGATAAACGCCCCCACCACCAGCGTATCCACCAGTTTCACCGGCTCGTGGCTGCGAACCACTTTGCGCAGGCCTGACGCGTAGCGCCCGGCATGCAACTGGCGCAGCTCGATCTTGCGGCGTTTCATGATGCGCATGACTTGTTCGTGGTGCACCAGTTCTTCCCGGGCCAGACGCGACATCATATTGATCAGGTCAACGTGGGAGTGGTACTTGGCTATCAGGCTCAGCGCGGTGCTGGCAGCCTTGAACTCGCAGTTCTTGTGGTCGATCAGCAGGGTTTCCTGATCGGCCAGTGCCGCCTGAACCCAGGCGTCGGGGGTGCGGCAGCCAAGGAATTCGTGGATTTCGGGAAGGATCATGGGGCTCACGGTAAAGGTGTTCGAGCGAAGGGCGCCGATTATACCGGCCTGCCCGCAGACCACCAGCGGCTGGCGTTGATATGCATCAAGTCGCAGCTGTTCGAGCAGCAACTATAGTTGTGCAACGCCGTGCCTTTTCTTTGCTGGAGACTCCGCTCATGCAAGCCATTCGCAGCATTCTGGTGGTCATCGAACCCGAACATTCGGAAAGCCTGGCGCTCAAGCGCGCCAAGTTGATCGCTGGCGTGACCCAGGCCCATTTGCACCTGCTGGTGTGCGACAAGAAGCACGATCACGCCGCCATGCTCAGCGTGCTCAAGGCCGCGCTGCTGGCCGACGGCTACAGCGCGACCACCGAACAGGCGTGGAACGAGAGCCTGCACGAAACCATCATCGACGTGCAGCAGGCCGAGGGTTGCGGGCTGGTGATCAAGCAGCACTTCCCCGACAGTTCGCTGAAAAAAGCCCTGCTGACCCCGGCGGACTGGAAATTGCTGCGCCACTGCCCTACTCCGGTACTTTTGGTGAAAACCGCTGGCTCGTGGAAGGACAAGGTGATTCTGGCGGCGGTCGACGTCGGCAATGTCGACGGTGAGCACCGGCATTTGCACACGACGATCATCGATCACGGCTATGACATTGCCAGTCTGGCCAAAGGGCATTTGCATGTGATCAGCGCCCATCCGTCACCGATGCTCTCCGCCGCCGACCCTACCTTGCAACTGAGTGAAACCATCGAAGCACGTTATCGCGAGCAATGCCGGGCATTTCAGGCCGAATTCGACGTGGATGACGCGCACCTGCACATCGAGGAAGGTCCGGCGGATGTATTGATTCCGTTCATGGCGCACAAGCTGCAGGCGGCGGTGACCGTGATCGGCACAGTGGCGCGCTCGGGATTGTCTGGGGCGTTGATCGGCAACACCGCTGAAGTGGTGCTGGATGCGTTGGAAAGTGATGTGCTGGTGCTCAAGCCGCAGGAGGTTGAGGATCATCTGGTAGAGCTGGCGGTGAAACACTGAGAATTACGGCGCTGATGCGGCCGTCATCGCTGGCAAGCCAGACTCCCACAGGTTCTTGTGTGATTCAAAATGCACCGCAATCACTGTGGGAGCTGGCTTGCCAGCGATAGCGGTGGGTCAGTCAACATTGATATTGGATGTACCGACCTCATCGCTGGCAAGCCAGCTCCCACAGGATCTGTTTGCGCCTACAGTATCTGCATTCAATTCCGATCACTGTGGGCGCCCTGCTCGCGAAGCTTCTAGGCGCCGAAGGCGTCTTTCAGGAAGCCGGGGGCGATGTAGCGCTGATAGTGCGCTTCCGACAGCAGGAAGAATTCCCGATCAATGGCATCGCGCAATTCCGGCAGGTTCCAGTCGCGAAATTCCGGCAGCAAGACCATCCCGTAGGCTTCCAGATTAATGATCACCCGCGCCCCTCGGGCAATCAGCTGATAGGCCCAGCAATATTCCGACTGATGCGGCACAAAGCGGATCTTGCGCTGTTCAAGCTGTTGGCGCAGGCGCGCCGAATCAAAGATCTCGACCTTGCTTGCCATCACTTGTGACAGCAATTGCTCCAGCCGCAACCACACCGCACGCTTTTCCTCCTCGTTGTAACCATTCCAATTGATCACTTCGTGATGGAAACGCTTGCAGCCACGGCACACCAGATCTCCGTAAACAGTGGAGCAGAGGCCGACGCAGGGGGTCTTGATGGTCTGATTGGGCATAAATTGGCAAAACACTGAAACGCGGAACAGGCCGGCATGTTAGCCCTTTGTCGGGCATTGATCACCCCTCAAACGTCAGGGGCAAGCGCTCGGGCAGACTTTTAGCAGGCCCCGCACAACGCCACCAAAGTCCAATAGAGCGCGACTTACCTTTAAATTTTTTTTGCCGTAGAATCAGCCAGCCTTTTAAGGCGCCAATGTCCGTTAGAAGCTGTTTTCAAAGCGTCACGAGCACAGTCGTTCCTTCAGAGCGGTGTTGGCGAAGGGTTTTTCCAGCGGGGAAAAGCTCTACGCCAACCCTCATCAGCTCCCCGTTCTGCAGGCGTAAAACTTTGAAAGCAGCTTCTGTAAGGAATGTTCGGTAATTCTGGCTAAACGGCCCACAACGCCGTGCAGCGCATGAGTACGAGCATTTCGCGACGAGCGTCCCGGACAGCCATTTGGGACCACTGATGAGGGTAATAACTGTGCTTGAAGCCTACCGCAAACATATCGAAGAGCGCGCAGCACTGGGTATCGTTCCCCAGCCGCTTAACGCCGAACAAACTGCAGGCCTGGTCGAGCTGCTGAAGAATCCTCCGGCTGGCGAAGAAGCTTTCCTCGTTGACCTGATCACCAATCGCGTACCACCAGGAGTGGACGAAGCCGCTTACGTCAAAGCCGGTTTCCTGTCGGCTCTGGCCAAAGGCGAAGTTTCCTCCCCTCTGCTGGACAAAAAGCGCGCTGTAGAACTGCTCGGCACCATGCAGGGCGGCTACAACATCGTGACCCTGGTCGAGCTGCTGGACGACGCCGAACTGGCGCCAGTGGCCGCCGAAGAACTCAAGCACACCCTGCTGATGTTCGACGCCTTCCACGACGTCGCTGAAAAAGCCAAGAACGGCAACGTTCACGCCAAGGCCGTGCTGCAATCCTGGGCTGACGGCGAGTGGTTCAAGAAGCGCCCGGTGCTGGAAGACAAAATCAGCCTGCGCGTATTCAAGGTAACCGGCGAAACCAACACCGACGACCTGTCCCCTGCCCCGGATGCCTGGTCGCGTCCTGACATCCCGCTGCACGCCCTGGCCATGCTGAAAATGGCCCGTGACGGCATCGTTCCGGACGAGCAAGGCAAGACCGGCCCGATGAAGCAGATCGAAGAAATGCGCGGTCAGGGCTTCCCGATCGCCTACGTCGGTGACGTCGTCGGTACCGGTTCCTCGCGTAAATCCGCGACCAACTCGGTACTGTGGTTCTTCGGCGACGACATTCCTTACGTGCCGAACAAGCGCGCTGGCGGTTTCTGCTTCGGCAGCAAAATCGCTCCGATCTTCTACAACACCATGGAAGATGCCGGCGCACTGCCAATCGAGTTCGACGTTACCAACATGAACATGGGCGATGTAATCGACCTGTACCCGCACGCTGGCAAAGTCTGCAAGCACGGTACCGACGAAGTCATCACCACCTTCGAAATGAAGACCCCTGTGCTGTTGGACGAAGTCCGTGCCGGCGGCCGTATCCCGCTGATCATCGGCCGTGGCCTGACCGAGAAGGCTCGCGCCGAACTGGGTCTGCCAGCATTCGATCTGTTCAAGAAGCCTGAAGCTCCGGCTGAAAGCATCAAGGGTTTCACCCTGGCGCAGAAAATGGTCGGCAAGGCTTGCGGTCTGGCAGAAGGCCAGGGCGTTCGTCCTGGCACCTACTGCGAACCGAAGATGACCACCGTAGGTTCTCAGGACACCACCGGTCCAATGACCCGTGACGAACTGAAAGACCTGGCGTGCCTGGGCTTCTCCGCTGATCTGGTGATGCAGTCGTTCTGCCACACCGCGGCCTATCCAAAGCCGATCGACGTGACCACCCACCACACCCTGCCTGACTTCATCATGACCCGCGGCGGTGTTTCCCTGCGTCCGGGCGACGGCATCATCCACTCGTGGCTGAACCGCATGCTGCTGCCAGACACCGTCGGTACCGGTGGTGACTCGCACACCCGTTTCCCGATGGGCATCTCGTTCCCGGCCGGTTCCGGTCTGGTCGCGTTTGCTGCGGCCACTGGCGTAATGCCGCTGGACATGCCGGAATCGATCCTGGTGCGCTTCAAAGGCAAAATGAAACCTGGCATCACCCTGCGTGACCTGGTTCATGCCATTCCTTACTTCGCCATCCAGAACGGTCTGCTGACCGTCGAGAAGAAAGGCAAGAAAAACGCCTTCTCCGGCCGCATCCTGGAAATCGAAGGTCTGGAAGGTCTGACCCTGGAACAGGCGTTCGAACTGTCCGACGCCTCGGCCGAACGTTCGGCTGCCGGTTGCACCATCAAGCTGTCGAAAGAGTCGATCACCGAGTACCTGAACTCCAACATCACCCTGCTGCGCTGGATGATCGGTGAAGGTTACGGCGATGCGCGTACCCTGGAACGTCGTGCTCAAGCGATGGAAGCCTGGGTTGCCAACCCGGAACTGATGGAAGCCGATGCCGACGCCGAATACGCCGAAGTCATCGAAATCGATCTGGCCGACATCAGCGAGCCTGTACTGTGCGCGCCGAACGATCCGGACGATGCCCGTCTGCTGTCCAGCGTGGCTGGCGAGAAGATCGACGAAGTGTTCATCGGTTCGTGCATGACCAACATCGGTCACTTCCGCGCTGCCGGTAAACTGCTGGATCAGGTCAAGGGTCAGCTGCCAACCCGTCTGTGGCTGTCGCCGCCGACCAAAATGGACGCTCACCAACTGACCGAAGAAGGCTACTACGGCATCTACGGCAAGGCCGGCGCACGCATGGAAATGCCAGGCTGCTCGCTGTGCATGGGTAACCAGGCACGCGTTGAGCCAAACAGCACCGTGGTCTCGACTTCGACCCGTAACTTCCCGAACCGTCTGGGCGACGGCGCGAACGTCTACCTGGCTTCGGCCGAGCTGGCGTCCGTTGCTTCGATCCTGGGTCGCCTGCCGACCGTCGAGGAGTACATGGAATACGCTGGCAAGATCGACAGCATGGCGGCCGATATCTACCGCTACCTGTCCTTCGACCAGATCGCCGAGTTCCGTGAAGCTGCTGCGAACGCCAACATCCCGGTCGTTCAAGCCTAACGCTGCAACGCACTGAAAAACGCCGCCCATCGTGAGATGAGCGGCGTTTTTTTATGCCTGTTGAATAGTCAGTGCCTGTCCCGGCCTCATCGCTGGCAAGCCAGCTCCCACAGGTGAGCTGTGCTGAGGTTCACCCCAATCCCTGTGGGAGCTGGCTTGCCAGCGATGGGGCCAGTTCATTCAACCTGTTCAAGTGTTGAGCTTGAGGGCTTTCTGCACAGCGCCATCAACGCTCAAGCCACTGAGGATCACGCCGTTGGCCTGCACCTCCGGCAACGCCTCCAGCACCACCAACGCCCCATGCTTGAGTCGCGCCAGAATCAATCGCTTGCCTTCCTGACGCACCCGCAAAAAGAATTCCTGCATCGCCTCGATGCTGGTGCCATCCAGATCCGGAGTTTCCTCCAGACTCAAAATCACTGTGTGCACAGGCGCATCCGAATGCCGAGTCAAGCGTAACGCCGCGCCGAGGATCCGCTCGACATTGGCGAAGAACAACGCCTCGCCCGGCCGGACGATCAACACCCCCGGCTCGCTGGTTGCCGTCGGATGGCGCTGTTGATCGACAAAGTCATGCCCGCCATCAATTCGCCCCAGCACCTGAATATCCGCCGACGACATTTGTTTGAGCATCAGCAAGACACTGATCGCCACCGCCACCAGCAAACCGTCGAGTACACCGAGCACCAGCACCGCCGCCACTGCGCACAACACCAGCACACGGTCGCGACGCCAGACGAAGTAACGCCCCAATGGCTGCAGACTCAAACCGCGCCCCAACGCGTGCATGACAATCGCCGCCAAAACCGGTTCAGGGGTCAAAGCGATCCACGGCAACACGGTCAGCACGATGATCAGCACCACCAACGCCGCCACCCCGCCGGCCCAACGTGAAGTGGCGCCCGCCGCTTCATTTGCCGACGTCGCCGAATAACCCGCTCCCGCCGGCATGCCATGGAACAACCCGGACAACAGGTTTGACGCCCCCAGCGCCAGCAAATCGCGATTGGACGTCACGCGGTCACCATGTTTGAGCGCGTACGAACTGATCGAGCCGTAAGACTCCGCGTACAGAATCATCACCAGCGCAAAGCCCACCTCCCCTAACCGCAGCCAGTCGGCGAACGGCAGCACCGGCAGGTTGGGGACTTCCAGGCTGAGGTCGATCATGCCGATCATCTTCACACCGTACGCCGACAGGTTCAGCCATTGGCCGGCGGCGATGCCGATCACCACTACCAGCAAACCACCGGGCAATCGTGGCAACCGCGAAAACGCCGCCAACAGCATCAGTGCCACTGCCGCCACAGCCGCCGCCGGCCAGTTCCATTGCGGCAACTGTTCAAGTAATTGCGGGGCGAAGCGCACCAGATTGGCGTCGATCAGGTGCACGCCGACCACACTGGCGACCTGCTTGAGAATGATCGTCAGCGCCAGGCCGAAGGCAAACCCGCGCAACACCGGTTTGGCAATGAACGCCGTGACGCTGCCCAGACGAAAGATCCCGGCCAGCACAAACAGCGCGCCCGTGACCAATACCAGACCGACCGCCAGCGTCGCGCGCAATTGCGGATCACCATTGGCCAGCGTTGCCGTGGCCGCCGCCAGTACGGCCGCGGAGGATGACGTCGCCGAAACAATGGCAAAACGACTGGTACCGAACAGCCCGTAACAGAGCAACCCGGCAAACAGGGCGATCACCCCGGCCTGCGGCGCCAGCGCGGCGATGGTCGAGTAGGCTACGGCTTCGGGCAGCAACAGCCCGGCAATCGACAGACCGGCGAGTACATCCCGCCAGCGATTGGGTGATTCAACAGGTTGTGGGGCGCTCGACAATCCACTGTCTCCAGACGAAAAAAAACCGCTGTGCGCATCACGCACAGCGGCCACTGTAGCTGAGTCTTCGAGGCTTTGGCTTACGCCGTCAGCGAATAAATCACCGCCGAAATTGCCACCAGACCTACTGCGGTCACGAACACGTTCGACGCCTTGCCGCGATAGCGCGCCATCGCTGGCACTTTACGAATCGCGTACATCGGCATCAGGAACAGGATCGCCGCGATCACCGGACCACCAACGGCCTCGATCATGCCCAGAATGCTCGGGTTCCAGGTTGCGACGATCCAGCAGATCACCAGCATGAACGCCGCCACAATGCGATCCAGAGCCTTTGCGCCCGGACGCTTGCCGCTTTTGATGATCAAGCCCTTCAGGCCTTCGCTGGCACCGATGTAGTGACCGAGGAACGACTTGGAGATCGCCACGAACGCAATCAACGGCGCCGCGAACTCAATAGTCGGATTGTTGAAGTGGTTGGCCAGGTACGACAGGATCGACAGGTTCTGCGCCTTGGCTTCAGCCAGTTGTTCCGGCGACAGGGTCAGCACGCAACTGAAGACGAAGAACAGCACCATCACCACCATCAACAGGTGGGCACGGCAGAGGATCTGCGAGCTGCGCTGGTCGGCGTTAACGCCGTAACGACGCTTCTGATCCACCGCAAACGCCGAGATGATTGGCGAGTGGTTGAACGAGAACACCATCACCGGAATCGCCAGCCACATCGTGTGCAGCAACGCCGATGGCGCCGGCACTTGCGAAGCGGTGGCGAGGATGCCGCCGTTCCAGTGCGGAATCAGGTACACGGCGAGGAACAACAGCGCAACGATGAACGGGTACACCATCAGGCTCATCGCCTTGACGATCGCCTGCTCGCCGCAACGCACCACGGCCAGCAGGCCGAGGATCAGCACCAACGACAGCCAGATGCGCGGTGGCGGCATGATATGCAATTGATGTTCGAGGAAACTGGCGACCGTGTTGGTCAGGCCGACGCTGTAGATCAGCAGGATCGGGAAGATCGCGAAGAAGTACAGCAAGGTGATCAGCGCACCGGCCTTGATGCCGAAATGCTCCTCGACCACGTCGGTGATGTCAGCGCCTTCGCGACCGGACAGCACAAAACGGGTCAGGCCACGGTGTGCGAAGAACGTCATAGGGAAGGCCAGCAGCGCGAGGATCACCAGCGGCCAAAAGCCACCCAGCCCTGCGTTGATCGGCAAAAACAGGGTACCGGCGCCGATGGCCGTCCCGAACAGTCCCAACATCCAGGTGGTGTCCTGGCGATTCCAGCTCGAAAGTTCAGCGGGTGCTGCTGCATCAAAGCGTTGGTCGACGCTTTTGGCCTGATCATTCATCCGGTCGGATCTCCGCATTCCGGTCACTTGCCACTCGGTCAGGACGCGTCGGAAAAAACCGACAGACATGCTCCGGCCGAAACAGGGGCGCGATTCTCCGCGATAAATGAGCAGAAGCAAAGACTTAGCTGAGGAATGGTTGTGCGGAGCAGATCAGTGGGGTGTCGTTTTTGGGAAAATGGCTGTCGGCATCAGATACGCTTCATGTCGTTTTCCGGCAAGCTCCAATGCCGAGCGGGATAAAAAATTTTGATCAGATTGATCGAGCCAGGATGAATCCCATTGACATGCAAAAGATTCCGAAAGCCAGCATGCCCCAGATTGGATACATATCGCCCTTGTTCTTGAGACGCACTTTTTCAGCCCATTCATCGTGCTCTCGGTCTGATCGCTCCATCATGGCCTTACGGTCAAATGTGTTCATGCTGATTCCTGTTTGAGTCATGGATCTGATTGTTGTGAGGCGCCTGCTCAAAATTTGAAAAAAACACCCGCTACTGCCGTGACAGCGGTCACCACTCCACCTAACACTGCAAGCGGATATAAGCTTGTCTCCCTCGTTAGCTTTTTTGCCTCCGCCAGAAGCTTTTGCCTTTCTGCCACAAGTTTCCGTGTTTCATTCATTAGCCTTTCGAGTTCCAGCTGTTCCCGATCGTTCTGAAGCATGCGCCTTCCTTGGCTGTGGGCAGTGGCTGCCGGGGCTACTTTGTACCCTCATGATTTCCTATTCATCCCGTGCCAGATAGCGGATGAATCCGGCGGTTTTGTAGGCAATATCCGGGAGTCAGGTAGGCCGACTCATACAACATCGCCATAGAGATTGCGGAGGGCTAATCGCCCCGGCGCAAGCCAGGCTTATTCCGTCGGCCCCCATTTGTCGAGCACTGATTCACCGCCAGCTCCGCCAGCCCCACGTGCTGTGCAATCACCAGCGCCGTTTCGCTTTTATCCGTCACAAAATCAACGAGTCTTCTGACAGATTGCAGGCAAGCAAGTGTGCTGTGTGAAGGCTGCCTGCCCTATCGCGGGCAAGCCCGCTCCCACAGGAATTTGGAATCTGGTCACGATAGTTTGAGCAGCGCGTGACCTGTGGGAGCTGGCTTGCCAGCGAAGGCGTCCGATCGAACACCCGAGTCTTCCAATCCGGCCCAAATGGTCTAGCGTGAATGAATCCCCTGCCTCCCCGGAGTTTCCATTCATGCCGCTCGTTCGCGTCGAACTCAAAAAACGCACCGATCCCACCTTCGCCAAGCGCGTCGGCGAGCAGATCTACGCTGCCATGCGCAGCACAATCAATGTGCCGGAGCACGATAACTTCCAGATCCTCAACGAACACGACGGCGAACATTTCATCTTCGACCCGCAATATCTGGGCATCCAGCGCAGCGACCAACTGGTGATCATCCAGATCACCCTCAACGAAGGTCGAACGCTGGAGCAGAAAAAAGCCCTGTACCAGACCATCGCACAAAGCCTGAACACGCAACTGGGCGTTCGCCTCGAAGACGTGTTCATCAATCTGGTGGAAGTGAAAAAGGAGAACTGGTCGTTTGGCAACGGCATCGCCCAATACGCCAGTTGACAGCCCGTGGACGCCGCCAGCATGATCAGCCCCATGAACCTTCGCACGCTGCAACTCACCCGCACCACCACGACCGCCACCGGCGGGTCGTGGTGTTTGTGCCTGGGGTAAGACCAGCGCAGCAAACCCAGGGCCCCGCCAGCAATGGACGGGGCCTTGTTGTTTCTCCCGTCCGTGCGGCTGCTTTTGTCACTCAAGGAGAAACACATGTCTGCAGCACTGTTGATCATCGATATGCAGGTCGGTCTGTTCCACGGCCCGGAAAAACCCCACGACGGCGAACGCATTCTCGCCAACATCCGGCAGTTGATTGCAAAGGCGCGCCAACACCACGTGCCCGTCTTCGCCGTACGACACACCGGCCTAGAAGGCTCGCCGATTGCTGCGGGCAGCCCCTTCTGGCAATTGTTGCCAACGCTTGAACTGGACGCAGAAGTCGATCACCTGTTCGACAAGTCCCGACCCAACGCCTTCCACGACACGGACCTTGCGCAGCAGCTCAGCCATGGAGACATCAAAGATCTGTACCTCGTTGGCATGAAGACTCAGTTCTGCATCGACAGCACCTGCCGCGCCGCTGCCGATCTGGGCTTCAAACCGCTGCTGGTGGCTGACGCCCACACCTGCATGGACACTCTGGCGTTGACCGCCAAAGCCATCATTGACCACCACAACGCAACCCTCGGCGGCGCGTTCGCCCGGTTGATCAACAGCGCCGACGTGACCTTCTGACGAAGCGCCCGCGCGCTCCCCGTTTCAGCTCCTACACTGGCTGGAACGGGGCAGCGCTCGGCCATTGCCAAACCGCTCTGGAATCAGCACTCTGCAACGACTTTCGCGACCGAACCGCCGACGATCAAAGGAGCCGCGCAATGCCCGCAACCGTTCTGGTACTGGTTGAAACCATCAATGATTACTTGCCGATTCTCGAGCATCAGGGCTTTCACCTGATCCTCGCCCCCACCCCTGCCGAACGTGCGCAAGCCATCGCCACCCACGGCCCGCGCATCGACGCGGTGCTGACCCGGGGCCCGCTGGGCCTGACCTCCGACGAAATCGCCGCCCTGCCCGCGCTGAAAATCATCACGGTGATCGGCGCCGGTTACGAGCAGGTCGATCTGCAAGCCGCCAGTGATCGCGGGATCACCGTGACCAACGGCGCCGGGGTCAACGCCTCGTCGGTGGCTGACCATGCGATGGCCATGCTGCTGGCGCTGGTGCGTGATATTCCGCGCTGTGACGCCGCCGTGCGCCGTGGCGAATGGCCGAAAATCATGCGTCCGTCACTCGCCGGCAAGCGCCTGGGTATTCTCGGCCTCGGTGCGGTGGGCCTGGCGATTGCCAAGCGCGCCAACCTCGGTTTCGATATGGACATCAGCTATCACAGCCGTCAGGTGCGCAGTGAGGTGTCTTACGCGTTCTGCTCGACGCCGACCGAACTGGCGCGGGCGTCGGACTTTCTCATCGTCGCCACGCCGGGCGGGATCGGCACGCAGCATCTGGTGACGCGTGCAGTGCTCGATGCGCTGGGTCCGAAAGGGTTCATCGTCAATATCGCCCGGGCCAGTGTGATCGCCACGGCGGACTTGATCACCGCACTCGAACAACGGCGCATTGCCGGCGCGGCGCTGGATGTCTTCGATCATGAGCCGCAAGTGCCGGACGCGCTGAAAACCTTGGCCAACGTGCTGCTCACGCCCCACGTCGCCGGCCTGTCACCGGAAGCCACCCAAGGCACCGTGGAACTGGTGGGAAAAAATCTCGTGGCGTTCTTTTCCGGGCAACCGGTGCTCACGCCGATTCAGTTGCCGCCGAGGGTCAACAACCAGCGCGTACACTAAAGCACCCCAAGCAACGTCCACAGGCGCCGCGATTCAGCGTCGGCGCTGATCAACTCGCCGAGCAATTCGCTCAGCGGCTTGTTGCCCCACTCGACTCCGCGCCGGATCAGATAGGGCACCGGACTGTGAGGTTCGGTGCGCGCGAGGTATTCGGCGATCAGCAGCAATTGCCGGTATGCCTCTTCGCGACTGGCCGGCTCACGAAAGGCCTGCGCGAGCGGCGCGGATTCGTCTGATTGCGCGACCACCACGGGCGCTTCGACCAACGGCGGTGGCGGCGCCGGTTGTTGTGGGTGCATGGCGATAAACTCCTGAACCAGGGTCAGCAGCGCTTCAATGGTGTCCTGCAAAGGGTGCAGCCCCGGGGCCTGATCGCCCAGATAGGCATCGCTCCAGCTATCGAGCCGTTGCAGGTGTTGCAGGCTCAGCAGCAGATTGCCCTGAGTACGCAGCCAGAACGCCAGCGGCGTGGCGCGGATCTGCTCGTTGAGTTTCTTCTGTTCGTTGCGCGCGGTTTCCGCCAGGGTCTTGGCGTTTTTGCTGTCGTTGGTCTGCACCTGGTGAACCTGCAAGCGCCGCCAGACTTCCAGGGTGTAAGCCTCAAAATCGCTGTTGCGGCTGCCGAACAGCGGCACCCGCGTGAGCAGCACTTCACTGTAGCGACGCACCAGCCATTCCAGCGGAATCACCCGCCACGATTGGTCGCCGTCTTCTGCCTGCGGATGCAGTTGCTCGGGAAAACGCTCACACAAACCGGCGATCAGCGCCAGGCTGCCGGGCAAGCCGTCCAGCGCTTGCAGATGCAGCCACGCCTCGCCGAGCCAGGCGCTGAGCATCAGGTCCTTGCTGCGTTCCAGCAATAGCGTGATGGCGAGTTTCTCGACGTCCGGCCAGTTCGCCCGCTTGAGTGTCGACTGCCAGACTCCGGTCGGCAGGCTGGCGTCGTCCTCGCGGCGCAGGTCGCGCAACTGGTCGAACTCACGTTCATAGCGCAAGTCGACGCCGCACGGCGCGTCCGCGCTGATCGGCGCGAGCAACTGATCAATCAGATCCGGCAACGTGGTCGATGGCAGGCTCACAGATTTTCCTTTTGGGCTTCAAGCGCAGCCGTGGTGCCGGTCACCTGAAACGGCGAGCGCGGCGCACGGGTCGGCAATGGTGCAATCGACAACGGTAGTTTCGAGCCCTGGCTCATCAGCGAGAGGCGCACGAACATCCGCGTGAAGTCACTGGTGACACTGTCGCTGGACGCCGTCACGGGCAAACGCAACGTCAGCGGAAACTCGGTGTAATCCATGCTCGGCTGGCGCTGTACCGAGAAATGCGCGCGCATCAGGCGCAACAGCGACCACGGCCCGCCGTACTCCCAACCGGCCTCCAGATCACGCACCACCAGGTTCGGTTGCAACGGGTCGTTGACCGGCCGCTCCTTGCCGTTACGCGCCCAGCGCAGGGTCAGGCGGATGGGCTGGCCGACCATCCAGCGCAGATTCGGTTGCTCGGCCGGGACCGGATAGTTGATCTGTTGACTGCCGGCGAGCAAGCCCCAGGCAATCACCTGATCGGCGCCCTTCTCATCATCGCGATCAGTGCGCCAGCGCACGTCCAGTTCGACGCCGAGGATGCCGCTCTTGTCGCGCACGAACAGCGGCGTCAGCCAAATGCTGGCCTGTTTCAAGCGATTGAGAAAATCTTCCGCCGCTAGGCGTTCCGGGGTCTGGCTGAGCACCAGTCCGGCTTGCGCCACAGGCAGTCGTTTATCGATGATTTCGAGGAAATGCTGAACCCGCGCCGGGTCGGCATCTTGCGCCTGCACGCCGTTGGCAAACGGAAAACGATCGGCCAGGTATTGATTGAAATAGTTGGCCAGTTCATTCCACGCCGCTGCCGCCTGTTGCTGTTGCAAGAACTGGCAGCGCTGCATCGCCGCCTGTTGCAGTTCCACCGCGCGCATCGCCAGCGTTCCGCGCCCGCCCACCAGATTGGCGGTTTGCAAGACCTGCACGCAGGACGCGGTGTCCATGTCGATGAAATCGCGGCTGACCAGTTGCTCGATCTGTGCCGGCGAACTGGCTGGGTTGGCATCCTTGTACTTGAGCAGTTCGTCATTGAGCGCGCTGAACTGCGTCACGCGCTCGTAATCCAGCGCCGACAGATTGCCTTGTTGGGTCATCAGCCACTGCAACGCCGACTGGCGTCGCTCGGTGATGCCGAGCATGGTGTTGAACTGCTGCTTGAGGCTCAGTTTCAAGTCCTGCACATCAGTGGCACCGTACAGTTGCAGGCCGAGGTTTTTCGAGCCGTCCCACTGGCTGATTTCAGTACGCCCCGCGAACAGCGGTTGCGCGGTGATTTCATCGAGGCCACTGACAACCTGCGCCATTGCCCGCCGGTTCAACGCACCTTGCAGACGCGCGGCCAGATCATTGCGATGCACCTCGACGAAGGCCTTTTGCAAGGCCATGGCCTGCTCGGCCTGAACATTGAACACCGCGTACGGATGAGTCTGATCGTTGTGATCCTTGAGGCTTAACCACATTGCCTGAGCGGCGGCGGCTTCAGCCGTTTGCAGCAATGCCTCGCGATAGGCCGGCGGGATGCGTGGCAACTCTTCGGCGACATAGCTTTTATAACCGGTGAAGTAATTCAGCGAGGTATTGAGATCATCGCCATCCACGGTCTGGCCTTGCAGGTTGACGTTGTTTTGATTGGCGCGCATGGCCACCGACACAAAGTCGCGTTTGAACAGCGCCTGCACGGCGTTGTTGAGCTTGACCACGTGTTCCTGCAACGCCAGTTGCCCGCTGCCTTGCTGGATCAACAGATTGCCGCGTGAACCAACCTGGGCGATCCACTGATCACGGAAACTCTGCTGCAACTTGCCAGCCTGCTGATCGAGTTGCTGCTCAACGACCGGACCGAGCAAGGTGCTTTTGCGCACCTTGTCGAGGAACTCACGATAACCCGGCACCAGTTCCTGGCCCTTGCCGCGACTCCACGTCGAGTTGGTCAGGGCAACCGCCGCTTGCAGGTCATCGATCAACGCACGCAAGTCTTCCAGCTCATTGAGGCTGTTGCCGCTGCCAGCCTCGAGTCGTTCCAGATGCAATTTGAGGTAGCCGGCCTTGCTGACGAAGTTCTCGGCAAGAAAATACTGATCAAGCCAGCGCTGCATCAGCCCGTTGAAGTTACTGGTGACCAACGGGCGCTCGACGCTCAGATCCAGCGCTTGCACATCACCGCCATCCCCCGCCGCCAGCAAACGGTTGTAGTACGCGGAATGCGGCACGGTCGCCGCATTGAGATTCAGTGACAGCGCGCTATTGCTCAGTTGCACGAGATCGTCCAGCGGCGCCCGCTGACTGTTCTGCACCTCGGCAAACAATTGATTCTGCTGCTCCAGACGCAACGCCCGATCTACCAGATCCGTAGCCTTTTGATAATTCTGCCACTGCGCCGGGTCCTCACTTTCCACACTGGTGCGCCGATCGGTACTGCGGATCGCCTTGATTTTCGTAAGCTCGGCGACCAGCAATTGGTGCAACGGCTGGACCATCTGGCGCTGAGCAGACTTGAAGAGTGCCCGTTCGATTTTCACATCCACCGAGGAAAACCATGAGGTCGGAAACGCCAGCGAAATGTAGTGCCAGTGCGGGGCGCGCTCCAGCACCCGCCAGAAACTCTGCACATTGCGCCGAGTCGGCTCGACCCGATGCGCGTCATCGGTGACCGCCACGTAGCTCTTCTGCGCACTCTGCATCAGCCGCGCCAGTTCATGGGCATCCTTGACCGACTGATTCCACACCCACAGCATCGCCACCGCCCAGACCACGCCCACTACCAGTGCGACCCCAGCGGTGATCCGCTGCCAGCGCTGACGCAAACGCAGCAGGCGCGGCACACCTTGGGCCAGACCGCGCTCGCCGACCAGCCGCTGGCGCCACAACTGGCGCACGAACACGCTTTGTTGCAAGCCGCTGTCGTCGGCGGAAAAACCATCTCTGGCATCTTTCGACGCCTGACTGGCAGTGAAATACACGCCGCGAAAACACGGCGCTTCGCCCTGTGCATTACCCTGAAACACCGGCTCCAGCACGCTCTGCAAACCACGGCGCAGGGTTTCCAGACGCTCCGGCAGCGCATACAGATCCGCGCTCAAATGGCCGGACAAGGTGCCGACCTCGATCACCGCTTCGGCCACGGCGCGGTGGATTCGATCCTGCGCCTGATCGCTCCACTGCCCTTGCCACACGGCGTCACGCGCGTAGGGCGACGACCAGCCCAAAGTGCGTTCGCGGGCCTCGTCGGGTAAGGCACTGATCAGTTCCTGAAATCCCGGCAACTCTTCCAGGCCGGTGATGATCACGTACACCGGCACGCTCAAACCGAAGCGTTGCAGCAGATCGATAAAGCGCCGGCGCGCCGCCAGACCGAGGCTGGCGGCTTGTTCGAGATTGCTCAGGCGACTCACCGGCACTGTCCAGATCACCCCGTCCAGCGGCCGTTTACTGCGCAAACGCAAGATCAGACCGAGCAGCCGCCACCAGCCGCCGCGCTGCAAATGCATGCCGTCGTCCGGCAGGAACAACGCCTGCGGCACCACCAGCACCGCGCCTTCGGGGTCCGACCACCAGCGGCCGAACCACGCCGGTTTGTCGGTCGGCTGCAAACGCCATTCGCTGACCAGTTGCGTGCCCTGGGTTTCGTCGCCGAGCATCAATAGCCACGGCATCTGATAGCGGTCGCGACTGCCCTGCTCCTGCTCCATGTGCCGCACCGAGGCATAAAAACTGCGGATCGCCGCGCCGCTCTGGGTGCGCAGCCACCACACTGCCACGGCGATGATGACCAGCAACAACAGTAACGCGAAGACCCACGCGACAATCGTCAGGGTGCTCATGAGTCTTGCTCCGCGGGCGTCACCGAATCGGTCATTTGCAATACCGGTTCCAACTCAGAACGAATGTCACGCCAGAGAAACTGACCGAGCCCGGTCAACACCAGCACCATCGCCAGAATCCCCAACGCCAGACGAAAACCGTCCGGCAGCGCTGTACGTACCGGCAACTGCAACGGTGTGACCAGCGAGGGCTGCACCAGTCGCTGGCTGACACCTTCATAAGAGGCCTCGTCCTGCCAGGCAAAGTTGAACAGCGCCAACCGCCATTTCTCCAGTTGCGCCTGACTGTGCTCGCCGCGCAGACGCCCGTGGAAACCGAGAATCAGGCACTGCAAATACACGTTGGCGAGATCGCGGGCGGTCGGTTGCTGTTCATCGAGCAGGGTTTGAATCGCCGCCGGCACTTGCTCGCCGGCCTGCCGGCTGGAATACAGACGCGACTCCAGTGGTTTGTCCTGCCATGCCGCCTGCCCCGGCCATGGCGCAAACAACAGGGTTTCGTCGACCAGGGCGACGAAGGCATATACCAGTGCCTTGACCTGCTCGGTCGCCGAGTCGCCGACCCGCGAATACGCAGTGCGCCACAAGCGTTGCGAAGCCTGAGTGGACAACTCGACCACGGTCTCGACCAGCACCGCTTCGTCTTCGCTGTCCTTGGGCAATTGCACCCAGTCCTGTTGCCATTGCTGCCATGTCTGGCGGAACGCGCTGCTCAACGGTGCGTCTTGCAACCCCAGGCTTGCGGCACTTCCTTGCGACATACGGCGTTCCTTGTGTGATCAGGCACTTTCACTGTTCTGCGCGACAAACAGCACCACTTGCCACGGACTGCTGGTCAGCTTTGCAGCGGGGGCGGCGATCATCAGCGGCAGTTGCGCGTCGAACCAGGCGCCCTCGGCCGTGATCACAAACAGTCGCGTGTCTTCGCCGACGCTATAGGCCACCTGCTCGCTGCGGCTCATGGCCTGATGGGCCAGGCCGCTCATGCGCTGGCGACTGAGCAACGCAATGTGCGGTGCCGAGGCGATGATCGCGCCGCGCAACCAGTCGATCGCCGCTTGCTCGCTGGCACCATTGGGCATGCGCAGACCAACGACCAGACGCTGGCTCGGTTGCTCGTCCGGCAATTGAATGGAAAAGCTCTGTTCACCGCGCTCGAACGGCAGGCTGCGATAGCCGGCGCGGATCAGTTCGAGGGTGGTTTCCAGCCATTGCAGCACGGCGTCGTAACCGCGCTGCAGCTCAAGAAAATCCAGTGGTGCGAACGCCGGGACGCCGGCCAACGGATCGAGCGCCGACCATGCGCCGGCGAGGCCAAGCAAATGCACATACAAGGTTTGCGGGTGCGCGATGCGACTGTTCAGCGTGCCTTCGACTTCCGGCAGCCGCGCCCACAACGCGGTCAACTGGCGGCGGATTTCCAAGGCATCGTCCTGGTTGCCAGCCTGTTGCGCCTGCCGCAAACGGCCACCGAGAAACAGACATTTTTCCCGCGCCCGTGCACAGAGCCCGGCGATGCGGCGTCCGAGCACAGATTCCGGCAACAGGACCGGCGCTGGCGGCGTGTATGCCAACGGCAGAAAGCCGCCGCCCTCCTTGCGGATTTTCAGCAGCGGCAGGCAGATTGAATCGGCTTTGTTCAGTTGCGTACACAGGCGTGGATTGGGTCGCCACACGGTGATCGATTCGGGGAATTCACCGCTGGTGAGATCCGGCAACGCCTCGCCGACCACCGACTGCAAGCGGCCCTTGAGCGGCAGCAATTGCCCGGCACGCCACATCGGGCTGATCGCCAGATACACGGTGACAGTGGCATCGTCGGTGGCGTTGATTGCGGCACTGACATCCAGTTCCAGCGTCGGCCCGACACCCGCCTGCAAATCCACCGGCAAACCGTCGGGCATCGTCCCTTGCAGCGACAACATTCGCACCACGCCGGCGCTCAGCGCCGACGGGTCGAACTCCATGTGGCTGACGCCCCAGAACCATGGATTACACGCCTGCGCCAGATGCGCACCGAGCGCTTCGGCTCGCAGCCCTTGCAACTGAAAATGCTGCGGCAGCAATTGCATGCCTTCGTGCCAGCAAACCGCGTCAGGTAGCAGACTCATACGACTCCTTTCGACCCTGCCGCCAGCCGGCGGCGAGCGGTGTGTTTCAGTTTTTCTGGCTGACCAGACTCATTTCACGACTGTCGAATTTGAGCCAGGCCTCACTCTGATCATCGAGGCGCAATCGGTGCGCTCCGGGAGTGTTATAGCTGGCGAAGACTAAAAGTCCAGAGGCCTTCTTGCCCCCCAGCGGGAAGGGTTGGCGGTCGATGAATTGCCCCGGCACCAGCTCCAGTCCCCATACGCTCATCAACTGACGATAGTCGCGCTGGTACTGCTCGCGCTCGGCAAACCACTGACTGGCGCTGATGCCGGACAACTGCTTGAGCAGATCGGGGTCGTTGACCGCAATGAAATCCACGGCAATCGGTGTGTCGTCATTGGCCTTGGGCGCGACGTCGAGGGTCAGGCTGTCGAGGTCGACTTTCGGCCCGAAGAAAGAACAGCCCGCCAGCAGTGCCAACACCCACGTTAGAAAAAGTCGTCTACACAAAATGAATTTTCCTTTTCCCGAATCTGTCCAAAAATGTTTTTCCTTGCATTTTTATAGACCTGTTCTAGCGTCTTGGGTAGTTCGGTTCCTACAGCCGAATGAGGAAGGTTTGTCAAAGGAACGACAGGTCATCTGCCTCCCTTTCTAACCTACGGTCCAGCAAGGGAAAGCGATGAACGGGCCACCCCGATGCATTGCGCCCGCTCATCGCATCGGAGTCCGCCGTCATGGCAGAAAGTACTCAACACAAGCTCGACCGGGTGCGTCCGCCCCGAGTGCAAATC
Organism: Pseudomonas sp. FW305-7; assembly: GCF_058786735.1. NCBI lineage: Bacteria > Pseudomonadati > Pseudomonadota > Gammaproteobacteria > Pseudomonadales > Pseudomonadaceae > Pseudomonas > Pseudomonas sp. FW305-7. Next base: position 291,697 of record NZ_JBYSZA010000004.1, read on the forward strand.
ACCTACGACGTCGAAATCGGCAACGCCATCGAGAAAAAGGAATTGCCGCTGGTGGTCGGGATCCTCGCCGACCTCTCCGGTAAACCGCTCGAGCCATTGGCAAAACTGACTGAACGACGTTTCACCGAAATCGACCGCGACAACTTCAACGAGGTACTCGCCTCGATCGGCCCGCGCGCCACGCTGCAAGTCAACAACACCCTCAGCGGCGACGACAGCAAGCTCAATATCGAACTCAACTTCAAACACATCGACGACTTCGACCCGGTCAAGGTAGTGGAGCAAGTCACGCCGCTGCGCCGTTTGTTCGAGGCCCGCCAGCGTCTGCGCGATCTGCTGACCAAACTCGACGGCAACGATGACCTGGACAAGCTGCTGCGCGATGTCATCGCCAACACCGAAGGCCTGCAGGAAATCAAATCGGCCCGCCCGGACACCGCTACCCCGGCAGCTGATGCCGAGGCGCCGGCCGAACCGCAAGCCTGATCGTCCACTTAATCGAGGGGAGAACTCACCATGCCCGCCGCCGCCCAGAATCAAGCCAGCGAAAATGCTGCAGCCGAAACTTTATCCCTGCTCGACCGGATCATCGCCGAGGGCCGCATGGCCCACGATGACAGTCAGCAGGATTACGCCCGCGACATGCTCGCTGAGTTCGCCACCCAGGTTCTTGACGAAGGCATGGCCATCGACAAGGACACCGTGGCGATGATCAACGACCGCATCAGCCAGATCGACGAACTGATCAGCGCCCAGCTCAACGAGGTGTTGCATCACCCCGACCTGCAAAAACTCGAAGCCTCGTGGCGCGGCCTGCACATGCTGGTGCAGAACACCGAAACCAGTACCCGGCTGAAACTGCGCCTGCTCAACGTCACCCAGAAAGAGCTGCAGAACGACCTGGAAAAAGCCGTCGAATTCGACCAGAGCGCACTGTTCAAGAAAATCTACGAAGAGGAATACGGCACCTTCGGTGGCCACCCGTTCAGCTTGCTGGTCGGCGACTACACCTTCGGCCGGCATCCGCAGGACATCGGCCTGCTGGAAAAACTGTCGAACGTAGCCGCCGCAGCGCACGCGCCGTTCATTGCCGCCGCCAGCCCTCGCCTGTTCGACATGACCAGCTTCACCGAGCTGGCAGTACCGCGTGATCTGTCGAAAGTCTTCGAGAGCCAGGAGCTGATCAAGTGGCGCTCGTTCCGCGAAAGCGAAGATTCGCGCTATGTGTCTTTGGTGCTGCCGCACTTCCTTCTGCGCCTGCCTTATGGCCCTGACACTGCGCCGGTGGAAGGCATCAACTATGTCGAAGACGTCAACGGCACCGACCACAGTAAATACCTGTGGGGCAACGCCGCGTGGGCCTTGTCGCAACGCATCACCGAAGCCTTTGCCAAATATGGCTGGTGCGCGGCGATTCGTGGCGCTGAAGGCGGCGGCGCGGTCGAAGGTTTGCCGGCGCACACGTTCCGCACCAGCTCCGGCGACCTGTCGCTGAAATGCCCGACCGAAGTGGCGATCACCGACCGTCGCGAGAAGGAACTCAACGACCTCGGCTTCATCGCCCTGTGCCACAAGAAAAACAGCGACGTGGCGGTGTTCTTCGGCGGCCAGAGCACCAACAAGGCCAAGGTCTACAACACCAACGAGGCCAATGCCAACGCACGGATCTCGGCGATGTTGCCGTACGTGCTCGCGGCCTCGCGTTTCGCCCATTACCTGAAGGTGATCATGCGCGACAAGGTCGGCAGTTTCATGACCCGCGACAACGTGCAGACCTACCTCAACAACTGGATCGCCGACTACGTGCTGATCAACGACAACGCCCCGCAGGAAATCAAGGCGCAGTACCCGTTGCGGGAAGCGCGGGTGGATGTCACCGAAGTGGCCGGCAAGCCCGGTGCGTATCGGGCGACGGTGTTTCTGCGGCCGCACTTTCAGCTTGAGGAGTTGACGGCGTCGATTCGTCTGGTGGCGACGTTGCCGCCACCGGTTGCGGCCTGATCGCTGCAATTTTTGAGTGAATGCCTCCCTGTGGTGGGGGAGCCAGTCTCTCAAGACCATTGAAACACCTGTGGTGAGGGGATTTATCCCCGATGGGGCGCGCAGCGGCCCTTGATTTTTTGGGGCTGCTTCGCAACCCATCGGGGATAAATCCCCTCGCCACAGGTTCAGTGCTCAGCCCAATTTGCCTAACGTGATTTTCTTCAGGAGTTTCAAGCGATGGATGCAATCATTCTCGACCTCGGCGGCGACATCAAAGGCGACAGCCTGCTCGAGGGTTATACGGACAAGATCGAAGTCATGTCCTACAGCCACAACGTCGCGATGCAGGTGACCAACGACGTCAGCAACTCGGAGCGCACTTCCGGCAAACCGCATATCGGCGAATTCACCCTGACCAAATTTGTCGACAGCTCCACCCCCACGCTTAACAGCTATTGCTGCGCGGGCAAACCGATCCCTGAAGCCAAAATCACCATTGGCCGCAACGCCGCTGAAGGCAGCGGGCAACTGATGCCCTTCATCATCTACACCCTCAACAACGTGGTGCTGTCCAACGTCAGCGTCAGCGGTGGTACGGGCGGCAAACCGGTGGAAACCCTGTCGCTGAACTTCACCAAGATCAAATGGGAACTCACCGCGCAAAAGGACGACGGCACCAAGGAAGGCACGGCGGGCACCGTGTGGGACCTGGCGGCGAACAAGGCCGGCTGACCGGGCGCATAAGCCATGGCCGGCACCGGGATTCTCCCGCCACTGTTCGAACGCCTTGCCTGGAGCGAGGACGATGCCGTGCAGGCGTTCGACCAGCAGGATCTGCTCGACTCGGTGCTTGCCGAGTTGGCGCGCCTGTTCAACACCCGCCGTGGCTCGCGCACCTTCACCACACCACCCAGCGTGATCGATTACGGCATCGCCGACTGGAGCGCCCTGCAACAGCAGCGCAGCGATGACCGCCGGCGACTGGCGCGAGACATCCGCGAAGCAATCACCCATTTCGAACCTCGCCTGTTGTTAGGCGAGGTTGAGGTCAATCCCCTGCCCGACCACCCGCAACGGTTGAGCATTCGCTTGTTGGGCGAACTGCGCAGCGGCTTGCAGCATTGGCCAGTGGCGTTCGTCATCGAACCCGGCGGCGAAGGGCTGGAGGTACGTCATGAGCGACTCGATTGACCCGCAACTGCTCGATTACTACCAACGTGAGCTGACGTGGCTCAGGCATGCCGGGAGTCAGTTCGCCGAGCGTTATCCGAAAGTCGCCCGACGCCTGGAACTGTCACCCGGCGAATGTCCCGACCCGCATGTCGAACGTTTGCTGGAAGGTTTTGCGCTGCTGGCCGCGCGTCTGCAACGGCGACTGGATGACGACTACGCCGAGTTCAGCGATGCGCTGCTCGAACAGCTTTATCCCTTGGCCATGCGCCCGTTGCCGTCGTGCGCCATCGTCCATTTCGAGCCGGACCCGAGCAAAGGCAAGCTCGACGGCGGCTATCCCCTGCCCCGCGACACTCCGTTGTTTGTCACCACCAGCAAAGGCGAAAGCATCCACTTTCGCACCAGTGCCGCCGTACGTTTGTGGCCGATCGAAGTGACCGAAGCCCTGTTGCTTGGCAGCGATGAAGCACAGGCACTGACCGCTGTCGCGCAGGCGCGTTCGGCGTTGCGCCTGAGTTTGCGTTGCCTGGGTGAGAGCCAATGGTCGGAACTGGCTATCGACCGGTTGCGCATTCATCTCGCGGCCTCGCCGGTGATCAACGCCAGCCTGTATGACTTGCTCGGTGCGCATGCGGTGCAGGTGCTGGCCGGGTCGCCGGGCAGCGTTCCCACGGTACTGAAGGGACTGCCTGACATCGTCGGTTTTGCCGACGACGAGGTCCTGCTGCCCGACGAAGACGGTGTACATCCCGGCATGCGCCTGCTCGCCGAGTACTTCGCATGCCCTGAGAAATTCCACTTCTTCGATCTGCCGCTGGGCGGTGCAGCCAGCGACAGTCAGACGTTGTATCTGTACATCGTTTTTGATCGCGCGCCGAGCAGTCGCCTGCATTTGCAGGCGAGCGATATCGTTCTCGGCTGCGCGCCCGTCATCAATCTGTTCCCGCGTACGTCCGAACCGCTGCGCCCTGACGGCACCCGCAGCGAGTACCGTTTGATCGCTGACAGCCACCGCGAAAACAGCGTCGAGATTCACAGCATTCGCGGCATGCGCGCCAGTTCCGGCGCCGGCGTGCAACGGCTGCCGGCCTATTACGGCAGCCAGCACAGCGGCGGTGATCAACAGCGTTACTGGCATGCCCGACGGGTCAGCGGCATGACCCCGAACCGGCTCGGCAGCGATCTGTTGGTGAACATGGTCGACACCCGTTTCGAGCCACAGACCGATCTGCCCGATTACAGCCTGACCGCTGAGTTGCTGTGCACCAATCGTCACCTGGCGCAAAGTCTGCCCGCCGGTACGCCGCTAGGGTTTGAGCGTCCCGGCCCGGTGGCTTGGGCACGTCTGCGCAATCCACCGAGCCCACAAAGTTTGCCGCGCCTGGACGGTGATTCGCGCTGGAGGCTGGTGTCGCAACTGACCCTCAATCATCTATCGCTGGTCGAAGGCCCGCAGGCGCTCGATGCACTGAAAGAGATTCTGCATCTGCACAACCTGCGCGATGAAGCCAGCGCTTTACGCCAGATAGACGGCTTGCTGAGCATCAGTTGCGAACGGGTAATCGGCCATGTCGGCGTCGATGCCTGGCGCGGTTGGCGCAATGGGCTGGAGGTGCAACTGCAGCTTGATCCGCAGCACTTTGTCGGCAGCAGCGCGGTGCTGTTTTCGGCGGTGCTGGCGCAATTCTTTTCGGTGTACGCCACGGCCAATCGCTTTGTGCGCACGGTATTGATGCAGGCCGACAAGGAGGTCAAGGCATGGCAACCGCAAGCCGGCATGCCCCTGTCGCTCTGACCCTGAGCCAGCGTCTGCGCCGCGATCCGCAGGCGTTCGAGTTGTTGCAGGCGTTGCTGTTGCTGGAGCGCGAACAACCGCAAGCCGAATCCCTCGGCAGCGGCACCTCGCCACAAGCGGAAGCGTTGAAACTGCGCGGGCCGCTGACGCCTGTGTTTCCGACCAGCCAGATTGAGAACCTGCAGGAAGCGCCGGGCGAACCACTGACCCTCGACACGCCGATCTTCGGTCTGGGCGGTCCCGACGGCCCGCTGCCCTACGCCTATCAGGAATGGCTGCAACAGCGCGCGCGAGCGAAGGATCATGCGCCGGCCGAGTTCCTCGATCTGTTCCAGCATCGACTGCTCAGCCTGCTTTACAAGGTGATGCGCAAGCACCGTATCGCCTTGGGTTTTGTCACGCCGGGCGCCTCGCCAGTGCAGGCGCAACTGCGCGCGCTAACCGGGTTGTTGCCCAAATCCTTGCAGGAACGCCAGGCGATTCCTGACTGCGCGGTGCTCGCGTGTACGGCGCTGTTTGCCGATGGCCGCCGCTCGCTGGCCGGGTTCGCAGCGATCGTGCGTGAGCAGTTTGAAGTGCCGGTCGAACTCAGTGCTTACGAAGGTGCCTGGCGCGAGATTCCCTTGGCCAGCCGCAGCCTGATGAAGGCTGGCGGGCGCAATCTGCAACTCGGACGCACGGCCGTTGCCGGCAAGCGCGTCTGGGATGAACACGCAGGTATTCGCCTGACACTCGGGCCACTGTCCTCGACGCAGGCCGGACGTTTTCTGCCGGACGGCGAAGCGCACCCGGCACTGGCGAGCCTTGCAGCGCTGTATTTCGGTCCGGATCTGGACGTCAAACTGGTGCTGCTGGTGCGCGGTGCCGGGCCAATGAAACTCGGCCGTCAGGCCCCCGCCCTGCTGAGCTGGAATGGCGGCCTGCAACGTCAGGCCAGCCTCGCTGTGCAACGCATCGAAACCCGTCTTCGTCAGCTGGAGATCACCTGAAATGGAACTGGCCAGCCTGATCGGACGCCTCAATCCGGACAACCGCCGTGCCCTCGAACGCGCCGCGCAACGCTGTTTGCAACGCGGGCATCACTTTGTCGAGATCGAGCACTTGTTGCTGGAACTGCTCGACATCGAGGGTGGCGATTTTGCCTTTTTGCTGCCGCGTTTCGGCCTGGAACGCGATGCGCTGACGGTGGAGATCAACAAGGCTCTGGATCTGTTCAAGGCAGGCAGTACGCGCACGCCGGCGCTGTCGTCGCACACGTTGGGCTTGCTCGAAGATGCGGTGGTGCAGGCCAGTGTGCTGGGGCTCGACAGTATCCGTTCCGGGCTGTTGTTGCTGGCGTTGATCGACCGTGACGAGCGCCGCAGTCTGTTGCTCAACAGCGCTTCGTCGTTGCTGCGAATTCCCAAAGAGGCCCTGCGCGCGAATCTGCTGGAGTGGACGGAAAACTCTCGCGAACACGTCGGTGCGCGAACCGCCACGTCTAAAGGTCCGGCACCGCGACAGGATTCGGTTCTCGACCAATACACCCAGGATCTGACTGCCGACGCCCATGCCGGGCGCATTGATCCGATCGTTGGCCGCGATGGCGAAATCCGTCAGTGCATCGATATCCTGCTTCGCCGCCGCCAGAACAACCCGATTCTGGTTGGCGCCCCTGGCGTCGGCAAAACCGCCGTGGTCGAAGGTCTGGCCCTGCGCATCGCCGCCGGCGACGTGCCGCCGTCGTTGCAGGAAGTCAGCTTGCGCGTGCTTGACCTCGGCTTGCTGCAGGCCGGTGCCGGGGTCAAAGGCGAGTTCGAACAGCGTTTGAAAGGCGTAATCGACGCAGTACGCAGCGCCGACAAACCGATCATCCTGTTCATCGACGAAGCCCACACCCTGATTGGCGCCGGTGGCGCCGAAGGTGGCAGCGATGCAGCCAACCTGCTCAAACCGGCGCTGGCCCGGGGCGAACTGCGCACCCTCGCCGCGACCACCTGGATGGAATACAAAAAATACTTCGAGAAAGATCCGGCCCTCGCCCGTCGTTTTCAACTGGTCCAGGTCGAAGAACCGGATGAAATCACCGCCGTGGAAATGCTGCGCGGGGTGGCTGCCAAACTCGAACAGCACCACGGCGTGCAAGTGCTCGACGCGGCGATCCATGAAGCGGTGAAGCTTTCGCACCGCTACATTTCCGGCCGCCAGTTGCCGGACAAAGCCATCAGCGTCCTCGACACCGCGTGCGCCCGGGTCGCCCTCGGCCAGCACGACGTACCGCCTCCGCTGGAAAGCCTGCGCCATCGGCAGAACAGCCTCAAGGATGAAGTCGAACGCCTGCGCCGTGAACAGGCCACAGGGCTTGATCACCGTGAGCGAATTACCCTGCTGGAAAGCGAATCGACCAGCAACGTGCAAGCGATTCGCGAATTGGAAACCCGTTGGGGTGAAGAGCGTGTCGCCGTGCGCGAGCTGCTCGAAACCCGTCGCGAGTTACTGGCGTTGAGCGAGCGCGCCGACAGTGATAAACCCGATGAAGCCACCGACAGTCGCATCGATCATCTCGCCGCCGAACTACTGCGCCTTGAGGCTGGACTGGATGCGATTCGCCAGGACGATCCGCTGGTGCCGGAACAGGTCGACAGCAAAACCGTCGCCGCTGTCATCGCAGGCTGGACCGGCATCCCCGTCGGCAAGATGCTCGCCGACGAAGCCCACGCCGTGCGCACCCTCGGCACACGCATGGGCCAGCGAGTGATGGGCCAGAGCACCGCGCTCAACACCATCGCTCAGCGCTTGCAGGCCTACCGCGCCGGGCTGACCGACCCGCAGAAGCCAGTCGGTGTATTTCTCTTGGTCGGCCCCACTGGCGTCGGCAAAACCGAAACCGCCTATGCCCTGGCCGACGCCTTGTATGGCGGCGAACGCAATCTGATCAGCATCAACCTTTCGGAATATCAGGAAGCCCACACCGTCAGCCAACTCAAAGGCGCGCCGCCCGGTTATGTCGGTTACGGCAGCGGTGGCGTACTGACCGAAGCCGTCCGCCGCAAGCCCTACTCGGTGGTGCTACTGGACGAAATCGAGAAGGCGCATCCGGATGTGCTGGAGGCGTTCTACAACGTCTTCGATAAAGGCTTGATGGAGGACGGCACCGGATTGGTGGTGGATTTCAAGAACACCGTGATGCTCGCCACCAGTAACGTCGGCGCGGAGCTTTTACTGGATACGCCCGTGGCGCAACTCGGCTCGGAAGCCTTCAACGAGGCCCTGCACAAAGTCCTCCTGCAAGCCTTCCGCCCAGCGTTTCTGGCGCGCATGACCGTGGTCGCGTATCGACCGCTGGATGAAGCGACGCTGGAAGGGATTGTGCTCGCCAAGTTGGAAAAACTGCGCGGCCGATACAAGGCTGCAACCGGCAAACAGTTCGAGTTTGATTCAGGAATCGTTAAAGCAGTGCTCGCCAAGTGCAGCGCGGCGGGTGCTCGGGATGTCGAGAATGTGTTGATGACGCAGGTGACGGGGAAGTTGGCGGAGTGGGTGCTGGAGTAACAGAAACGACACCTCCAGTTCTGTGCAAATAAAATCAAGGATGAACTATGTTAAATACGCACACCGACACTAAAGAAACAGAACTGGCAAATGCGCTCAATCATCTGAATGCCTTGCTGTCGACAAATTTCAACATCCCCAACATTCACAGCCTGTTGAAAAGCAAAGCCATTTTACTGACCCAAGACACCGACGATGTTTCACCCAACGCAACTACTTGCCTCAACGGGCAAGTCAGTGTCCCTAGAGGAATAGAAATCAGCGTCCCCGAAGGTAATGGAATAATGATTAAGGCGAAAGGAGCTGTCAGCACCCGTCCTTGGTATGTTTTTCATTATGCAAATGGCGAGTCCACCAATGGCACCCTTGGAACGGGTTCCTGCCTGGTCCCCTATGATGCGCCGATAGGTACAGTCGTAATATCAGGAGGTTTTTGCGGTTGTGTCGCGCGCGTAGACAAGGCTAATAATGGCTTGCTGTTTACGCATGACAATAACGGTAAATGCCTCGTTGCCCCCTTACCGGGCACAACCAGAATTGCCAGCATCGATTTTAACTCATACTGCGAAAAAGGTAACAGCCACCAAAGAAACGCATTTGAAGAGGTCGTCGTCGCAGAGGTGCACATCTCGATGCCGTCAGTTGTGGCTGCTACTATTCTTTTCTTGAAAATAAACAACTCCCAGTTCTTCGCTTTCTGTTCTTCTTATTTGTTCGGCTTCTCATCCAGACCTACTTCTAGCTTTGGTTTTCTGGCACGGTTGATAACAACCCCTCAGCCGGTGCCCAATTTACACCGCTATTACTTTCCAGACCCTGAAAACTCCAAGTTTATCAGTTTGATCGATAACGCCGCTGCCAACCTGCAGGAAGTGGCCAACCCACTGCCCATTACAAATGAGACACCATAAATGAGCCAATTGGAATTCAGAATCGCAGCAGGCCGGCATACACAACCTGTGCGTCGAGTTGACAAAACGAAGTGAGAAATCAAAATGCCGCTCACGATAATGACTTGGAACGCGCAACACTTCGACGAACAGAATTCGACGCTATCCGAGGCTTACAGAGAAAAACTTGCCTTTCTGGTTTATTACCTTGAGCAAAGAAAGCCCGATATCTTCGCCTTGTTCGAAACAGGTAAATCGGGCGCAGCCAACACCCAATTAGTGAGGGACCTGACTGCACATTACAGTCCAGTAAGCATCCTTCAGCCCGAGAGCGCAAAAAACAAAATCACGACATTGGGTTCAATCGTTTTTGTAAAGAACGCGATTGCCAGTGAATTTACCGACATTTCAGAACATGTTCCACTGGATGACAAAGAGCAACGTGGAGCATTACTTATTCACCATAAAACTACCGATTTATGTTATGGCTTCTATCATGCAAACGCGTCCTGCGTGGCACTGGGAAATATCGTCAACGCAATAAATTACATTCAGGGCATGAGGGTCAAACTGGTTTTTTTTGGTGGCGATTTGAACGTACCCACTGATGGCAAGCCTGACGCAATAATGAAAATGCAGAAACTCACGCCAACAGGTGCGGGGTATACACATGTCAGCATCCTGAGTGATGACGTGAGTTCCTCCAGCAGAGAATTAAGAGACATGCAGGAGTTTGGCCACTTCCTTAATCTCACGCCAAAAAAATATTTTGAAGAAGAATACAAATGGAACCATGCCATCGATGCAAAACCTCGGCATCCAACAGCACAGTTAAGCTTGTTGGACTATGCCTATGTACATGAACTGGAGAAATGGAGCGCCGTTTGCGAAGGCAGTGCTAACACCGTTGTATCGGGAGAGTCAGTCAGGCACCGCACAACCGTCATCCAGAAAATCTGCCTGGGCATGTCCGTAAGAAGTGATCATTTCCCGGTATTTTTTACCTATGGTGTTGTGCCGTCTTCTCCCTCGACATCCTCGGGTTCCCCTCCATTACTGGCTCCGGTATCGACTGGTGCCTCGGTATCACCGTCGCTCGGCCCCGCCCCCGTTGACGGCAGTTCAATGTTTTAGCCATTGAGACCACCCCATGCCACGTTCCACCGACAGCAACACCAGTCTCTCCCTCACCGCGACTTCGCTGTCAGCGTTATTCCCTGAGTCACTGTCCGGCGATGAAGCACTGAACATGCTGGGCACGCAAATTCTTAACAATCTCAACGACGGTGCAACTCTCACCCTGAGCAGCGCCATCGCCACTCACGTCACCACTACCCTGCACAACGACGCGCAGTTGCGCCCGTTCGACGCGCTGGTCGCCGAGATCCGCCAGCTCCCGGCCGACTCAACTGCCGAACGCTATCAGCTTGTGCTTAGACCCTGGCTCTGGTGGCTGACCCTCGCCAGCAACAACCGCGTATTCCAGAACCTCGCCACCTCGGACATCGTCACGACGATCTTCAAGGCCCACGGCTTCACCGATTTCAAACTCTCGCTGACCGGCAGCTACACCCCGCGTGAATACTGTGTGCAGTATGGCGAAAGCGATTTCGCCTTCGTCTCGCGACTGCTGGAAGAGGAAGGAATCTTTTGGTTCTTCACCCACGAGGACGGCAAACACACGCTAGTGCTCGGCGACAGCAACGACGCTTTCGTGCCGATCCCCAACGGGCCGAAAGTCAGTTATCTGGGGCAAGGATTGGGCGAACGTGAACTGCACGGAATCCGCTCCGGACAAGTCTGTTTGCAGGCAGTCGCCGGGGTATATCGGGCGACGGATTACGAATTCACTACGCCGACCACATCGCTGTATGGCCAGGCCGAAGCGGTGGCCGGGCCGCGTTCGATCTATGAGCATCCCGGCGGTTACAACGCCAAGGCACGCGGCGATACGTTGACCAAGCGACGCGTCGACGGTTTGCGCAGTGAGGAAAAACGCTTTGTCGGCGAGAGTGACTGTCGCTGGTTGATTCCCGGGCATTGGTTCACCCTCGCCGGCCATGACGATGCGAGCCTGAACATCGATTGGGTGGTGACGCGGGTGACCCATGACGCCAGCCACGAAAGCTATCGCAACCGCTTCGAAGCAATCCCCAAAGCCACTCCGTTCCGCCCGCCACGCACCACCCCCAAACCGCGCATGCACCCGCAAACCGCGATTGTGGTGGGCAAGTCCGGTGAGGAAATCTGGACCGACGAATACGGGCGGATCAAGTTGCAGTTCCCGTGGGATCGCGACGGCAAGAACGATGAAACCAGTTCCTGCTGGGTGCGCGTGGTGCTGCCGTGGAGTGGCAAGGGGTTCGGCATGCAGTTCATTCCGCGCATCGGTCAGGAAGTCATCGTGACGTTTATCGACGGAGATCCAGATCGGCCGCTGGTGACCGGTTGCGTCTATAACGGTGACAACGCCCTGCCCTATGCGCTGCCGGCCAATCAGACGCAGTCGGGGATCAAGACCCAGTCGTCAAAGGGTGGCGGTGGTTTCAACGAGTTGCGTTTCGAGGACAAGAAGGACGCTGAAGAGGTGTTCTTGCAGGCGCAGAAAGACCTGAAGATCAACGTGCTCAACGACACGACCGCCACGGTCGGCCATGACGAAACCCTCACCGTGCAAAATGCCCGCACTCGCACGGTCAAGGATGGCGACGAGACCGTGACCCTGGAGAAAGGCAAACGCAGCGTCACCATCCAGACCGGCAGCGACAGCCTCGATGTGAAGGACAGCCGCACGGTGAAGGTTGGCGCCGATCAGAACCACAGCACCGGCGGCAATTACACCGACAAGGTCACCGGCGATTACAGCCTGACGGTGGACGGCAACCTGACGATCAAGGTCAGCGGCACCCTCACCCTGCAAAGCGGCGGCAGTTTCACGATCAAGAGCGGCGCCGATCTGGCGACCTCGGCCAGCACTTCGATCACCCACAAGGCCGGAACTGCCTTGACCAATCAGGCCGGGACTTCACTGGACAACAAGGCTGGCACCACGCTGACCAACGACGCCGGTATCAGCCTGACCAACAAGGGCGCGGCCTCGCAGACCGTCGATGGCGGCGGCATGCTGACCATCAAGGGCGGCCTCGTGCAGGTCAACTGACAAGGAGCAGGCATGGCAATCACACCGCTGGATTTGCAGCAAGATGACAAACAGATGAAGGGCCGTTTGCAGGATGGTCAACTCGACGGTGCCTTGCAGATCAAGGATGACGGGCGCAAACAGGCCGATCTGAATTACAGCCAGGGGGAGTTGCAGGGCATGTCGCTGCTCTATCACCCCAACGGCAAAGTCTCGGCGCAGATGCCGTTTGTGCGCGACAAGATGCAAGGCGTCGCGAGTTTTTTTGCTCCTGAAGGTTTTTTGCAGCGCAAGGCAACGTACCGGCGCGGGTTGTTGCATGGCGAGGCGTTCAATTACTTCGCGGATGGGCAAGTGGCGGAGGCGGAGTTTTATCGCGATGGCGTGCGTGAGGGGCGCTATCAGCGCTTTCATCCGAACGGGAAAACGGCGGTGGAGGCGCGCTATGTGAATGGCCAGTTGCTGGAGCCAGAGCAAGGTTTTGCCGAGGATGGGCGGCCGTTGGGCGCGGATGGCAAACCGATTTCGCGGGTGCGTTGGTGGTTCCGCCGGTGGGCGGATCCGCAGCAGGCTTGAAAAAAGCCCCTCACCCTAGCCCTCTCCCGGAGGGAGAGGGAACCGATCCGGGAATATTGACGAATTACACCGACGTGAAAGATTTGCTGTGAATCCATAATCGACTCGGTCGATCAGGTCGATGTAGAACGTAAGACACTTCGTTCGGCTCCCTCTCCCCCGGGAGAGGGCTGGGGTGAGGGGGCTGATGTCGTGCCAAATACATGGCTCAGGGAATGAGCATCTGCATCTGCCCCGGCACCACAATCTTGATCACCCCCGCCCAGTTACACATCAACGTGCTGTTGGCGTCGATCGCCGGCATCCCGCCAAGCAGCAGCGTCGGCGCGCCGCCGGGAATCCACGGCGTGGCCGTCGCCGGAATGCACGGCATCGGCGTCAACACGCCCAGCGCTGCCGCAGTGGCTGCGGCGACCATCGGGTTGGCCATGCTCATGCACACGCCGAACGGCAGGATATTAACCAGCGGAATGTGATCCATGATGTTCGCCGCCGGCATCCCGCCGGTCAGCGTGCGGTTGACCGGCAGCACGTTGAGCATCGCCGGGGCGGCGCCGAAGCTGCATTGCAATGTGGCGGTGGCACAAACTTGCGGACAGCCCATTTCACGACTCCTGCGTGGACACGGCATACCCGCTAAACCTTAGTCGCCCACGGCCCGCCGCGCACATTCCCAAAGGTGATTATCGTGCAACACGCTAACCTATAAGACCGACCCGCGCTTGTGGCTGCCCGAGCGCGCCATTAGATTAGCCAATGATGTCTGGCCTCCAAAATAAGCAGAAGGGATAAGCATGGCGCTTACTGACCAGTCCACCCGTATCCGCTCTGGCGAAGAACTCGATGCCAGCCTGATCGATCCGTACCTCAAAGCGCACATTCCGGGCCTGAGCGGCTTACCTGTGATCAGCCAGTTTCCCGGCGGTGCGTCGAACCTGACTTACCTGCTGGAATACCCGGAGCAGGAATTCGTCCTGCGCCGCCCGCCGTTCGGCCACAAAGCCAAATCCGCCCACGACATGGGCCGCGAATTCCGCATTCTCAATCAACTGCGCGATGGCTTTCCGTATTGCCCGAAAGCCTACTTGCATTGCACCGACGAATCGGTGATCGGCGCCGAGTTCTATGTGATGGAGCGGGTCAACGGCATCATCCTGCGCTCGGAACTGCCGCCGGAATTGGGCCTGGATTCGGCAAAAACCGAAGCGCTGTGCAAAAGCTTCATCGACCGTTTCGTCGAACTGCACCGGGTCGACTACAAGGCCTGTGGCCTCGGTGATCTGGGCAAGCCTGAAGGCTACGTCGCCCGCCAGATCAAAGGCTGGAGCGAGCGCTACGAAAAAGCCCTGACCCCGGATGCGCCGCACTGGGAAGCGGTCAAGGCGTGGCTCAACGACAAGATGCCGGCCGACCACCCGACCTCCAGCATCGTCCACAACGACTACCGCTTCGACAACGTCATCCTCGACCCGCACAACCCGATGCAGATCATCGGCGTGCTCGACTGGGAACTGACCACCCTCGGCGATCCGCTGATGGACCTGGGCAACACCCTCGCCTACTGGATCGAGGCCGGCGACCCGGCGCCCGTGCAACTGATGCGCCGCCAGCCGAGCCACGCGCCGGGCATGCTGACCCGCCGCGAGTTCGTCGATTACTACGCCGAGCGCTCCGGCATCCAGATCGACAATTTCGACTTCTACTACACCTACGGCCTGTTCCGTCTGGCCGGCATCGTGCAGCAGATCTACTACCGCTTCTATCACGGCCAGACCCAGGATAAACGCTTCGCGCAGTTCATTCACATGAACAAACTGCTGGAGCAGATGAGCTTGCAGGTCATTGCAAAATCGAGCCTCTGACGGCCCACACCAAGGAACCCCCATGTCCAAGACTCAGTTGTTCGACCTCGACGGCAAGATCGCTTTCGTCTCCGGCGCCAGCCGTGGCATCGGTGAAGCCATCGCCAAACTGCTGGCCCAGCAAGGTGCCCATGTGATTGTTTCGAGCCGCAAACTCGAAGGCTGCCAGCACGTCGCCGATGCAATCATCGCCGCTGGCGGCAAGGCCACCGCCGTAGCCTGCCACATCGGCGAAATGGAACAGATCAGCCAGGTGTTCGCCGGGATCAAGGAACAGTTCGGCCGCCTCGACATTCTGGTCAACAACGCCGCGACCAACCCGCAGTTCTGCAATGTGCTCGACACTGACCTCGGCGCGTTCCAGAAGACTGTCGATGTGAACATTCGCGGCTACTTCTTCATGTCCGTGGAAGCCGGCAAGCTGATGCGCGAGAACGGCGGTGGCAGCATCATCAACGTCGCGTCGATCAACGGTATTTCGCCGGGGATCTTCCAGGGCATCTACTCGGTGACCAAGGCTGCGGTGATCAACATGACCAAAGTCTTCGCCAAGGAATGCGCGCAGTTCGGCATCCGCTGCAACGCCCTGCTGCCGGGCCTGACCGACACCAAATTCGCTTCGGCGCTGGTGAAAAACGATGCAATTCTCAAGCAGGCACTGACGCAGATCCCGCTCAAGCGCGTGGCCGATCCGAGCGAAATGGCCGGAGCGGTGTTGTATCTGGCCAGTGACGCGTCGAGCTACACCACTGGCGTTGCGCTGAATGTGGACGGCGGCTTCCTGTCCTGATCGCATCCAACCCATGTAGGAGCAGCCTCGGCAGCGCCTACACGGGTTGAATATTTATTCTAGAATTTGCATATAGAGAATTTTTATTCCATAAATAGCCTTCCTGAAAATAAAAATCCAAGGAATACGGCTATGCGCGAACTCGGTATCGGTCTCATCGGCACAGGTTTCATGGGCCGTGCCCATGCATTGGCGTTTCGCAATGTCAATGCAGTGTTCGAACTGCCGTTCAAACTCTCCCTCGCCGCCCTCGCCGACGCCGTTCCACAGCGCGCCCGCCACTGTGCCGATGCCTGGGGCTTTGCCGCCCATCACAGCGACTGGCAACAATTGATCGATGACCCCAAGGTCAATCTGGTCGCCATCACCACCCCCAATCACCTGCACTACCCGATGGCCATGGCCGCCTTGGCTGCCGGCAAAGCGGTGTACTGCGAAAAACCCCTCGCGGTGAACCTCGAACAAGCCAGCGCCATGCGTCAGGCGGCCAGAGACGCCGGAGTGGTCACGCGTGTCGGCTACAACTATCAACACAACCCGATGATCACGCTGGCGCATGACTTGATTCGCGACGGCGAACTCGGCGAGATCATCAGCTTTCAGGGTGAGTTCAGTGAAGACTTCATGGCCGATCCCGACTCGCCGTGGTCATGGCGCTGCGACCCGGCGCATGCCGGCGGTGCATTGGCGGACCTCGGCAGTCACTTGCTATCAATGGCGCGCTATCTGGTCGGCGAAGTCACAGCGGTTTGCGCCGACACTCACACCGTCCACACCCAACGCCGCGCCGGCACCACGCAAAAACCGATCAACGTCGACGATCAAGTCCACGCGCTGCTGCGTTTCGCCAATGGCGCCCGAGGTACGTTCAGCAGCAGTTGGCTCAAACACGGCTACAAAAATCACCTGAGCTTTGAAATCAGCGGCACGCGCGGCACCCTGACTTTCGATCAAGAGCGTTTGAACGAACTGCGCCTGTTCCGCGCCGGACAGGACGGCTTCCAGCGCCTGCTCGCCGGCCCCGACCTGCCGGGTTATGCCGCGTTCAGTCCTGCCCCGGGTCATCAATTGGGCTACAACGAACTGAAGACGCTAGAGGTGCATGACGTGCTGATGGCGTTGGCCGGCAGCCACCAGGGCGGCACCGATTTCGAACAGGCCTGGGCCGTCGAGCGTCTGGCCACGGCGATTCGCCTCGCCGCGCGCGAGCAGCGTTGGGTGCGCATCGAGGAAGTCTGACACTCAGGCGTCAATGACCTTCGGCAACTGCCAGCCGAAATGCACGGACAACAGGCGCAGCAGCAAACACGCTGCGCCTGCCAGCAACGCCGCTGCGACCGGCGGCACACCGCAGCGCCGCGAGATGATCAACACCGCCGCACCGGTAAACGCCGAACTGGCATACAAATCCGCCTGCAACACCACCGGTATCCGCGCCAGCACAATGTCGCGAAACACCCCACCGCCGACGCCGGTAATCGTACCCATCAGCATGGCTACAAACGGCGTAATGCCGAAATTCAACGCCTTCTGCGCCCCCGCCACGGCAAACAGCGCCAGCCCCGCCGCATCGAGCACGATCAGCGTGGACCCGGACCAGCCCAGCACCTGTTCATGGAACACGAATGCCAGTCCACCCATGAAAAATGCCAACGCCGGATAACGCCAATCGGCCACCGCGTTCGGCGGCGTGGCGCCAATCAGCAAATCACGCGTCACCCCACCACCGAGCGCGACGATAAACGCAATCACCATCACCCCGAGCAAGTCGAGCTGACTGCGCATCGCCGCAATGGCCCCTTCCACAGCAAACACCGCCGTGCCGAGCAGATCGGCCACCAGCACAATCCGCTCAACCCGAGACCTGCGCCCCGCCGGCGTTATTGAGTGACGCAACGGGTAGTCGTGGTGTGACGAGTGACTTGTTCGTCGACGTACATGTCACCCGACACCTCAGTGTTTTCGATGACCTGGCAAGTACGTTCCGGCGGTGGAGGCGGCGTTACAGGGGGCGGAGGCGGAGGACTGGCACAACCGGCCAACAGCGCCACGGAAAAAGCCAACGACAATGGCGAACACACGCGTTTCCCAAGATTGTTCATAGGATGACCCGCGAAAATGAGAGACAAACTCCCGCGACCGAACCGACCACGGAAGACCTGACCACTCATTCTTTATAGCCGACAGCCCCGCAAGCGCCAGTAAACCGGCCACATCAAGAAGCCAGGGCTGTCGATTTTGCGCCGGATTTGAAGGAAAAATGATTCACGCCAGCTTCGCCATACCGACCGCCATCGCTGGCAAGCCAGCTCCTACCGGGGATGGAGTACAACCGACAAAAACAGATTGGCTCTCAGGCAGCCTTCGGGAGCAACCCCCTCCCACAATTTGAACCAAGTTCACCAGCCAGAGATTGGTCGGCTGTCAGACCGCCATCGCTGGCAAGCCAGCTCCCACAAGGGTTGAGTACAACCGGCAGAAACAGGTCGGCTCTCAGGCAGCCTTCGCGAGCAAGCCCCCTCCCACAGTTTGAAACCCGATTCACCCACCAGAAACAGGTCGGCCTAAAGGCCGCCATCGCTGGCAAGCCAGCTCCCACAAAGAAATGAATACACCCAAAACGCGGCGCATGCCGCCCCACTCAACACAATGAGCGTTAGCTCGAGTACCGCTCTTGATCTAAAGCGCCCGTCGGAAGGCTGAGTGGAGGGGTTCATCCGGGGAGGACATCGAGAGGAGGTGCAGCGAAGCAAACCGGAGGCGATGCCCCGGATGAACCCCGGAGCGAAGGAACCCGAGCCACAGCGAGGGCCGTACGTCAGGGTAAAGCCTTTTTGGTTACTTTTTCGGCGTCTGGAAAAAGTGACCCGCCGTAAGGGCGGAACCCTAAGCAGCCGTTACCGCAGCATCGGATATGCACTCATCAGCAAAACCATCGACGCCCACCCCGCCGTTATCGCTGGCAAGCCAGCTCCCACAGGGGACCTAAGCCAAGTCAATATCACTGAACGAACGCAAAGAATTACTCTGCAACTCATACCGCAACTCATCAATCAACGCGTCCACCGACTCCGGCGTACGCAACGCATCCAGCTTCAACCCACTGATCACCAGATCCACCTGCCCGGACACCGCGTGATAAAGCTTCACCGTCAGCGAATGATCCCCATCTACCGAACACTCGCAAGCCAACGGCGAAAAACTGTGCTCAAGCCGGGCGCGCAACTGCGCAAGATTCATCATTGAGGCCGTTCCTTTAACTACTCGAAGGGACACGATCCCAAGCCATAAAAGGCTCGTATCGCACCCCAACAGACTAAGAACAGCCCCCGCCCGCCGACACCCGAATTTGCACCGGCTGAACTAGTGCATTTGCACCCTAACGCTGACCCTTGGCCCGCCACTCACCAGAAAACAACCCACGCTCCCGCGCCCAGACAATCGCCTCGCTGCGGCTATGCACATCCAGCTTCGAATACACCGTCGCCACATGATTACGCACGGTATTCGGCGCCAGTTTCAACCGCGCCGCAATCTCCTTGTCCGCCAGCCCTTCGCAGATCAGCCCAAGTACATCGCGTTCACGCGCCGTCAGATCAGTGAACGACACACTCGGCAGCTGCGGCGAATTGACCTTCTTCACATTGGCCAGTTTTTCGATCAGCGTACGACTGAACCACGAGGCGTCCTTCATCACCTCTTCGATCGCCGCCACCAGCTCAAGCTCGGTACGCTTGCGCTCGGTGATGTCCATCAACACCAGCAGATAACAAGACATGTCCTGAATATTGACCGTGTCGGCGGACACCGCGCACTCCAGCAGATCCGTATCTTTCTTGCGCAGCCGCACATCGACCCGGTCGATCCGTCCGTTCTTCGCCAGGGCCGTCAGCAACCGGGTGCGGGCGCCCTCGTCGTCGATAAAGTCCAGTTGCGTCACGGTTTTGCCGACCACGTCATCGCTGGCATAGGCCAGGGTATCGAGGAATGCCTGATTGACATCAATCACCTGCTGCTCGTCAGCGCTGCAAATCAGGATCGGTACCGGCGTCAGACGGAAGGCCTTGGCGAAGCGCTCTTCGCTCTGGCGCAGCGCCACTTCAGCCCTGCGCCGCAGCTCCATGTCGACGAAGGAAAACAGCATGCACTGCTCATCGTTGAGCAGCAGCGGCTGCCCGGCGACGATCACCTGCTTGGTACTGCCATCAGACAAGCGCAGCTCGGCCTGCATCTGCGGAATGGTCGCGACATCTTTCAGGCGTTGAATGGCCAGATCCTTGTGCTCAGCCTGTTCGAGGATGTCGATTTCATAGGCCGAGGTGCCGATGACCTGGTCGCGGGTATAGCCGGTCATCTCGAGAAACCCCGGATTGACCTTGATGTAACGCAAATCGCTGAGCCGGCAGATCACCGCCGGCGCCGGGTTGGCGTTGAAGGTTTTCTCGAAGCGCTGCTCGGCGTTGGCCCAGTCGGTGACGTCGCTCATGATCAGCACCAGCGACTCCGGCTGGCCTTCACGGTCAGTCAGCACCATGCTGCGCACGCTGTGCACCCAGACACGCTCCGGGTCATCCGCAGCGAACAGCTCGATCAGCACGTCGCTGAAAACTTCACAGCGCGCCACGCGACTGATCGGGTAATTCTCGGCGGGCACCATGTGGTTGTTGCGATAGCGCAGGCTGAAACGCTTGGCATACTCCTCGGCGTTCGCGCCCAGCTCGCCGATCCGGCTGACACCGTGCATGGCCAGCGCGGCTTCGTTGGCCCAGAGAATGCTTTGATCCAGCTCGAGCAGGATCACTCCGTCGGACAGCCCGGCAATGATTTGCTGCAACTGGCGACGATTGGTTTCGCGGGTCAGGACTTCCTGGCTCATTGGATCTCCACAAGTGATACGCACATGTGAAGGTTACGACCGCAGCTGCCGCTGATCGTGCGAAGTGACTGAAATGGTGCGCCAGTAGCATGGATGCTGACTTTATCGGCCTCATCGCGGGCAAGCCCGCTCCCACAGGGATTTTGGTGTGACACCAATCTTCAGAACACCACGGAACCTGTGGGAGCGGGCTTGCCCGCGATGAGGCCGGCACCTCCAAAAGAAGTATGACTGTCACTCCGCCCGCTTCAGCTCACGCAACGTGTCGAGGAAGAGTTTGAGGACTGGGGAAGCATCGTCCGCGCGATAAGTGGCATACAGCGGCACTTCCGGCAGCGCCGGGGTCAGCGACTTGAACACCAGCCCCGCCGGCGCCAATTGCTCGATGGAGGCCGGCAACAGCGCCACGCCAAACCCGGCGCGTACCAGACTGAGCAAGGTCTGCACCTCGATCACCTGCTGACGGATTTGCGGAGTGAACCCGGCCTGAATGCAGCACTGATATAGAAAATTGGCAAACCGCGACTGCTTCAACTCCAGCGCCACGAACGGCTCCTGCGCCAGATCCGCCGGGGCCAGCACCGCGCGACAGGCCAACGGATGATCCGCCGGCATCACCACATGGATCGGCTCGTAGATCAGCAATTCATTGCGCAACTGCGGATCGTCATAGCCGACGCGGAACACGCAGGCATCAATGCGTTTTTCCTTCAACGCCTTGACCTGCGCCGCCGGGGTCATTTCGTGCAGGCGCCAGTTGACCTGCGGATAGCGCTGGCGAAACAGGTGCAGAGCCTTGGGCAGCACGCCGACCATCACCGAGCTGATCATGCCGATTTCCAGCTCACCGAGCTGCCCGCGCCCGGTCTGCCGGGTCAGGTCCAGCGCCCGCTCTAGCTGCTCGAAGACCAGCGGCGCCTGCTCCTTGAGCATCTGCCCCGCCGCTGTCAGCTCGACCCGATGATGACTGCGTTCGAACAGCGGCGTGCCAAGTTCCTCTTCGAGCAAACGGATCTGCTGACTCAACGGCGGCTGGCAGATGTGCAGGCGTTCGGCGGCGCGGCCGAAGTGCAGCTCATCGGCCAGCGCCATGAAGTAACGCAACAAGCGCAGGTCCATGGCGGCTTACCCCAGACTCAGCGGGGTCGAGCGCTGCCGCACGCCGGTCAGCGCAAACAACGCGTTGGCAATGGCCGGCGCCACCGAAGGGCTGCCCAGTTCGCCGACACCGCCGGGTTTGCTCGGCTCACCGTCCAATACGACGATGTCGGTGGCGGGCATATCGGACATGCGCGTGACGCGATAGTCGTGAAAGTTGCTCTGCACCACCCGCCCCTGCTTGATGTCGAGCCGATCGAACAACGCGTGGCCGAGGCCCCACATCAGGCCGCCATAGATCTGCTCTTCGACCCCGCCCGGCGACACCGCCAACCCGCAATCGACCACGCAGGTGAGCTTTTCGACTTTCGCCTTGCCATCGACGGTCGCAACCCGCGCCACCACTGCGATAAAACTGGTGTAACCCTGATTCGTGGCGATGCCCAGCGCCGTGCCCGGCGGCAACGGCTGGCCCCATCCGGCACGCTCGGCAGCCTGCTTGAGCACCGCCACATGCCGTGGCCGTTCCTGCATGTTGGCCAGCCGGAACGCCAACGGATCGGTGCCCGCCGCATGGGCCAGTTCATCCATGAAACTTTCCACAGCAAACACGTTGGGAATAAAGCTCACCGAGCGATACCAGCCACTGGGCACGTTGCTTTCGTGCTTGACCCAGTTCAGGTCCAGGTGTGGCGGGCGATAGGCAAAGTCCCACGCGGTGATCGCTTCGGTGGTGCTGTAATCCATGCGATCCGGGCGTTCGAAATAACCCGGCTCCCACTGCTCCGGCGAAGCCGGCGACACGGCATGCAATTGCAGCGCGGTCAGTTTGCCCTGCGCATCCAGCGCGCCTTTGACCCGATGCAGGGTGGCCGGGTGATTGAATAACGCATGCATTTCGTCTTCGCGGCTGTTGAGCAGTTTCACCGGCACACCGGTCTGTTGCGCCAGATACGCGACTTCGAACAACCAGTACTTGGCCTCTCGCGCACCGAAACTGCCGCCGGACACCAACTCGTTGATGGTGACCCCGGCCTTGTCGATGCCGCACACGGTTTGCGCCGCTTCCAGTGCTGACGACGGCACCTGCACGCCGCCCCAGTAAGTGATCGCCTGATCCTTGACCTGCGCGGTGATACAGATCGGCTCCAGCGGGTTTTGCACCTTGTAAGGCATGGTGTAATCGGCTTCGATCAGCTTTGCAGCACTCGGCCATTGCCCGGAGACATCGCCGTGGGTCATGGCTTTGACGGTTTGTATTTTCGGATCGCCGATGGCTTTGGCTTGAGCGCTGGCCAACTGTTCGCTGTCGAACCCGGCCAGCGCTGAATCGCTCCACTGAATCGCCAGCACGTTGCGCCCCTGTTGCGCGGCCCAGAACGTGTCCGCCAGCACCGCGACGCCTTCCAGATTGCCGCCAAGCACATCCGGCCGCCCCGGTATCGCGATCACCTTGCGCACACCCGGCACCTGCAACGCTGCCGCCGAATCCACGCTGATCACCTTCGCACCAACCACCGGCGCACGCTGAATCACCGCCACCAGCATCCCCGGCAATTGCACGTCAATGCTGTACTTGAAACGCCCACAGACCTTGGCTGCTGCATCGCGCTTGTGACGCAGCTTGCCGATGTACTTGAAGTGCGCCGGATCCTTCAACGTGACCTGCTCCGGCGCCGGCAAATGCGCCGCCACGCCGACCAGTTCGCCGTAGCCGAGGCTGCGTCTGCTCGATGGATGGACGACTCGGCCTTCTTCGGTGGTGCAGCTGTCAGGGCTGACTTTCCACTGCTGGGCAGCCGCCGTGATCAACAGCGCTCGCGCCGTGGCCCCAGCCATGCGCAAACGGTCGTATTCCAGCGAGACGCTGGTGCTGCCGCCGGTGGAGAAGACTTTCCAGATCGGGTGAATGTAGGTGTCGAAGAACGGATCTTCCGGGGTGATCACCTGCACGGTCATCGGGTTGACGTCCAGTTCTTCAGCCACGCAAGCGGCCAGCGCCGTTTGCGTGCCCGTGCCGGAATCGTGCTTGTGCACCACCAGTTTCACCGTGCCGTCGGGGAAGATCCGCACCCAGGCGTTGGGCTCGAATTCGCTGGCCGGCGCGGGTGCCTTCGAGTCAGTGGCGGCTGCGCCGGACGGTAAATACAGGGCAATCGCCAGCCCCGAAGCCACCGTCGCCGCCTGTTTGAGAAACACTCGGCGTGACGGTTCGATCAAAGTGTCGTCGAGCAGGCGCATCACGCCTCCTTCGGCGTATTCGCCGCGCGTTTGATCGCCTTGTTGATCCGCCCGTAAGTGCCGCAGCGGCAGATATTGCCGGACATCGCGTTGCGGATCGAATCGTCAGTCACCGCCGCCCCAGTGTTGAGCAACGCAGCCGCGGACATGATCTGACCGGATTGACAGTAGCCGCATTGCGGCACATCTTCGGCGACCCAGGCCAGTTGCAGCGGATGAGTTTCTGTCAGTGACAGGCCTTCGATGGTGGTAATGCTGTGGCCCGCGACGGCGGCCAGCGGCAATTGGCAGGAACGTACCGCGACACCGTCCAGATGCACGGTGCAGGCACCGCACAGGCCCATGCCGCAGCCGAATTTGGTGCCGGTAAGTTTCAGTTGATCACGCAGGACCCATAACAAGGGCATGGAGGGGGACGCCTCATCCAGCTCGCGTCGTTCGCCGTTAACCGTGAATGCAATCATTGTCAGGCTCCAAAAGAGCGGCCCGTCTTTGTGCGGGCCTGGTGACCGAATAGTGGGAGCCTTGGCAACACGCGGCCAGCGACGATTTCTGCCAACCGGTGTAAGCAGGACTAACAACATGTACAAGCGATACCCGTCGGTGCAGTCCATGAGTGCGTTCATTCACGCTGCGCGCAGCGGCAGTTTTTCCAGTGCCGCCCGCAAGCTCGATCTGACCCACAGCGCGATCAGCCAGCAGATCCGCGCACTGGAAGACTTCATTGGTCAGCCGCTGTTCGTGCGTGAAGGCGGCGGCAGCAATCTCACGGATGCCGGGCAGTTGTTTGCCAGCGTGTTGTCGGATGGTCTGGCGCAGATTGATCGGGCCTTGTCCTCGGTGAAAAACCGCAGCGTGGCGCAACGCCTGACGCTGGATGTCGATAGCGAACTGGCGCAGAGCTGGCTCAATCCGCGTTTGCCGCAGTTGCTCGATGGGTTGCCGGATTACGAGGTGACGCTGCTGTCGATGCCGCGCAGTGATCGCAGCACATTCGAGCGGGTCGATCTGGCGTTGCGTTATGGCTATGGCGATTGGGACGACTGCGAGATGACGCAGATTTGCGGGGATCGGGTGTTGGCAGTGGCTTCGCCTGCTTTGCTGGAACGGCATGGGTTGCAGGTGCCGTTGAGCCCGGCGCAGATCCTCCAATTGCCGTTGTTGGGGTATACGCGGCGGTCGTGGATTCCGTGGCTGGATGCGGCGGGCATGCCGCCCGTGGAGCCGCCGGCGCGGGTGGTTTTTGATAATGCGGCGAATTTGATTGCGGCTGCCGAGGCGGGTGTCGGCGCTGGACTGGTGCGGGGATTACTGGCCGCCGATGCGTTGCGCAATGGGCGGCTGGTAGCGTTGAACGAGGCGCAGATTGCGGCGCATTACAACCTGTATGCGGTGTGGCCGCATGGGCAGGCTGAGCGGGTGGCGCCGGTGGTTGAAGTGATCAAACAATTGGCCCAGCGTACACAATCCTGACGCCATCGCTGGCAAGCCAGCTCCCACAGTTGCTGTGTTGCGCCGCAGATCGGATTAACACCTCGATCATTGTGGGAGCTGGCTTGCCAGCGATGAGGTCAGCCCCATCACCGCAAAACCATATCGAACGCATATCACCACCACGCCCAATTAATATTGTACGAACCGCTCCCCCCTTTCCAATACTCGCCCCCAGCAGCCACCCACCCGGGCCGGATGCAAACAGGCGAGGGAATGCGCGTGTCCAGCGCATAGAAATGGCCGATTGCCCGGGACGTGGATGCCGAGAGCCGCAAAGCTCCCTTCCCCGCTATCAGGAGATCGACTTCAATGATCATCGATATCAGCTGCTATCCCACCGATCTGGTGGACCTCGCCTGGAGGCATGACGGTGATCCGTTCACCGGCGAGCGTCTGCTGGAGATGATGGATGGCCCGTACATGGTCAACGGCAAGCCTCGCCGCATCGACAAAGCCTTCATCCAGCCGCCGCAAGGCAACACGATTTACACCTGGACCGACGGCGAACTCTCGGGCCGCGAATCCATCGACGCCTACATGGCCTACACCCTGAAAATGGTCCAGACCTACCCGGACCGTTTCATCGGCTGCTTCGTCTACAACCCGCGCTGCGGTGTGCAGAACGGCGTCGAGGCGATCGAGCGCTACGTCAAGGAGCACGGCTTCGGTATGGTCCAGATGCAGGCCAACATGCACGCCTACCGGCCTGATCGTGCGCTCGACTGGGTGCGTCCATGCTTTGAGAAATGCGCCGAACTGGGCATCCCGGTCAAGCTGCACACCGGCGACGGGCCGTACAGCATCCCGTCGGAATGGGTGCCGATGATCAAGGAATTCCCCAACGTCAATTTCATCATGGCCCACTTCGGCGTGCAGACCGGCGGTGTCTACGTGTTCGAACCGATGCAATGGGCGATGGAGTTGCCCAACGTCTACTGCGAGTCCGGCTGGTGCCTGCAATCGCGCATCGTCGAATTCGCCAAGGTCTTGCCGACGCACAAGATCCTCTTTGGCACCGACACCCCGCCGAACGAGCCAGGCATGTGGCTGCGCCTGCTCGAAGTGCTCTGCCACGAGCCGCCACAAGGCCTGAACCTCGACGAGGACACCCTTGAAGACTATCTGGGCAACAACACCGCGCGGATGATCGGCCTCGAACCGACCCCGCCGCCGCGTTCCGTTTCCGAAGCAGAGGCGCAACTCAAGCGCCCCGTCACCACCCAACTGGCCAGGAGCTGAACCGATGATCATCGACACCCATCTGCACCCCACCAACCTGGTCGACGAGGCCTGGCGCCACACCGGCGAACCGTTCACCGGCGAGCGCATGCTCAAGCTGATGGACGGCCCGTACATGATCAACGGCAAACCGCGCCGCATCGACATGGGCTTCATCCAGCCACCGCCGGGCAACACCGGTTATCGCGACGGCAACCGCCGCGGCCGCGAGGGCGTGCGCGACTACATGTCGTACATCGCCGAACTCTGCGTGAAATACCCGGACCGCTTCATCGGCAACTTCAACTTCAACCCGCGCTGGGGACCGGAAAACGGTGCGGCGGAGCTGGAATTCCACATCAAGGAATACGGCTTCAAGATGCTCAAGCTGCACGCCAACATGCACGGCTACCGGCCGGATCGCGCACTCGACTGGCTGCGTCCGGCGATGAAGGTTTGCGCCAAATACAACATCGTCGTGCTGATCCACACCGGCGACGGCCCGTATACGATTCCAACGATGTTCTACCCGATCATCCGCGAATTCCCGATGGTCAATTTCATCATCGGCCACTTCGGTATCCAGACCGGCGGCAACTACTCGTTCGAAGCGTTCTGGATGGCCATGGACACGCCCAACGTGTACTGCGAATCGGGCTGGTGCTTCCAGTCGCGGATCGTCGAGTTTGCCAAGGAACTGCCGCGCAACAAGATCGTCTTCGGCACCGACTCACCACCGAACGAACCGGGCATGTGGCTGCGCGAACTGGAGGTGTTGTGCTCGCCGGCACCGCAGGGATTGGGGATTGATGAGGATCATCTCGAGGACTACCTGGGCAACAACATCGCCCGGTTGTGCGGGATCGAACCGACACCACCGCCGAAGGATCTGGTCGAGGCGGATATTCGCCTGACCACTACGTACCTCTAGTTAACGCAGATCCCTAGGACACGAGGTAACCCTGTGGTGAGGGGATTCATCCCCGATGGGCTGCGAAGCGGCCCCAAAACCTGCAACCGCGTTGTATCAGACAGACCACGTGTAAGGGTTTTAGGACTGCTTCGCAGCCCATCGGGGATAAATCCCCTCGCCACAAAGGCCCTCGCCACAGGGGATCTCCAGTGTTTCATGTGGGCAACACAGCGACTTTACAGGCACGAAGATGACCCGGCGCTCCCTCGACCGGCAGGCCAACGGCTGCTCGATCGAACGCCCTCTCACCCCTGCGTGCCTGCTTTTTACGAGGTGAAACCATGACCCGTTCGACGCTCGGCGATTCCCAAGACTTTCACGCTTTCATCGACGCCTATCGTCGTGAGTTTCCGGACGATGTGCTGACCATCACCCAACCGATTTCCGCCGATCAGGACGTCACCGCCCTGGTCGATGCCCTCGCCGCTCAGGGCCGCGATCCGCTGCTGATCTGCGAAAACGTCGGCGACCTGAAAGTGCCGGTGGCGACCAACCTGTTCGCCTCCCGCACTCGCATCGCCCGACTGTTCGGCGTCACCCCGGCGCAACTGCACGAAACCTTCCAGAGCCGCGCCAACCAGCCGATCCCGCCACGTTATGTGGACACCGGCCCGATCCTCGATGAAGTGTTCGAAGGCGAGGCGCTGGACCTGGCGCTGCTGCCGATGCTCAAGCATTTCGACAGTGACCGGGGGCCTTACATCACCAACGCGATCATCATTGCCGAAGACCCGCTCACCGGCATCGCCAACATGAGCTACCACCGCTCAATGCGCCATGCCCGTCAGGCCCTCGCCACCAGCCTGCACTCGCGCGGCCACCTGTGGCGGATGCTGCAGACCGCCCGCGAACGCGGCGAAGAATTGCGCGTGGCGATGGTGGTGGGTGCGCACCCACTGTTCATGCTTGCCGCTGCAGCGCGTTTGCCCTACGGCAGTGATGAACGGGCAGTGGCGGGCGGACTGTTCGGCGCGCCGCTGGAGCTGGTGAAAACTCCACGCTACGGCATCGGTGTCCCGGCTTACGCCGAGTTTGTGCTCGAAGGTGCAATTGACCCGGCGGCGTATGCCGAGGAAGGTCCGTTCGGTGAGTTCAGCGGTTACTCCTCGGATCGTTCGACCAACAACGTGCTGCGTGTCGACACTCTGCTGCGGCGCAAAGATGCGTGGCTGGTGGACGTGATGGGTGGCCGTTACGCCGAACACCTGACTCTCGCCCGTCTGCCCCGTGAAGCGGAAATGAGCGAGAAGCTCAAGGCCCGCTTCCCCGCCGTCACCGCCGTGCATTACCCGAACTCCGGCACGCATTTTCATTGCTACGTGGCGCTGGATCAGAGCCGCGACGGCGAGGCGCGGCAGATCATGCTGGCGCTGCTCGGCTGGGACCCGTACCTGAAAACCGTGATCGCGGTGGACAGCGATATCGACATCAGCGATGACAGCCAGGTGTTGTGGGCACTGGCCACGCACTTCCAGCCGCACCTTGATATTTTCACCATCGACGGTTTGCCCGGCAGCCCGCTGGATCCGTCGTCCTCGGTCAACGGCACCACCTCACGCATGGGCCTGGACGCCACACGCGGTTCGGCTTTTGACGGGATCAAGGCGCAGCTCGATCAGGATGTCCTCGAACGCGCCCGGGTGTTGCTCAGGGGTCTTGAATCGTGAACCGCCAACGGATGGTGGTCGGCATCAGCGGCGCGTCCGGCTTCATCTACGGCGTGCGCCTGCTGCAATTGCTCAATGAGCTGAACATCGAAAGCCACCTGATCATCAGCCGCGCCGCGCTGCTGACCATGGCTCACGAAACCGACTACAAACTCGCCGACGTCACCGCGCTGGCCAGCCACTACCACCGCGCCGACGACGTCGCCGCCGGGATAGCCAGCGGTTCGTTCCGCTGTCTGGGCATGGTCGTGGCGCCGTGCTCGATGCGGACGCTGGCGGAGATTGCCACGGGCACCTCATCGGGACTGATCGGCCGCGCCGCCGACGTCACCCTCAAGGAGCGCCGCACCCTGGTGTTGATGGCCCGCGAAACCCCGTTGACCCTCGCCCACCTGCGCAACATGACCGCCGTCACCGAAATGGGCGGAATCATCGCACCGCCGGTGCCGGCCTTCTACGCCCGCCCGGAAAGCCTTGCGCAGATGGTCGACCACAGCCTCGGCCGCGTGCTCGACCTGTTCGGCCTGGATGCGGGCGTCGCCACACGCTGGAGAGAAAACCCCGGCCCCTGTGGGAGCTGGCTTGCCAGCGATAGCAATAGGTCAGTCGGCATCACTGGTGAATGACACACCGCCATCGCTGGCAAGCCAGCTCCCACAGAAAGCGTCATCACTCATTTCATCGTGCACCGGTAAATCATCAAGGAGCCTCAAATGAATACTCCCTTCAACGCCCCAACCCCGAACACCAGAATCCCCGTGACCATCCTCACCGGTTTCCTCGGTGCCGGTAAAACTACCCTGCTCAACTACATCCTCAAGGAAAACCACGGGCGCAAGATCGCCGTGATCGAGAATGAATTCGGCGAGGTCGGCATCGACGGTGATCTGGTGCTCAGCTCCGAAACAGAAGAAATCTACGAGATGGTCAATGGCTGCGTGTGCTGCACCGCCGAGGTTCGCGAGGACCTGGTGCGCATTGTCCGCGAACTGGTGGCGCGCCCGGTACGCCTTGATCACATCCTCATCGAAACCAGCGGCCTGGCAGACCCGTACCCGGTGGCACAGAGCTTTTTCATCAATGACCCGATTGCCGAGGAAGTCGAACTCGACGCCATCGTGACCATGGTCGACGCCAAACATATCGCCCAGCATCTGGAGGACCTGCAACTGGACGGCGTCGACAATCAGGCGGTGGATCAGATTGTTTGCGCCGACCGCATCGTCATCAACAAGGTCGATCTGGTCAGCAGCGACGAGGTGGAAGCCCTGCGCGGCAAGATCCGGGGCTTGAACGCCACAGCGGATCTGGTGACCTCGACCCATGCGCAAATCGACCTGAGCAAGATCCTCGGAATCGGCGCCTTCGAGTGCACGCAAAAACTGATGGAAATCGGCGCGGACCAGCACGATCACGATCAGCATGGCCATGACCATCACGCAGAGCACTCTATTGAAGAGCAGGATCACCAACACGACCCAAGCGTGTCATCGGTGGGCATCGCCGTGGACGGCGCGGTCAACCTGATGGCGTTCCACCGCTGGATCAGCGAACTGCGTTCATCCCAGGCCGACAACCTCTACCGCATGAAAGGCGTGTTGGCGGTGGCCAACGAAGACCAGCGCTACGTGCTGCAAGGCGTGCACAGCCTGGTTGAGTTCCGCGCCTCGACCGCGTGGGGCAGTGAGCCGCGCTCAAGCAAGATCGTATTCATCGGCCGCGACCTGGATCGCGCGGCCCTGAACCAGGGCTTTGCCGCCTGCCTGGCAGGCTGAACAAGGCATCGGAGCCGGTGGATGGCGGTTCCGGGCACGAATGACTGATGCCCAATGACACTGAAATCTGTGGAGTAAACCCTGTGTTGAGGTCCTGTGCTGAGGCAACTTATCTGTGGGGAGGCAGTTAATTTGTGGCGAGGGGATTTATCCCCGATGGGGTGCGAAGCGCCCCCAAAACCTGAACTCGCGGTTTATCAGACAAACCGCATTCGCTGGATTTGCGACTGCTGCGCAGCCGATCGGGGATAAATCCCCTCGCCACAGGTTCTCCTCTGAACAGATGACCTCATTCCAGCAAAAGATCTGCAGTGTTCCCGGATCCAAAGGCATCAGACGAATACCCCTCTCAACCGCATAAAAACAGCCAGAGGTGTTTCCCCATGTCGTCAGCCACTCCTTCCTCCGCCGTGCACCCCGTCGACCGGATTTTGCCGGTGCGACAAATGCTCACCCTCGGCCTGCAACACATGGCCGTCTCATACATCGGCGCCATCGCCGTGCCGTTGATTGTCGCCAGTGCCTTGAAAATGTCCCACGCCGACACGGTGGTGCTGATCAGCACAACACTGTTCTGTTCCGGCATTGCCACCATCCTGCAAACCGTCGGCTTCTGGAAATTCGGCGTACGCCTGCCGATTCTGCAAGGCGTGGCCTTCAGCAGCGTGGGACCTGTGATCGCCATCGGCAGCAACCCGGAGGTGGGATTTGCCGGGGTCTGCGGGGCGGTGATCGGTGCCGGGATTTTCACCATGCTGATGGCGCCGTTCGTGGGCCGATTGCGGCGATTCTTCCCGCCCGTGGTCACCGGTTGCATCGTCACCGTGATCGGCTTGCAACTGTTCCCGATTGCTTATGAATGGGTCGGAGGCGGTCGCAACGCCAGCAACTTCGGCGCCCCGGCGTTTCTCGGCGTGGCGGTGGTGGTGTTGCTGACCATTCTGCTGGTCAACCGTTATGGCAGTCCTTTGTTGCGCAATATGGCGGTGCTGATCGGCATGCTGATCGGCGCCGGTCTGGCGTACGGCTTGGGTATGGGCAGTTTTCACAGCGTCGAAGAAGCGCCGTGGCTGACCGTGCCCTACCCGTTCTATTTCGGATTGCCGACCTTCAGCCTGATCCCCATCGCGACCATGGTGGTGGTGATGATCGTGCAGATGGTCGAATCGATGGGCTTGTTCGTGGCCATCGGCGACATCGTCGAAAAACCGGTGGAAGACAAACAGGTGATCAACGGCCTGCGCGCCAATGGTCTGGCCAGCACCATCGCCGGAATGTTCGCCGCGTTCCCGTTTATTGCCTTCATGGAAAACGTCGGCCTGGTGATCCTGACCGGCGTGCGCAGCCGCTGGGTGGTCGCGGTCAGCGGCTTGCTGATGTGCTCGATTGCCCTGGTGCCGAAGGCCGGGGCGATCATCGCCTCGATGCCGACTGCCGCACTGGGCGGCGCCGGGATCGCCATGTTCGGCGTGGTCGCGGCGGCGGGAATTCAGACCCTCGCCAAGGTCGATTACGAGCGCAATCGCTACAACGTGCTGATCGTCGGTTTCACCATCGCCGCCGCACTGGTGCCGGTGCTCGCGCCGACCCTGTTCAAACAATTACCCGAGTGGTCGCAGCCGTTTCTGCACAGCAGCGTGGTCATCGCCTGCCTGGTGTCGGTACTGCTCAACGCCGCGCTGAATGGCGTCAGCGTGCCGGAAACCACCGCCAGCAAATCCGCCTCGCACATTCTCTGAACTGGAGCCTGCCATGACGCAACTGCAAAACATCCTGATCAAAAACCCGGTCGCGGTGATGACCGGCCTGCGCGGCCCGCGTGCCCGAGCGGGTGCCGTAGACATCCGCGTGGTCAACGGGCGCATCGCCGCAATGGCCGCCCACCTGGAACCGCAACCCGGTGAGCGGGTGCTCGATGCGCGCAACAGCGTGGTCTACCCGGGCTGGATCAACACCCACCATCACCTGTTCCAAAACCTGCTCAAAGCCGTGCCCGAAGGTCTGAATCAGGACCTGCAAGGCTGGCTGGCGAGCGTGCCTTACCCACGTCTTAATCGCTTCACGCCACAATTGGCGCGGATCGCCGCACGGCTGGGCATGGTCGAGTTGTTGCTGTCCGGCGTGACGACTTGCGCCGATCACCACTACCTCTACCACGCCCACGGCAGCACCGAGACCGGCGATTTGCTGTTCGATCTGGCCGACGAGTTCGGCCTGCGCTTCGTACTCTGCCGGGGTGGTGCGCTGGAGTCGGCGAGCGCGCATCCGGGCTTCTCGAAAACCGCACTACAACCGGAAAGCCTCGAGCAGATGGTCGGCGATATCGAGCGGCTGAAATCGCGGTATCACCAGGACACCCCGGATGCGCTGCGCCGCGTCGTGGTCGCGCCGACCACGCCAACCTTCTCGCTGCCGCCCACCCTGCTGCGCGAACTCGCTCATACCGCGCGCGGCCTCGGCTTGCGCCTGCACACGCACTTGTCCGAAACGCAAAACTACGTGAATTTCTGCCGGGAAAAGTACAACTGCCTGCCGGTGGAGTTCGTCGCCGAACACGAATGGCTCGGCCCTGACGTCTGGTTCGCCCACGCCGTGCATTTGCAACCGAGTGAAATCCGCATGCTCGCCCAGACCGGCACCGGCATCGCCCACTGCCCGGTGAGCAATGCACGCTTGGGCAGCGGCGTCGCGCCTGTGCCGCAAATGTACGAGGCCGGCGTGCCGATTTCCCTCGGCGTCGACGGCGTGGCCTCCAACGAATCCGGGAGCATGGTCGGCGAAGCCAACACCGCGTGGCTGATCCACCGCGCCGAACAAGGCGCCTCGGCGACTACCGCGGAAGATGTGATCCATTGGGGTTCGGCGGGTGGCGCGCAGGTATTGGGACTCGGCGCCGTCGGCACGCTGGAAGTAGGCCAGGCGGCCGATCTGGTGATCTACAGCCTCGACCATCCACGGTTCTACGGATTCCACGACAGCGCCGTCGCCCCGGTGGTGGCGGGCGAACCGATCACGGTGAAATACAGTCTGGTCGGCGGTCGGGTCGTCGTGGATAACGGCGTGATACCCGGCCTGGACATCGAGCGCATGCGTGCCGAAGCGTGGGAAGGTGTGCAGGAAATGATGAAGGTCGACGACTGATCCCCATTCGATGAGTAACCCTGTGGGAGCTGGCTTGCCAGCTCCCACAAAGTCCTGGGCATTAGCGGCTTCCCGGTTTGTCGACTAAGGTTAATACCTCATCGGATTGAGCCCCTGCCCGCAACACCGGGCTCTTCATCAAGGAGAGACTGATGACGTCCCGCCGCAACATCGAACAGACCTATCGCACCTGGTCCAGCCCTATCCTGCTGGAGCTGAAAAAACGCGAGCACCAAATGGCGCCGGTCGAGCGTCAGGCGCTGGAAAACGTATTGGTGGAAAGAAGGTTGCTGGACGTTGGCAATCCGGACGGTGCTGAGCGCCGCAAAGGCCCGGCCACGCAAAACGACTAGGGGCACTGATCCCGCGTTTGAATCCTTGATCCAGCGTCTGGATTGCTGCACCATCCCGCCGCTTTTCCACGGGACGCAAGGGACGCGACAACAATGAAACGACGCCAGGAATTCCTCGGTAAAAACCAGTACGAGCACTTTCTCAAAGAACATGATGAAGTCATCGAGTTCTTCAAGATCCACCGATTCAAATCCGACACAGATGCTGAGGAAGCGTCGCTGCGTGCCAGCTACTTTCAGACCCTCGCACTTGACAGGTTGATCGTAACCTACACCGCTGGTGCGCCCGTCGAGTGTCTGATTCCCCTGCTTGAAGACCTGCTCGACAAGTACGAAGTGCGCCAGCAAACGCTCGCTGACTACGAGCAATCACCAACGATCTCTCCGCTGGCCATCGATGACTGGCCCGATCAATACGAAGAAGCGGTTCAAGTGATGGGACTGTGCGTTCTCCTGCACCGCCATGATTTGCTCGCGCGTTTCGTCAAACTGATCGACCAGGCGGGTTACGCCGGTGACGACACGCTCTATGAAGATCTGCTGAAGAAGGTGCTGCCTGACCGTCACGATATTGATGAGTGGTACCACGACGTCTATACGCCCCTTATTCAAGCGGTTTACGTCGATACGCCCGAAGAGGCGTCGTCCCGGCTGCAACAGTACTGCGAAGGATGGTACGGCGCCTTTGAACACGCCCCGTGGCACGACACGCACTTGCAGGGTGAAGAAGGCTGTTATGTCGGTTATTGGGCGTTTGAAGCCGCTGCCATCGCGTTTTTGTACGGCATTGATGACAGCAGGATCGATCACATGGTTTATCCCAGGGATCTGGTCCAATACGCGCGGCGCTCAGCAACATGTGAACACTGATGAACAAGAACAAACAGTTTCTCAGCGACTTCCGATACAAGGACTTTCTGGCCTACAGCGTAGAGACCAGAGAGTTCTGGGAGCACCACACCTTTGAGTCAGACTCTGCCGAACAGGAAGCCTCTCTGCGAGCGAGCCATTTCAGAAGCGTGGCCTTTAAAAAGCTGTTGATCTCCTACACCGCGGGTGTCGAATTCGTTGCGCTGCAACCCCTTCTCGAAGAGTTGATCTCGCTATACGAAGTGCGCCAGCAAAAACTGGCAATCAGTGAACAGATAGTCGATATCTCGCCTCTGGCCATCGATACCTGGCTTGATCAATATGAGGAGTGCATTCAGGTAGTCAGCCTGTGCGTACTACTGCATCGAACCGACCTCTTAAAGCGCTTTATCCGTCTTATCGACAATTCCGGCTACAAGGGGCAGGACGCGCTTTACGAAGACTTGCTGTGCAAGGTAGTCGAGGACAGAGAAGACATCGATGAGTGGTTTCACGACGTCTACACCCCGTTGATACAGGCGATTTACGCGGATGACAGGCAAGAGGCTGCCGACTTGTTGGCGACCTATTGCGAGCAATGGTATGGCGCCTTCACCCACGCGCCCTGGTACGACTCTCACCTGGACGGCGACGAAGGAAGTTATGTCGGTTACTGGGCGTTTGAAGCCGCGGCCATCGCGTTTTTGTACGGCATTGATGACAGCAGGGTCGATCACATGGTTTATCCCAGGGATCTTGTCGAGTACGCACGAAATCGTTGAGACCATGCGTCGTTGTTCTTAAAGGAGGTCGCTGCTAAGTCAATCGAGCAATCCGGCGCGCTTGAGCAAATCACCCAGACCCTTCGGCACCAGAGGCGCCTGCTCGCTGAAGCTTGAGTGGTCATGCCAGCGCGCGGT
Organism: Pseudomonas sp. FW305-7; assembly: GCF_058786735.1. Taxonomy (NCBI): domain Bacteria; kingdom Pseudomonadati; phylum Pseudomonadota; class Gammaproteobacteria; order Pseudomonadales; family Pseudomonadaceae; genus Pseudomonas; species Pseudomonas sp. FW305-7. The sequence goes on from NZ_JBYSZA010000004.1 coordinate 328,041, forward strand.
AAAGGGTGCGCCGTCGCTTTCATGGCCAATGATCTGTGCCTGCGCGTACACGCCGGAGTCGGCAAACCTGGCGTCGTAGACCTGGACAATCTCGTGTCCGGGTTTGCCGTTGTAGATGAACAGGCTTTCCAGTGTGCCGAGCAGGCGCACGTCCGTCATGGACAGACCCAACTCCTCTTGCACTTCGCGCACGATGGTTTCGGCGCTGGTTTCGCCGAATTCGATACCGCCGCCGATGGGACGAAAGCAGGTCTGCTGGCTGACCGGGTCACGAAACTCGTTGACCAGAATTTTGCCATTGTGATGAAAAACGCAAAGCGCGAGGGCGCGGATCCGTTGTTCGGCCATGGGTGACGTCCATTTCGAGGTGTGAAGGCGCGGCATTTAAACACGATTCGCGCGGCACACCCCGGACATCATCTTGTGGCCGTATCTCAGACCGGAGAAATCGTCGCGAGCAGTCCAATCAGAATGGTCAGTGTCAGGAAGCCACCCAGGAAAATCGCCATTTTGTTCATGTTGCTCTCCTCAATGCTGAGCTTGCGGTGCACTGGACACTTCGGAATGAAGGTTTGTCGTGAGTGACCGAACTGCCGCGGCATTTTGATCCTGCATCTGAACCGATGACAGAGGCAGATTGAAACGAAAAAAGCGTATCAGATGAAATCTGATCTGTAGGGTGATATTCAGTAGCGACATTAAGTTTGCCCTGACAGCGCTTTGATCTAGAGTCGAAGAACAACAAAAATCCAGAGGTGCAAATGACTGACCTGAACCTGCGGCCCAATGTCGCCGAATCCCTGAACCGCTGGCACGAAATGATCCGTACCGGCGACTTGAGCGCCCTGCCCGCGCTGCTTGATGCCAACGCCGTGTTCCGCTCGCCCATGGCACACACGCCTTATCCGGGCGCCCCGGTGGTTTCGATGATTCTCAACACGGTGTTCGAAGTGTTTGAGGATTTCAGATATCACCGTGAGCTTTCGACCGCTGATGGGCTGAATGTGATTCTGGAGTTCAGTGCCAAGATAGGTTCGAAGGAGCTCAAAGGCATCGACATGATTCGCTTTGATGAGCGAGGCAAGATCGTCGAATTCGAGGTGATGGTGCGTCCCCTCAGCGGCCTGCAAGCCTTGGGTGAACAAATGGGCCAGCGCCTCGGTGCCTACTTGGCAAAAACCAGATCCTGACTCCGCACCTACAGGATTTTCGCCACAAAAAAGCCCACTGACCGTCGCCGGTTCAGTGGGCTTTGTGTGTCAGGCGTCTGGTTACAGAGCCATGTCACGTGCAGCGTTTTCCTTCGGAGCTTCAGCTTTTTCAGCCGCAGGTGCAGCCGGAGCAGCAGCCTGACCGATCACTGGAGGTGTCGGCAGTTCGAGGATCTTGGCGGTGTAAGCCCACTCTGCAGCCACTTTGGCTGGATCGCTGTTCAGCTGGGTGCCGTAGCTTGGAACGATCTGGTGCAGCTTGGCTTGCCATTCTGGGGTCGCGACTTTGTCTTTGAAGACTTTCTGCAGCACGCTCAGCATGATCGGAGCAGCGGTCGACGCGCCTGGCGATGCGCCTAGCAGGCCGGCGATGGAGCCGTCTTGTGCAGCAACGATTTCGGTACCCAGTTTCAGCACGCCGCCGGCGGCTTCATCACGCTTGATGATTTGCACGCGTTGGCCGGCTTGCCACAGGCGCCAGTCTTCGGCTTTGGCGTTCGGGAAGTATTCCTTCAGCGCGTTAAGACGGTCTTCATCCGACAGCATCAGTTGGCCAGCAAGGTACTCGACCAGCGGGTATTCCTTGATGCCGACCTTGGTCATAGGCCAGATGTTGTGGGTGGTGGTGCTGGTCAGCAGGTCCAGGTACGAGCCTTCTTTGAGGAACTTGGTGCTGAAGGTCGCGAATGGGCCAAACAGGATAACGCGCTTGCCGTCCAGAACACGGGTGTCCAGGTGCGGAACCGACATCGGAGGTGCGCCAACCGAGGCTTTACCGTAGGCCTTGGCCAGGTGCTGCTCGGCGATGGCCGGGTTATCGGTCACCAGGAACGAGCCGCCTACCGGGAAGCCAGCGTATTCCTTGGCTTCAGGAATGCCCGACTTTTGCAGCAGGTGCAGTGCACCGCCGCCCGCGCCGATGAACACGAACTTGGCGTCGGTTTCGGTCTTGGTGCCGTCTTTCAGGTTTTTGTAGCTGACGCGCCAGGTGCCGTCTTCGTTCTTGGTGATGTCCTGCACTTCGCTGGACAGTTTCAAGTTGAAGTTAGGCTTGGTCTGCAGGTAACCGGCGAACTGGCGGGTGATTTCGCCGAAGTTCATGTCGGTACCCAACGGGCTCCAGGTGGCCGCGATTTTCTGGTTCGGGTCACGCCCTTCCATCATCAGCGGGACCCACTTCTTGATCACAGCCGGGTCTTCGGAGTACTGCATGCCAGCGAACAGCGGGCTCGCTTGCAGGGCTTCGTAGCGCTTTTTCAGGAACTTGATGTTGTCATCGCCCCACACGAAGCTCATGTGCGGAGTGGTGTTGATGAACGAGCGAGGGTTCTTCAGAACACCTTGCTGAACCTGCCAGGCCCAGAATTGACGGGAGACCTGGAACGCTTCGTTGATCTCGACCGCTTTCGGGATCGTCACGTTGCCTTTGTCGTCTTCCGGGGTGTAGTTCAGCTCAGCGAGAGCCGAGTGACCGGTACCGGCGTTGTTCCAGCCGTTGGAGCTTTCCAGGGCGACGCCGTCGAGGCGCTCGACCATTTCCATCGACCAGCTTGGCTCCAGCTCATTGATCCACACACCGAGGGTGGTGCTCATGATGCCGCCGCCGATCAGCAGGACGTCGACTTTCTTTGCTTCGTCAGCATTGGCGGATGTCATCCCCATCGCCAAAGCCAGACCCAGCAGGGCTGTGTTCACTTTTTTAAACATCTGTTGCACCTATGATAAAACGCCTTCCGCCCGCCGCTGTTGTGCGTGTGAGGCCCCTCTTCTGCAACGCTCAGGCTAGCGTCGCGGGTTCCGGCACACTTCAATTTTGACGGGTGGGCACACAAGGCCGATGTACCGCATCGACCTCAGTTAATGTCCCTTCTGAACTGACTTCTTATCATTATTGGCTTCAGCTACTTGAGCGACAGGGATTCCGTCGGCCCGCCCAAAAGGCAAGCAAACTGAATAAGGTCAAACCAAGTTGGCGCGAAGAATATCACGTCAGGACAAACCCGCGCGTCTGTTCCCGACTTGAGAGTCTTTTTCCGCTCAGGGGCTTATCGGCTGGCAAGTGCCGAACATGACCCCAGCGCGGCCCTTGGCTGAATCCTCTCGCTTAAAGTCATCGTTTTGATGTTGTGAATGCAATTGTGTTTACACCATAGCCCAATGTGGGAGCTGGCTTGCCAGCGATAGCGGTGTGTCAGTTAACATCAATATTGAATGTGCCGGCCTCATCGCTGGCAAGCCAGCTCCCACATTGGGCTGTGGTGTTCGCAGGGTTACTGCACATCTGCTCCAGCACTCACAACCGAAACCGATCCACCGACTGCGCCAACTGCCCCGCCAGACTCGACAACTCATCTGTGGTGTTCGCCGTCTGGCCGATTACCCGGCTATTGCCCTCGGACATCCCGGCAATCATCTCCACCTGATGGGCAATCTCGTTGCTGGCCTGGCTCTGCTCGCCGATGGTGCGGGTGATGTCATTGACCAGTTGTGTAGTGCTCAACGTTGCCTCAAGAATTTCCCGAATCGCCCGCTCGACGTCAGCCGTCACCGCCATGCCCTTGTCGACCTGCGCCACGCCCGCCTCCATGCTGCTGACGGCCTCGCGAGTACTGTGCTGAATGCGTGCGACCATCGCGGCGATTTCCTGAGTGGACGCGCTGGTTCGCGCCGCCAGGCTGCGCACTTCGTCCGCCACCACCGCAAAGCCCCTGCCCTGCTCACCGGCTCGCGCGGCCTCGATGGCGGCGTTCAGCGCCAGCAGGTTGGTCTGGTCGGCAATACTTTTGATCACCTGAATGATGTTGAAAATCGCTTCGGACTCCTGATCCAGCGTGCGGATCACCTGCGCCGACTGTTGCGCCGAGCGGGCAATATCGTCCATGTCGCTGACCACTTGATGGATCACCTGCCCGCCATTCTTCGCCAATGACTCGGCCTGGTTGGCCATGCCCAGCGCGCGCTCGGCGTGTCGGGTGATTTCCTCGATGCTCGCGGTCATCTGGCTGGCGGCGGCAGCCATGGTCCCGGCGGCGACGCTTTGTTGCTGGCTGCTGTCGGCGACCTGATGGCAGCCATGGCTCAACTGCTCGCTCATGCCACTGACACCATGGGCATTTCGGCGCACCACGTCGATCATGTTGCGCAAGTCCCGCTGCATGGTCGCCAGGGTCCGAATCAAGACGCTGGCCTCGTCCTTGCCGGACGGCTCGGCGATGGACTCGCTGAGATTGCCGTGAGCGATGCTTTCGGCGATCCGGCTGGCCGTTTTCAGTGGCCCGAGGATGCTCGACATCACCCAGCGCCCCTGCGCCAGCAGCAACAACAGACTGGCAATCAGCACTAGGCCAAGAGCGAGATTGGCATTGCGGATAGCCGCTTCGGTGCCTTCGCTGGTCTGTCGGGTGTTGGTTTCGATCAATTCACTCAGCGCCGCCATTTGCGTTTCGAGCTGACTGAACGCGGTATTGAACGTAGCGAGTTCCTGCTGCGCCGCATCCGGGTTGTCCAGTGCCAGCCCGACAATCCGCTCACCGGCGTTGATGTATGTGTCGAGACTCGGCTTGATCTGCTCCAGCGCCGTGCGCAGGGTCGGGTTGATTGGCAACTTGAGGTTGTCGTCGAGGACCTCGCGGAAATGCCCGGCGTGTTCTTTGATCGAGTCGCGCACTTCGGCGGCTGTCCCGGTACTTTTGCCTAACCCCACCAGCATCGCCGAATAGACGTCGGCGCGCAGGGCATCGTGCATCATGTCGGCCTCCATGTGGTTGCGCAGCGCGCTCATGCTGACGGCGTTGTCGTTGACCGCTGAAGCCATGTGCACATTACCGACGTAACTGACCACCCCCATGATCAAGGCTGTCAGCAGACTGGTAACAATCAGCAACACTAAACGCAGTTTGATCGACACCTTGCAAATCCTCCCCGGGCACGCTGGAAAGCCCTGTCAGACCTTGAGTTAAGCCTATTTGCGCCAATCTGCCGCGCCAGAGCGTGTCAGCGAATGTCAACGCAGGACGGCAGCACCGGCAAAACTTTCGGATTGTGCGAAGAGTCTCACTTTGAACGCCGCGGGATCGCGCCTTCATCGCCTGTTAATGGGCAAAGGCTATTGAGTCGGTCCTTCTGAAAACTCGTGCAGCACAAGGAAACGCTTATGAAACGCGCACTCTGGTTGGGACTACTCGGCACCCTCGCTATTGGCACCGCTCAGGCGGCGAGCGAGAAAGTCGCCATCAATCTGGTCAGCGCCGATGGTGCACCGCAGGCGATTGGCGCCGTCACCATCAGTGAAACGCCGTATGGCTTGCTGTTCACTCCCGATCTGAAATCTCTGCCGGCCGGGGTGCATGGTTTTCACGTCCATGAAAACGGCAGTTGCGAGGCCGGTATGAAAGACGGCGTCAAAGGCGCAGCCCTGGCGGCTGGCGGTCATTTCGATCCGCAAAAAACCGGCAAGCACCTCGGTCCTTATGCGGACGGACACCTCGGCGATTTGCCGGCGGTTTACGTGACGGCCGACGGTATCGCCAACTATCCGGTGCTGGCGCCGCGGCTGAAGAAAATCAGTGAGATCAAGGGGCATGCACTGATGATCCATGCCGGCGGCGATAACCATGCCGACATGCCCAAGCCCCTTGGCGGTGGCGGCGACCGCATGGCCTGTGGCGTGATCTGACCACTGCATATAGGAACGGGCAGCCCGCAACGGCGCTGCCCGCACTCCATATGAATCTCCCACGGAACTCCCGCCCTCCGCGCACCTCTCACATTATGTAGTACTTCCCTTTTGCTTCGCGCTTGTGGAGGAATACCGTCATGCGCAAGTTAGTGCTCGTTTCTTCTTTACTCTTATGCCTGCCCGTCGGTTCGGCACTGGCCCGCGTCGATGCGGGCGATGTCGCCACTTCGGCAGGTGTCTCCGCGTCGCTGTACTCGACCTTCAAGGATCACAAAATGGTGATTCCGGCCCGTGACGACTTGTCTGCATTCGTCGCCAGTGGCGGGGCCATTCGTGGGGTTTATCTTGAGTCGGTGCTGCAACAGGTTCGCCAGGAAAACCCTGGCATCAACGCCAGCGATGAAGACCTCGCCAATGCGATTCTGGTGCATTACGAAGGTCTGAATCAGTAGCTGTCAGATGCGAAGCGGCCGATGGACGGCTGCTGACGGCGCATAGGCAAAAATGTCCGACGGCCTCTATGATGGAGGCCATGACGACTTCTGTGCCGTTGCGCTCACCCTGCCCGCCCGGCGCCTGCAATTGCGGGCGCGACCCGCTGCTGGAGAAACCCGGTGCGGATCTGCGCATCCTGCGCCTGACGCGCGAGGAAGAAAAACGTCTGCTCGCGCGTCTGGAGATGCTCAAGGATCTGGCCGACCTCAGGCATCTGCAACAACGGATGTTTGAACAACTGGGTATCCGTGTCGATGTTGCCCCAGGTTTCAATGAAGTGCGCACGATGCGCGGCATTGCCATTCAGATCGAAGAGCTGCCGGGGCTGTGTCGCAAGACGCGTCAGGCAATTCCGGCCGCAATTCGCCGGGGCCTGGAAAACCATCCGGAAATTGCCTTCGAACTGCTCAACGCCCACGACTTGTTGCGCGATACCTGATCACTTCTTCATCCCGACCCGTTTGCGCATTTCTGCGGTGATGCTCTGGCGGGTTTTCTTCATGTCCGCCCAGGGCTCGTCGCCGACTTCTGCCAGGCGTTCATGGACGTTGTGGATATTCCACTGATTGCCGCCCTTGATCTCGGCCACTTCTTCCCGGAACAACGGCACCGACACCGGCAACCCCTCACGGGTGCGCGCGGCATAAGTACAAATGGTCGTTGCGCCGAGACCATTGCGCAGATAGTCGATGAAGATTCGCCCGACGCGGTTTTTCGGCCCGGACACCGCCGAAAATCGATCCGGCAACAGCTTGGCCATATGACTGACGATCGCGTGGCTGAAATCCTTGACCTCATCCCAGCCGAGCTTGCGGGTCAACGGCACCACCAGGTGAATGCCTTTACCGCCGCTGGTTTTGAGAAACGCCTTGAGCCCCAGTTCATCCAGCACCGTGAGGGTCAGCGCGGTGGCTTCGACCATGCTTTTCCAGGGCAGCGCCGGATCCGGGTCGAGGTCGAGGACGAAGCGGTCAGGCTTGTCGAGGTCAACCGTGGTGGCGTTCCAGGTGTGCAGTTCGACGGTGCTCATCTGCACCGCGCCGATCAGCGCTTCGGCGTTGTTGATCAGCATCACCGGTTGCCCGGTGACATCCTTGTCCAGCGTGGTGATGCCGGGGATCGCCAGACGTTCGGCGTTCTTCTGGAAGAACAGTTCGCCGGCGATGCCGTCCGGCGCCCGCACCAGCGCGACCGGACGGTCCTTGAGTTGCGGCAGGATCCATTCGGCGACGCTGGCGTAGTATTCGGCCAGTTGCATTTTGGTAGTGCCGCTGACGGCGTCGATGACCCGATCCGGGTGGGTAATGCGCACTTTGCCGCTGGCCAGGCCGAGCTGCGATGGCGCAGTCTCCGCCGGTTCGGATTTGCTCGCAGCGATTTTTTTCGGGGCTTTCTTCGCGGCGGTTCTGCTCTCTGAAGTCTTCACGGGTTTCGCTCGCTCCTCAGTGATGTCCTTGGCCGGTTTGTCCTCGCGCAAACCATGGAACACGGCATGACGCACCGAGCCGTCCTTGGTCATTTCGGCGAACGCGACTTCCGCCAGCAGTTTCGGTTTCAGCCAGTGCACGCCTTTGGCTTCGAATCCGTTCGGTGGATTGACCACGGCAGCTTTTTTCACCTGCAACGGTTTGAGTTGCGCGAGGATGCTTTTCAGGGTGGTTTCATTAAAACCGGTGCCGACCTTGCCGGCGTAGCGCAGCTCGCCGCTATCACGATCATGCAGGCCCAGCAGCAACGCGCCGAAGGCACTGCGCGAGCCTTTCGGATCGGTGTAGCCAACGATCACGAATTCCTGGCGATGTTTGCATTTGAGTTTGATCCAGTCGCTGCTGCGCCGTGAAACGTACGGCGAGCCGAGGCGTTTGCCGATCAGACCTTCCATCTGCATCTGACAGGCGCTGTTAAGCAGCGCATCCGGGGTTTCGTCGAAGGCTTGGGAAAAGCGCAACAGCGGTTGCTCATGAGCACCGAGCACCGTTGAAAGTGCCGCACGGCGTTCCTCGACAGCGACTTCGCGCAGGTCGACGCCGTTGAGATACGGCATGTCGAACAGGTAATAGAAGATGTTGGCACTGCTGCCGGAGTCGAAGGCATTCTGCAGCGCCTGAAAATCCGGCACGCCGTGTTCGTCGGCGACCACCATTTCACCATCGAGCCACGCTGACTCCAGTTTCAGTGCAGCCAGCGCTTCTGCCTGTTTCGGCAACTTGTGCGTCCAGTCGTGACCGTTGCGGGTGAAGAGCTGAACCTGTTCACCCTCGATCCGCGCCATGATCCGGTAACCGTCAAACTTGATCTCGTAGCTCCAGTCACCTTCCGGTGCGCTGTCGACCAAAGTCGCCAGTTGCGGTTTCAGTTGCGCGGGAATTTTCGCCTTGTGCGCGCCGGTCAGCGTGCCCGAAGCTTTCTTGCGTGGTTTGGCGGCAGGCTTCTCGATGGGTTTGACCTGCCTGGCTGCAAGCTTGGGTTTATCGACCAGAGTGCGCTCACTCAAAACACTATCCGGCTCGGCCACCAGCACGTCGTAATCATCCTGCGGGCGGGCGGCGCTGTCCTGATGCTTGATCAGAAACCAGTTTTCCTTCTTGCCCGGCATGTGCGTGCGCACCAGATTCCAGATCCCGGCGAGTTTCTCGCCCTGTAACTCGAACTTGAGCTTGCCTTTGACGTAGGCCTTTTGCGGGTCTTCCAGTGGGATCCATACCCCGCGATCCCAGACGATCACATCCCCGGCGCCGTAATGCCCTTCGGGAATACTGCCTTCGAACGTCGCATAATCCAGCGGGTGGTCTTCGACATGCACTGCCAGGCGCTTGACCTTGGGGTCGAGCGACGGCCCTTTCGGCACCGCCCAGCTCTTCAGCGCGCCATCGAGCTCCAGGCGAAAGTCGTAATGCAGGTGCGAGGCGTCGTGTTTCTGAATGCAGAACTGCAGGGCGTGATCCGCTGTGGTCTTCTTGCTCGAACGCTTGACCGCGGCTGGCTCCGACGTCGCTGAGAAATCGCGCATGCGGTTGTAGTCGTCAAGGTTTCTGCTCATGGCGCACCTGCCCTGTTTCAGCCAATACGAGTCACAGTCAAGGCGACCACGGCGATCCGGTCGACCCGTTGGTATCCCGGGTTGAGCAGTTCCTCGCCGAAGACATCCGGATCGATTTCCCGGTAGGTCCAGGCGAACCGTGCTTCATCGAGCCGTGGCAACACCGTGTCGAGAAACGGATCGCGACCATCGACCATCGCCACGCCGGTATAGAGCAGCAACGAGCCGCCGGGCGTGAGCCGATTGAGGGCTTGCTCGACGATGCGCAACGACAGCCCGGCGCCCAGCGTGCCACCGCCATGCCGGTAGGCCCGCGCGGCGGGATCGGCCATATACGGCGGGTTGGCGACGATCAGATCGAACTCGCCGTCGACGCCTTGCAGCAGATCGCTGGCATGGGCTTCGACGTTGGCGACTTCCGCCAATGCCGCGTTAATCGTGGTCAGGCGTAGCGCGGCGGGATTGATATCCAGCGCCAGCACTTGCGCTTCGCGGCGGGCGCGGCCGATCAGAATGGCGCCTACGCCGGCACCGCAGCCGATATCCACGGCACGATGAATCGGTGCGAAGTTCTGTTGCAAATGGGCGTGAATCAGTTGGGCGAAACGATAGGTGTCCGGGCCGAAAAACACCGAATCCGCGGCCTCGGTGGGATACGCCGAATGCACGAATAGCAAGTCGTCGAGGCTCGACCAGCGTACGCGGCTTTTCAGGTGACCTTCGTAGGAATCGATGACTTGCGCATCCTGTAACTGCCGTTGCTCATCGGCAGACAACAGGCCCGGCGTAAAGGGCCGCGACCAGCCAAACACATCGCGCAGGGAATCGGCGAACTGGCCTTCGTCACGCTGATTGACCCGCTGATGGGTCAGCGGCGTCGGGGTGATGAAACGATAGCCGTCAGCCTGCAAGCGCCGGCCCAGTTGCAGCAACGCAAGATCGTCGGTGGACAGTTGTTCTTCCTGATTCATTGCTGATGTCCTTAAGGCAGGCGGGATTTGAGTTCGATAAACCGGCGAGTGGCAAGTAGCCCGGCAGGATGCGCATGCCGCGCCGGCGCCAGCCACGGAATAAGCGCGGCCATTTGTGCGTGGCCATCAAGCCCTTCCAGCGCGGCGTTGAGCTGCTGCACGTCGGGGTCCTGTTCAGGCACCTCAATTGGTGAGTTGGCCGGCGCGTGTCGGCGCAACGCCGTGGCTTTTCGCGCCGGTTTCCAGTCGCCGGCAATCCAGTCGTGGACCAGCTGTTTCTCGTAGGCGCTGAACACGCCGAACATCGCTGCACCATCGCCGTCGATCAACTGCCAGAAGCGACTGGCCTGCGGGTCTTCATGACGCTTGATCCAGCCTTTGTCCTGCAGGGCTTGCAGGAAGCCCGGCAAATGCGCCGGTTCTGCCAGCCACTGGTTGACGGTTTTGCCTTCGAAACGGCAATAGTCCGAGTGCATGTGCTGGGCGAACGGGCACTTGCGCTCGAGCATCGCGAGCAATTCGTTTTCCAGGTCAAAACCTTCGATGATCGCGCGACTGCCCTGCCCCAGATCATTGAGTCGATAACCCAGCGATACCCGCCGCAGAAAATCGGCGCGATCAGCCTCAAGCGGCAACAGGTCAAGTACCGCTTGTACGGCTTTCTGCGCATGGCCGGTGCTGGCGTTGTCGATGGTGACGTGCAAAGTGAAGTAATACGGGTCGATGCCCAGCTCGCTAAGCTCGTAACTGCTGATCAGCAAGTGCAACGGCAGCTGCTCGTAGCCGAGGTTGTAGCCGATGACTTCTGGCAAAAACTCATCGCCGCAGACGCCGAGCGCCAGTTGCAGGGCGCCTTGTAGATAACGCTCATCGGTAATGGGACCGGCGTGGTCGAGGTCGTGTTCGGCCAGCAGTTTGCGGTAGATCACCACATGGTTCTGCGCCGGATTGCCCTCACCAAGCTCTTCCAGATAGGTGCAGAGCAAACCGCTGAAACGTGGATCGCGCCAATGCTGCAACAGCCCGTACAACCAGGCACCATCGACCAGTTTGGTCGGGCCCACCGCTTGCAGGAAGTACAACGCCTGAGCCTTGTTTCTGAAGAACTGCCGTGGCCCGCCGGCCTTGCGCTGTTGCAGATAATCAGCGTATTGCCGAGCGACATCGGCGCAATGCGCGGCGACCCAGGCGTGCCAGGTAAAGGGGTCTTGCGGCAGCTCTTCGGGCAACGCCGCGGCACATTCCAGCTGTTGGTGCAGGAACGTTTGCGCAAGGGCTTGCGGGTTTTCCTCCCTTAGCAGCGCTTCATAGACGCCACGGATATTCCCGGCGGGTTCGATCGCTTGTTCTTGGGCTGGCACGGATTGCAGGGGTGTCAGGACAGTCATGGCAATATTCTCGGTCGATTGTCAGGACGCTGTTTCGCGCCTCTACAGCAGCAGAGGGGTTGCGCATGGCAAAAATTCAATCGAGCTGAAAAATGCCCGGACGGACGGAGCAGTTGATGAATCCGTGAACGAGACCGAAGGCTACATCTGCAGCGCATTCCGGGGCGAATCCCGGGCATTCATGCCACTCGCTGCACCTGGGCAAAAATTTCCGTGATGGGCCGCTGCGGCTGACGCTTTTGCAACTGCCGCACCTGCTCACTCAGCCGCAGCAACTCCTCACTTGGTTTGGCCCATTGATCTTCCGGCAGCGGCTCCGACCACTCGCGCATGGCTTCGGGCAATGTATGTTTGCCAATCCTTTCGAGGCGCCGCACTTCCCATTCGACGAGACGGTTGGGAATCGTCCACAGAGTCATGACGTGGTACAGGTACCAGAAAAACCCTGACAGCCGAGTGCGCGAACCATCGCGGATCTGTTGATGCATGCGCGTGCGGGCATTGCGAAAGGTGTGCAGGCCTTCGTGGGGCGGGTCGTCGGGGCCTTGCAGGTCTTGCAGATCCTGAATCAATTTGAGGTCGTTGACCTCGTACTCCATGTAGCCGCGAATGGCTTCCCAATGGCTGATGGCGAGCGGCAGCCCGGCGCAGGGGAATTCGAGGCTGGTGAGGGTTTCGCCGTGGTAGAAACCGATGCCCATGCCGTATTGACGGTGGATGCCGTATTGGGTTGCGCCCTGGGCTTCGATGATCCAGGCGGAGAGGGATTCCCAGGGGACGAAGACGGGTTCGGTTTCGCCTTCGGGCATGAAGCAGACTTCGCGGCGTTGGCGGTTGAAGCGGGTCGGGATGATTGAGGCGCGTTTTTTGTGGTTGTGGTGCCAGACGCAAAGGCCGATAAGGAGCATCAAGCATCCCACCAAGAATGAAACCCCTTTACCTTCATTGAAAAGCCCTTCTATGGCATGAGAAACGTCGTCCCAGCCCTGCCCGAATAAAAAGAACATGAAGCCACCGATTAGCGGAAGCAGAAACGCTGCCGAAAAGGCAACACTGAATGGTCCCCCCAACGTCATTTGCCACATGAAAACTTGTGGGAATCCCAAACCAAAATCCATGTACACCTGATTCAACTCCCCAATATGTGGCCCGTAAGGTGGCATCGGTGTTGGTAAGGGCAGCGGAGCGAGATAGGTAATTTTCCCACCTGGAAATGGCTCGATATCGCCTGCTTTTCGTGGCGGTTCAAGCTGCGGAGTATCTGTTGGCTTGTCGAGACTATTCGGCATGATCGGCTCGCTCCAAGAACTGGGTTTCGACAAGCAATACCGGTGGATTTTCTTTTACTAACTGAGGAACGACTACAGAGAAATGACCTTCTTTTCGAGGATCCAGATGGATGACTTGAGTTCTCGATGCCCACTCACCTTTGGCGTTCATTCTTTGAATACAAACTGCCAGTTCAAGGGTTTCTTTCGCCGGAGTGAATTCAGAGTCGAAATCCACCGGGTACTGAAGGCAGAGCACCAGTTTTTCTGGAGTGGACTCAACAATGCGTAAGCTCCTGACAACTTCATCACTGATGACGTCCTTGCGCTCCCGTGGTGTTCCTCGACTGTGAAGGGGAATGGAAATACGGTGCGCGCCGATGCCCAAGCGATGTTTCGGCTTACCGCCAAAAGGAGGCAGCAGATCACTCAACGTCAGTCTTGGCAGCACCAGATGGATATCGCCGGGTTTGGCTTTGAACAGCAAGTTCTTCAGCCAGGAGTCGTATGGGTTTGGCCCAAGTTGGGCGTAAGGCGCGTGAATCAGAAAAGCCAGGTAACTTTGATAGTCTTCCAGTGAATGGTCGCCGCGCGTCTCTGCGTCCCGGCTCCAAGGTGTGAGTTTCAGCCACTTGTCGTGAGCACTAATGTTGTAGCGATTGAACAACCAAGTGCCGCTCAACTCGAGTACTGTGAATAACGCGCCTGCCAGATTAAAGCGGAAAAACACGGTAGAAAGACGTGTGCCAGCGGCGGCCCAGGCGGCTGTTCGTGCAGCCTTGTTTGGTGCAGTCAGTACTGTGTAACCTGCGTGTAATGTGTTGCCTAAACCATAAGCATTGACGGTCGTCATTCCACCAGCACCCAATGTGCTCAGTACAGCCGCGCCCTTTGCCGAATAGTTTCCGCTGCGGATTGCCTGCTGCAGATTTTGATATTGATTTTTAAGGCTAATCGCTGAAGCCACCAGACCAAAGCCATAGGTGAGCATGCCCAAACCAATATGCAACTTCCCCATCTGCACATATACATGCTGCAAGGCATGAGGTTGAAGCGCAGCTACAAGCGCAGTGCTACGAGCCTTCATTGCTGTATCAGCAAGACTTTGAGCCGCTGTAAAACCCGCCGCCCCAGTCGTCGCCAATGCACCGTAAAGTGGAGCCCACGTCCGCTTGTTGTTGGCCTGTTTGGTCAGTTCTTTGATAACCCCCACCAAATTCACCACCTGCACCAAAACCACCACCAACCCCATCCCCTCCGTCTTCACCAGAC